>NZ_CP044543.1:4915884-5235057 GCF_008932115.1 Bradyrhizobium betae
ACCCATTTCAAGAGCCTGCACGACTGCTTCACCCGGGAGCTCAAGCCGGGCCTGCGGCCCTTTGATCCGGACCCTTCCGTCGTAGCCAGCCCCTCGGACGGCATCGTCGGCGCCCATGGCCGGATCGCGGACACCGAGTTGTTCCAGGTCAAGGGAGCGCCCTATTCGCTGCTCGACCTGCTCGGCGATTCCGCGCTGGTCGACCAGCATCGCAACGGAAGCTTCGTCACGCTGCGGCTGACCTCGAGCATGTATCACCGCTTCCATGCGCCCTTTGACGCGCATATCGAGCGCGTCACGCTGATCCATGGCGACGTCTGGAACGTCAACCCGATCGCGCTGAAGCGCGTCGAGCGCCTGTTCTGCAAGAACGAGCGCGCGGTCATCCGCGCGCATCTCAGTTCGGGTGAAGCCGTGACGCTGGTACCGGTCGCCGCGATCCTGGTCGCAAGCATCCGCCTGCACTTCCTCGACATGGTGCTGAACGCGCAGACGCGGGGGCCGGTCAACTTCCCGTGCGATGTCAGCGTGAGCAAGGGCGAGGAGCTCGGCTGGTTCGAGCACGGCTCCACCATCATCATCCTTGCGCCCGGCGATTTTTCGTTCTGCGACGGCATCGCCGAAGGCACCCGCATTCGGGCGGGTCAAGCGCTGCTCCGAAAAGACTAGCCTTCAATCCGCCGTCCCCGCCGCCTATATCGTCTGCGGGGACGAATTGACGATACGGATCTGGTGATGGCGCGGGCGCCGGTGATGGCGGCGGGTGGTATTGTGCTGCGGCGTGGCGAGCCGCCGCTGATCGCGGTGGTGCGCCAGCGCAAGCGCAACGAATGGGTCTTGCCCAAGGGCAAGCTCGACGACGGCGAGACGCCGAAGCAGGCCGCGCACCGCGAGGTGCTGGAAGAGACCGGCCACGAGGTCGCCATCCACGAATTCCTCGGCACGCTGGTCTACCAGTCGGGCGGGCGCTCCAAGGTCGTGCATTTCTGGCGGATGGAGGCCGATGGGGGCCCGGTCCGCAAGCTGATGAACGACATCAAGGCGGTGGACTGGCTGACGCTGGACGATGCGCTCGCGCGGCTGTCGCGCGAATACGAGCGCGCCTTCCTGACCCAGATCGGCCCGATCGCGCTTGCGGCGGCGGGGCTGGTGTCGTCGTCCGAGCCGACACCACCGCTCGCGGCCGACGACGTCGAGACCCTGACCCCGGCCGAAGCCGACTCCGTCGATGAGCTGCGGCATGGCCTGCTGCAGAAGGTGAAGGCCTGGTTGCGCGGCGAGGCGTGAGATTTTTTCGCGCCGCTCGTTGATGAGGGAGCATCCGCGAGTTGGTCCGTTGCGAGAGCGCATGCTCCCTCCAGATCGTCATTGCGAGCGCAGCGAAGCAATCCAGAATCTTCCCGCGGAGGGGCTCTGGATTGCTTCGTTGCGCTCGCAATGACGGAGGAGAGAGCGGTGCTTCTCCGGCGCTGCCGTGCGGACGCGTCGACAGTCAACGCCGCTCCTTCTCCTTCGGAGCGGGCGCCGGTTTGCGCGGGGCTGCGGGACGCTGCGCGGCAGGGAGGCGCTGCTGCAATCCGCCAGGGCGCTGTAGGCCGGGCGCTTGAGTCGCCGGCGGCTGGCCGGGCTGCATGCCGGTACGCGGCAGTTGCGGCTGCGGGCTGGGCTGCGGTGTCACGCCAGCTGGGGACGGCACGACGCCTCCAGGCTGAATCTGCCCACCGCGCTGCGGCTGGGCTTGCGGCGCGGCGTTCGGCAGGGTGCCTTGCCCGGGACGCGTTGGAGGTCCCGCACCTTGCTGCTGTCCCTGTTGCAGCTGGCCCTGACCCGCGCGCGGGCCACCCGGCTGCACCGCGCCGCCTTGTCCCTGGCCCTGCCGCTGCGGCGGCTGCGCGCCCTGGCGTCCCGGCGAGCCCGGCTGCTGCTGACCCGGACGGTTGTTCTGACCGGGCTGGCCGTTCGGCCGCGGCTGCTGCTGACCTGGCGATGCATTCGGCGGCAATTGTTGCTGCTGCGGCTGGAGCGGACGCGGGATGCGGCTGCTCGCGCCGGGATTGGCGCGGCGGAAGTCGCGCTGCTCGGTGACGATCTGCCGGCCCGTGGTCTGCGCCAGATGCACCTGGCTGACGAAGCCGCGGTCGCGCGCGATCTGCTGAGCGGGGATCGTGATCGGCACGGCCGCGAAGCGCATGCCGCCGCCGGGGCCGCCGGCGCCGGGCCGGATCGCAAAGCCGCTCGATGCCTGCGTCAGCGCGCCGAGCCGCGTGCCGCTGGTGCGCTCGTCGATGTCGATGTGACCGACCCGCCCGTCCGCGTCGGGGTAGAGCTTGATGTTGACGTTGCTGGTGCGGTTTGCGGCTGCGCCTTCCGGCACGTCGACGACGCCGGTGGTGCCGCGGATGCCGAGCGTTGCCGTCGGCGTGGTGATCTTCATGTTGCCGGTCCTGGCCACCGCCGCGGCGACGAACGCGACCGTGCCCTTGCCGATATCGAAGACGCCTGCGTTCTGCTTGCCGCCGTCCTCGTAGACGTAATTGTCGATGGTGATCTTCGAGCTGGCCGAGAGGTTGAATGTCGTCGCGTCGTTGAAGGTGATGCCGAGCGAGGAGTTCGACGAGGTCTGCACGACGTCGTTGAGATAGATGTCGTCGCGCACGCGCAGCGGATAGGAGTTCCTGTCGCGGATCACGGTCGCGATTCCGGCGACGGTCGCGACGTTGCCGATCGGCTCGACGGCGGCGGGTTGCGCGTCGGTGGCCGGTGCCGGCGAGGCCGATGGCGCCGGCGAGGGGGCGGGCGTCGGTTGTGCTTGCGGCTGGGCCTGAGCAAGCTCGATCGCATCGGCTGCGAGCGCCACGCGGGCGCCGGCCGGCGGCAATGCCAGCAGTACGAGCGCGAACACGAAGCGGCGCCAAGCCACCAATGAAGTCACGAGGATGTCCCGGTGAGAACGCGAGGCGAGATCCGCCGATATCAGCCGGGGTCAGCTGAATGGCGGATGAACATGTGTCGCACGGGAGGGGCGAACGTTCAAACGGCGCCAGGTGCTGGCTTCAGCCTGGTTTGTCTCCACGCCGTCATGGCCGGGCTTGACCCGGCCATCCACGTCTTGACGCGCGACATTAAGAACGTGGATGCCCGGGACAAGCCCGGGCATGACGATGAGTGTGCATATGTTGGGGATGACAGCTTCACTGTCAGCTGACGCGCTTCCAGATCTGGCCGCCGCAGAACATGCCGCCGAAGGCGCAGCCCTGCACACGCATCGCGTTCGCGCCCTTCATCGCGATCGTCGAGTCGTAGTTGCGGCCGGAGTCGGGATCGTGGATGCGGCCGCTCCACTTCGAGCCCTCGGGCTTCATGTTGATCAGGATACGTTCGTTGGTCTTCTCGGCATAGCCGCAAAGGTTGGCGCCGCACTGCTCGACGCGGACATTGCCCTTGTTCTCTTCGGTCGCCCAGATGCCGATCGGCGTATTGGCAACCGCCACGGGCGCGGCGGCAACCGGAGCCGGGGCCGGCGCGGGAGCAACCGCGACGGGAGCGGGCGCAGCCACGGGCGCGGGCTGTGTCGCCGCGTCAACGGACGGAGCGGCGGCAACCGTCGTCGCCGGAGCAGCGGGAGCAGCCGCAGGCGCGGTCGCCTGCACCGGAGCCTGCTGCACCGGCTGCTGCTGCACCGGAGCCGGCGCGGGTTGCGCGGTCGTGGTCGCCGGAGCCGGCGTCGTGTCGATGTCATCGTCCTTGGAGCCGCCAAGGCCCTTGAGGTTGATGTTGTTCAGCTTGATCGGCTTGTCGGACAGGCCCGGCGCGACGATGGTGACGCAATTGAGCGAAGCGCAGTTGCGCGGCGTCTCGATGCGGATGTGCTGGCCTTCGATCTGGAACGAGATCGTATTGCCGGCATGGGCTGCGGCGGTCGAAGCGAGGAAGAGCGCGGTGGCGGCGATGGTGAGCTTGTTCATGACAACCTCCGAAAATGGCGCGGGCCCGATATGGACTGGTGTCGCCGGTGGATGAAGCGTGGTTCGACCCTACGCCCGGCCGGTCAGGCCTTCCGTGATGGACGTCACGAGAGACTGTCGTCCTTGGGTGAGGCAGCGCACATTCGGCCGCCGTGCATCCCGCGTAGTCTCGTCGCGACACAGAGGGGAGGGGTCGATGACGCGGCTTGTGACTTCGCTTGGCATGGTGATCGCACTGATGGCGAGTGCGCCCGCGGCCCAGGCCGGTTCCTACGCCTTCTCGATCGGCGGCCACCGGTTCCATGTCGAGGCGCCGCGCAATTGCCGGTCCAGTTCCTGTGTTTCGATTTCCGGTCGCAGCCTGCGGACGACGGAAGATGTCGGGACGGCGCCGGCACTTGCGCCGGTCGTGCAGGCGCCGCAGCCGATCGCTCCGATCAGGCCGGCGCCAGTGGCTGTGGTTCCGCCACCGGCCCCGCCCGCGCCCGTTCTTGCCGCTACGACTTCGCAGCCCGTCGTGGCTCCGCCGGCGCCAAGACTCGAGGCACCGCAGACTGTTGCGCTCGCCCCGCCGCGTCTGGAGCCGCCGGTCGTTGCCCCGCAGCCCGAGATCAAGCAGGGCACGACGATCGCACAGCGCGGCGACGAGGAGCCGGCCTATTCTCCGCTCGGCGAATGGGAGAGCACCGGTGCCAAGGGCACGGTCCGCATCGAACGCTGTGGACCTGCGCTTTGCGGCTTCGTGCTCACCGAAGCATCGAACCGGGGCGAGAGCGTGCTCGTCAACATGAAGCCGAAGACGCACGACGTCTGGACCGGCAGCATCTATAGCCGCTCCAGCGGCAGTACCTATTACGGCAGGATGACGCTGACGGCCTCCGGCAAGCTCCGCGTCGAAGCCTGTGCGATCGGCTACTTCTGGTGCACCGGCAACGACTGGACGCGGGTCGAGGAGCACCGGGAGCAGTTGATCACGACCTCGCGGCAATGGAGTGGCGCGCGGTCGTAGGTCCGCGCAGCTTCCCTCTCCCCTTGTGGGAGAGGGTGGCTCGCCGCGATAGCGGCGAGACGGGTGAGGGGTCTCTCTCCTTACCAACAGTGATGCGAGTGGATAGAACCCCTCATCCGGCGCTTCGCGCCACCTTCTCCCACAAGGGGAGAAGGGAAGAGAACCCGCTAGACCATGCCGAGCACGATGGCGCCGACAAACGCCATGGCGAGGTACGCGGTGACAACGCTCAGTCTCCCGGCGAACGTCATGACGTTGCTCCTGGGGTGGCCCGCTCCACGCGCACCGCTTTGCGCGAGGCTTATGGTTAACAGAAAGTCTCGATCCGAAAAAGTCAGGCTTGCTGTCACTCAGCGCGGGCAGGGTTCGAGCGCGCGCGAGCCGGTATGGTTAAAGAACACTGAAATCAACCTGTTGAAGAGTCTTTAAGTAAATTCACCGAACGTGCGTGCATGACGCGCGGAGTTCGTTTGTATCTCGTCGGCTCCATCGTCCTTGTTTCGCTTGCGGGTTGCGGTCGCGGTTTTTTCCAGGCCGAGCGCGAACCGTGGCGGGCCGAGGCCGAAGCGGCGTGCCTGAAATCTGGCGCGGTCAAGGAAAGCCCTGATATCGTCCGCATCGAGCCGATCTCAGGTCCAGGCATGTGCGGCGCCGAGTATCCGCTGAAGGTCGCCGCCCTCGGCGAAGGCTCCAGCAGCTATGGCTTTGCCGACGAGGAGTTGCGCCCGCCCGGGAGCGTCGGCAACCAGCCGCGCTGGCCGGTGACGCAGCCGCGCTCGAACTATCCGCAGAGCCAGAATTATCCGCAACGCTCGAACTATCCCGAGAGCGCGGTGCGCCAGCCCTCCGGCTATGGCGCGCCATCCGGCCCGGTGTCGCTGAGCGCACCCGGCGTGGCGCCGCAGGAAGACGAGATCGACCTGCCGCCCGAGGGCACCGATGCCGCGGGCGCCGCGCGCTATATGAATTCGCCGAGCTATCCGGCGCGATCGGCGGCACCCTATTCGCAGCCGCCCGCGCAACAACCATTGCCGCGTCTCGGTCCCGCGCAGGGCAATCCCGTCGCCGCCGTCGGCCCGGTTGTGATCAAGCCGACCGCGACGCTGGCCTGTCCGATCGTATCCGAGCTCGACCGCTGGCTCGCCGACACCGTGCAGCCCTCGGCGATGCGCTGGTTCGGCGTCCGCGTCGCCGAGATCAAGCAGATCTCCGCCTATTCCTGCCGCGGCATGAACGGCAACTCGCACGCCCACATCTCCGAGCACGCCTTCGGCAATGCGCTCGACATCGCGGCCTTCGTGCTCGCCGACGGCCGCCGCGTCACCGTGAAGGATGGCTGGCGCGGCGTGCCGGAAGAGCAGGGATTCCTGCGCGACGTGCAGTCGGGCGCGTGCGTGCATTTCACCACGGTGCTGGCGCCGGGCTCCAACGTCTATCACTACGATCACATCCACGTCGATTTGATGCGCCGCGCCAGCCGCCGCCTGATCTGCCAGCCTGCCGCGGTCTCCGGCGAAGAGGTTGCCGGGCGGGCCCAGCAGCGCAATCCTTACGCGGGCCGTCGCGATCCCTATGTCACCGGCTCGCTCGGTTCGCGCAAGAGCACGACGCGCAAGCAGGAAGACGACGAATACAACGACGATTGAGATGACAACCGACATCGTCCGTTATCTCACCCACCCGCAGGTACAGATCGACCCGGATGTGCCCGTGCCGCAATGGGGCCTGAGCCCGGTCGGACGCGCGCGGACCGAGACGATGGCGCAGGCGCCCTGGCTTGCGAACACCACGCAGATCATCTCCAGCGGCGAGCGCAAGGCGATCGAGACCGCCGGGATCATCGCGGGCGCGCTGGGAATCATGATCGAAATCCGCGAGGCCATGCATGAGAACGACCGCTCGGCGACCGGCTTCCTGAAGCCGGTCGAATTCGAGCAGGTCGCCGACCGGTTCTTCGCACAGCCGCATCTCAGCGTCCGCGGCTGGGAGCGCGCGGTGGACGCGCAGGCGCGCATCGTGCGCGAGGCCGAGGCGGTGCTGGCGCGCAATCGTCCCGGCGATGTTCTCTTCGTCGGCCACGGTGCCGTCGGCACGCTGCTGTTCTGCCATGTTGCCGGGTATCCGATCGATCGCGTCCACGATCAGCCGGCTGGAGGCGGTCATTGCTTTGCGCTTGTAAGACAGGACAGGCGCATTCTGCATGCGTGGTGCAGAATGGAAGAGATCCCCTCCTGATATGACGGATGGCCCGGATTGCGAGGCTCAGCTGCGTTCACATCGCCTTGGCGAGTACGAACAGCCGGAAATCCTCGAGCGCCGCGTGCCGATGCGGGGCAACTTCGCGCCGGTAAGTCTCGGTGTCGACGATCGAGCGGAAGGTGGCGAAATCGCCGTATTCATTGATCGCCGCTTCGTCCCAGCGTTCGCCCGGCGAGCCGACGAGGCTCGTTACGACCGGCCCGGAAAATATCGGCGCGAGCGGCTTACCGGCCGCGAGACGCCGGAATGCCGGCCGATAGCGTTCGTGAAAGGCTTCGCGGCCCGAGCAGGGCGCAGCGTCGAATCCGTCCTCGTAACGCGCATGCGTGCGGTAGCGCAGCAGATTGAGCATATAAACCGGCTGGCCGGGTGGAATCGCGCGCTCGGCGGCGTCAAGGGCTTGCAGGGTGATTTCGATGAGGTTCATGGACTTCCCGCGTTTCTAGCGCCGCAGAACGCGCGCTGACGCTTCTTGTCTAGCCGTTCAGGAACGGCTCTTGTAGTGACCCTTTAGCCATGACTATGTGGACTGCATGTCCACAACGACTTTACCTCCCGACATCTCGCGTCTCCTCGCCTTCGTCCGTGTCGTCGAGGCGGGCTCCTTCGCCGAAGCCGCGCGGCGGGCGGGGACGACCACCTCGGCGATGTCCAAGGCGGTCGCCCGCTTCGAAAAGGCTCGCGGGTTGCGGCTTTTGCATCGCTCCACCCATTCGTTGGCGCTGACTGAAGAGGGCGACAGGCTGATGGCGGCGGGACGCGCGTTGGTCGAAAGTCTCGCCCGTGTCCAATCCGAGCTCGGCGAAGTCGCGCGCGACGATGGTGGACGGGTGCGCGTGACCGCCCCCGCCTCGTTCGCGCGTGCCTGCATCCTGCCGCGACTGCCCGCGTTCCTGAGGGAACGGCCGGAAATCGAGATCGAGGTCAAATTCCGCAACGAGATTCTCGATCTCGCGGCGGAAGGCGTCGACGTCGCGATCCGCTCAGGGCCCCTCGACCGCGCGCCCGGCCATCAGGCGCGGCGGCTTTGCACGTTTTCCTGGATCGCTTGCGCCTCGCCTGTCTATCTGAAGGCGCGCGGCGTGCCAGCGACTCCATACGAGCTTTCCGCGCACGACCACGTCGGCTTCCGGAATCCCGCGAGCGGTCAGATCCTGACCTGGCGCTTCGCCGACCCGCGTGGCAAGGCACCCGTTCGCGTCACGCCCAAGCCCAAGCACATTTGCGACGACGCGCACGCTTCGCTCGCTCTGATCGCGAATGGGTTTGGGATCGGCTGGGGACCAGCGTGGCTCGTCGACGAAGACCTTCGCAGCGGCAGGCTGGTCGAAGTGCTTGCGCCCTGGCGTGCGTCTCGGGAACCCCTATGGATGCTGCGCACCTCCGACCGCCGCCCGCCTCTGCGCACGCAGCGCGTCATGTCCTTCCTCACCACGCTTGCCGCCGCGTTCAGCGACAAGGCGGTGTGAAGCATCGGAAAGTCATGTCGAGGTCGGTTTCGCCGGTGCCGGGACCAGCCCCATGCAGCGCTGCACCTCGCCGGGGACGTTGTAGGTTCGCATGATGTGGCGGCTGTCGCGCAAGCCGGATGACTCCCGTTGCACCACGAACATCCAGAGCGCCTGGCCGGCTTCCATCACCAGCTTGCGCCTCGCCGGCTGCATCGAAGCAGGCAGCTCCGCGGCAGCGTGAACGGCGTCGAACTCGCGCAAGCGCGTCAGCGCCTGTTCGAGCGTGCGGCCCATCCGTCCAAGCGCGGAGGCCTGTTCCTGAACGATCTCGTAATGGAGGATATCGACCGGCGGGCGAAGATCACGGGACATGAGCCCAAATATAATGCTGAGACTTCTACAGGCGCAACTCGGCCGTCATTGCGAGGAGCAAGGCGACAAGCAATCCAGAGTCTTTCCGCGGAGGGATTCTGGAGTGCGTCGCTGCGCTCGCAATGACGGCGAGAGTTTATTCTGCGCGGCTACTTCGTCCGATACGCCGCCAGAAACATCCGCGTCGCGCTGTCGACCACCTCGGTCATGCGTTCTTCCGACGGGGCGGGCGCGGCCTGGAACACGAAGGGCAGGAAGAGCGAGGCCTTGCACAGTTCCATGAACTGCGAGGCGGCCAGATCGCAATCGTCGATGGTGAGATCGCCGGAGGCGACATGGGCTTTGAGATAGTCGGACAGACGGTTGATGGTCTTGTCCAGCACGCGTCCGTAATAGCGGCGGCCGACGTCGGGCATGCGCTCGGCGATCGCCATGACGGTACGGATCGCCGATCCGCCGCCGGGCCGGCAGAGCAGGTGGATGTAGGCCTGGCCAAAATCCGTCAGCGTCGTTTCGGCATCGCGGGCGTGGTCGAAATTGAACACGACCTGGCCGTAATCGAGCGCCTCCTGCTCGAGGATGGCTTCGAACAGCGCGCATTTGTCGGCGAAGTAAACGTAGAGCGTGCCCTTGGAGACGGCGGCCGCGCGCGCGATCTCGCCCATGCTGGCGCCGTCAAAACCGAGATCCATGAACACTTTGCGAGCCCCATCCAGGATCTGGCGGCGCTTGGAGCTGTCCTCCTCTTGGAGGACGTGCAGATGTTCGCGGCCGGCTACAACCATTGGTTCAGGGTCTCGGCAGGTTTTTGGGTCGGGGTCGGGAGCGTGAAACCTGAATAAAGGATTCGGCTCCTTAGGGTCCACGCGGGAATATTATCTATATTGACCGAACCGTTCGGTCAATGGTATTTGGGATCAGCGAGGGGGAATTGGCCGCAGGACGGCCGTCCTTGATCGCTCTTTATATTGGGGAGGCCTTTATGGCCGTATCGAGAGACCAGGCTGCGCGCGTCCTTCGCCAAGAAGCGGTGGAGACGACGCCCGAGCAGGCGGGCAGTGACGTGACGACCGAGAAATCTGCCGCCCTTGCCGAGCAGTTGCGCTCTCATGTGGCCGAGGAAACCAAGCGCCGCGGCGAGGCGCTGGAGAAGCCCGTGACCGACAAGCCGGCCCCCAATGCAGCCGCGCCCGGCGCGCCTGCCGCTGCAGCCGGCAAGTCCAGCAAGCGCAAATTCGTCATGATGGGCATCGGCCTCGTGCTGGCGCTCGCGGCAGCCGGCTATGCCGGCTACTACACGCTGGTCGGCCGCTTTTATGTCTCTACCGACGATGCCTATGTCCGCGCCAACAACACCATGCTCGGCGCGCGCGTCGCCGGCCACATCTCCTCGATCCTCGCCGGCGACAACACGACGGTGCGCGCGGGCGACATCGTCCTGCGCATCGACGACGGCGACTACAAGATCGCCGTCGATGCCGCCACGACGAAGATCGCGACCCAGCAGGCCACCATCGATCGCATCGGCCGACAGGTCGCCGCGCTCGACAGCCAGGTCGCGCAGGCCAAGGCGCAGCTCGTTTCGGCCGAGGCGGGCCTCAAGCGCGCCGATCTCGATTATGAGCGCCAGCAGGCGCTGAGCAACAAGGGTTTTGCCTCGCGCGCCGTGTTCGAAAGCTCGGAGGCCGGGCGCGACCAGGGCGCTGCCGCGGTCAAGGCCGCGCAGGCCGCCTATGACGTCGCCGTCAGCAATGTCGACGTCGCCAAGGCACAGCAGGCCGAAGCGCAGGCACAGCTCGCCGAGCTCAAGACCTCGCTCGCCAAGGCCGAGCGCGATCTTGCCTTCACCGCCGTGCGCGCGCCGGTCGACGGCGTCTTCTCCAACCGCCTCGTCAGTGCCGGCGACTTCGTCGCGGTCGGTCAGCGTCTCGGCAATGTCGTGCCGCTCGACAACGTCTATATCGACGCCAATTTCAAGGAAACGCAGCTCAAGCGCATCCGTCCCGGCCAGCCCGTGACGATCAAGGTCGATGCCTACGGCATGCGCAAGTTCTCCGGCGTCGTCGACAGCATCGCGGCGGGCTCGGGCTCGGTGTTCACGCTGCTGCCGCCCGACAACGCCACGGGCAACTTCACCAAGATCGTGCAGCGCGTGCCGGTCCGCATCCGCGTGCCGAAGTCGGTCGCCAGGCAGAACCTGCTGCGTGCGGGCATGTCGGTCTATGCGACGGTCGACACCAACAAGGGCGCGGCGGACGCCGACAGCGAGATCGATCTCGACGATCCCACCATGGTCCATCCTCAATAAGCGCGCTCTCGAGCGCCGCGAGGTCAGACCATGGCGAACGCCACCACCGCATCACCTGACATGATGGCGAACCCCGCTTCGGAGCGCATTGCGCCGAAGCGGCTGTTCGCCTTCATCATCATGGTGTTCGGGATGTTCATGTCGATCCTGGACATCCAGATCGTCTCGGCATCCCTCAGCGAAATCCAGGCCGGACTGTCGGCCAGCTCCAGCGAAGTCGCCTGGGTCCAGACCGCCTATCTGATCGCCGAAGTCATCGCGATCCCGCTGTCGGGGTTCCTGTCGCGCGCCTTCGGCACGCGGCTGCTGTTCGCGATCTCGGCGGCGGGCTTCACGGTTTCGAGCCTGCTTTGCGGCTTTGCCACCACCATCGAGGAGATGATCCTCTGGCGCGCGCTGCAGGGATTTCTGGGCGCCGGCATGATTCCGACGGTGTTCGCCTCGGCCTACACCGTGTTCCCGCGCTCCAAATTCCACATCGTCGGTCCCATCATCGGCCTCGTTGCGACCCTCGCGCCGACCATCGGGCCGACGGTCGGCGGCTACATCACCGACCTGATGTCGTGGAACTGGCTGTTCTTCATCAACGTCGTGCCCGGCATCGGCATCACCATCGGCGTGTGGGCTCTGGTCGATTTCGACGAGCCGCATTTCGAGCTGCTCGACCGTTTCGACTGGTGGGGCCTGACGTTCATGGCCGGCTTCCTCGGCACGCTGGAATATGTGCTGGAGGAAGGTCCGCTCCATGAATGGATGCAGGACACGTCCGTTGCGATCTGTGCGTGGATCTGCGCGATCTCTGCGATCGCCTTCTTCTGGCGCGTGTTCACGGCGGCCGAGCCGATCGTCAATTTGCGCACCTTCTCCAACCGCAATTTTGCGATCGGCTGCGTGCTGCAGTTCTGCATCGGCATCGGTCTCTACGGCCTGACCTACATCTATCCGCGCTACCTCGCCGAGGTGCGCGGCTACAGCGCGCTGATGATCGGCGAGACCATGTTCGTCTCGGGCATCACCATGTTCCTGGTCGCGCCGCTGGTCGGCCGGCTGATGGTCAAGGTCGACATGCGCTACATGATCGCGTTCGGTCTGATCGTGTTTGCTATCGGCTCCTACCAGATGACCTGGATCACCCGGGACTACGATTTCTACGAGCTGCTGATCCCGCAGATCCTGCGCGGCGTCGGCATGATGTTCGCGATGGTGCCGACCAACAACATCGCGCTCGGCACGCTGGCGCCTGACAGGGTGAAGAACGCGAGCGGCCTGTTCAATCTGATGCGCAATCTCGGCGGCGCCGTGGGTCTTGCCGTCATCAACACCGTGCTCAACGACCGTACTGATCTGCACATCACCCGCCTCCAGGAGCGCGTCACCTGGGGCAATGCGACCGCGACCGAAACCCTGACCATGCTGCAGCAGAAGTTCCAGGGGCTCGGCGATGCCTCGCTGATGGCAATGAAGCAGCTCAGCCAGATCGTGCACCGGCAGGCCGTGGTGATGGGCTTTGGCGATGCGTTCTTCGTGCTGACGGTGTTCTATCTCGGCCTCAACCTGCTGGTGACGCTGCTGAACAAGCCGGCCTCGCTGACCGGCGGCGGCGACGCGCACTAGCTCCACGATCGGTGTCGTCGCCCGCGAAAGCGGGCGATCCAGTATTCCAGAGGAGCTTGTTATTGAATCGAGAAGCCGCGGCGTACTGGATTCCCCGCCTTCGCGGGGAATGACAGTGGGGTGTGAGGCGGCGCACGTACCAAATTGCAACACTCGTCCGTGATCTCGCGGGAGCCCCGTTGCAAACCGAAAACGACACATCTATAAAGCGCACCTCATTCATTCGAACCGGGGAGAGATTTGCATGATTTCGTCGCATTCGCAGATCGTCCGCCCGCGCTCGATGATGTTCTGGCTCGGTATCTGCTCGACCTCCTAGAGGTCCACTCCGCCAGCTTCGATTGGGCTCCAAGTCCCGATCGCTCCGCTTCCCAAGCTAAAATCAGTCTCAAGTGACGCCGTTTCGGCCCTCGTGGCCGGCCTGCGTCCATCGTTGGAGCCGGCCCGCGCCAGAAGCGGCCGGATGATGCCATGACCGCTCTGTCAAAAAAGCCCGCGGCGATACGCGTGGTGCTTCCCTTCGCGTTCAGGCACTGGCTGAAGCAGCCGGGGCGGACGCTCGTCATCGTGGTCAGCCTGCTGGGCGCGACCGCCGCCGACCTGTTCATGCCGGTCTTCTCCGGACATCTGATCGACGCGCTGACGCGCGGGCCGTCCGATCCGGATGCGCGCCATGCGGCTCTGGTCGCGTTCGGCGCCATCGTGGCGCTGGGCGCGGCGTCGATGGTGCTGCGGCTCGCAGGACTGCAGGCGATCGTGCCGTTCACGCTGAAGATCATGGCGGAGGTCGCGCAGGACGCCTTCATGCGCGTGCAGCGCTTCTCGACCGACTGGCACGCCAATTCGTTCGCCGGCTCCACCGTGCGCAAGATCACGCGCGGCATGTGGGCGCTCGACCTGCTCAACGACACCATCCTGCTGGCGCTGCTGCCCTCGCTGGTCGTGCTGATCGGATCGGTGATCCTGCTCGGCGCGCATTGGGCCTCGCTCGGCGGCGTGATCGCGCTCGGCGCGCTCGCCTATGTCACGATGACGGTGCTGTTCTCGACGCGCTACATCGCGCCGGCCGCGCGAATCTCCAATGCCTGGGACACCAAGGTCGGCGGCACGCTGGCGGATGCGCTGACCTGCAACGCCGTGGTGAAATCCTTCGGCGCCGAAATGCGCGAGGATTCGCGGCTCGCGCGCGTCATCAATCGCTGGCGCGTGCGGGTGCGGCGGACGTGGTTTCGCTACAACTACACCGCCGTGGCGCAGCTCTCGATGCTGTTGTGCCTGCGGGGGTCCGTGATCGGTGGCGCGGTGCTGCTGTGGATGTCCGGGCACGCTTCGCCCGGCGACGTCACTTACGTGCTGACGAGCTATTACGTCATTCACGCCTATCTGCGCGACGTCGGCATGCACTTCAACAACCTCCAGCGCTCGGTCAACGACATGGAGGAACTGGTGGCGATCCATGACGAGCCGATCGGGATTGCCGATGCGGCTGGCGCGCGGCCGATCACCATCGAGGGCGGCCAGATCGTGTTCGACGACGTCACGTTCCATTATGGCGGCCACCGCGCGCCGCTCTACGATGGGCTCTCGCAGACGATCCGCGCCGGCGAACGGGTCGGCCTCGTCGGCCGCTCCGGCTCCGGCAAGACCACCTTCGTCAAGCTGGTGCAGCGGCTCTACGACGTCTCCGGCGGCCGCGTGCTGATCGACGGGCAGGACATCGCGCTGGCGACGCAGCAATCGCTGCGCAGCCAGATCGCGATCGTGCAGCAGGACCCGATCCTGTTTCACCGCACGCTTGCCGAGAACATCGCCTATGGCCGGCCTGGCGCTAGCCTGGAGGCCATCGAGCAGGCGGCGCGGCTGGCCAACGCGCACGACTTCATCCTGCGCCTGCCGAAGGGCTACGGCACCCTCGTCGGCGAGCGCGGCGTGAAATTGTCGGGCGGCGAACGGCAGCGCGTCGCGCTGGCGCGCGCCTTCCTAGCGGACACGCCTGTGCTGATCCTGGACGAGGCAACCTCGAGCCTCGATTCGGAATCGGAGGCGCTGATCCAGCAGGCGATGGAGCGGCTGATGAAGGGCCGCACCTCGATCGTGATCGCGCACCGGCTGTCAACGGTGCGCGGCCTCGACCGGATCCTGGTGTTCGACCGCGGCGAGATCGTCGAGCAAGGCACGCATGCCGTGCTCGCGGGCAGGCCCGGGGGAATCTATCGCAGCCTGTTCGAGCGCCAGGTCGTGGAGCTCGGACGCATCGCAGCGGCGGAATGAGGCGCGCGGCGGCGGGACGAAAGTCCCGTCGCTATCTCGCCGGAAATGGAATGAGATGAAGGACCTGACACGCGGCTCCATCGTGGGCCACATCCTGCAGATGTCGCCGCCGATCATGGCCGGCATGATCTCGATCATGATCTGCCAGCTGGTCGACCTCTACTTCGTTTCGGGGCTCGGCGATGCAGCCGTCGCAGGTGTCGCCGCGGCCGGCAATGCCGGCTTTCTCGTCAACGGACTGCTGCAGGTGCTCGGCGTCGGCACGGTGGCGCTGATGGCGCATGCCGTGGGACGCAAGGACCGCGGCGATGCCAATCTGGTCTTCAACCAGTCGGTCACGCTGTCGGTGCTGTTCGGTCTGCTGACCCTGGTCGCGGGAACGGCGCTGTCGCGCCCTTACATGCGTTCGGTCGCCGCGGACCAGGCGACGATCGAGGCGGGAACCACTTATCTGTTATGGTTCATGCCGGCGCTCGCGCTCGAATTCGTCATGCAGGTGACTGCATCCGCGCTGCGGGCGACCGGTATCGTGCGCCCCGCCATGCTGGTGCGGGTGCTGGCGGTCGTCATCAACATCGCGCTGGCGCCGGTGCTGATCTCGGGCTGGGGGACCGGCTACGCGCTGGGCATCGCCGGCGCGGGGCTGGCGAGCTCGATCGCGGTCGGCATCGGCACCCTGATGCTGCTCGGCTATTTCCGCAAGGTCGAGCGCTATGTCGCCTTCAATCCGGCGCAGTGGCGGCCGCAGCCGCGTCATCTGATGCGCATCCTCAATGTCGGCCTGCCGGCCGGCGGCGAGTTCGCGATGATGTTCATGTTCATGGCGGTGGTCTATTACGTGCTGAGCGATTTCGGCGCGGCGGCGCAGGCCGGGTTCGGCATCGGGCAACGGGTGCTCGGGTTGATCCATATGCCGGCGCTCGCGGTTGCGCTCGCGGCCGGGCCGATCGCCGGCCAGAATGTCGGCGCCGGCAACGGCACGCGGGTGCGCGACACCTTCGTCAAGACGGCGCTGATCACCACCGCCGTGATGATCGCGTTCATGATCCCGGCGCAGCTGAAGCCGGAACTGCTGCTCGCCGGGTTCTCGAACGACCAGGAGACGATGGCGATCGCCTACCTGTTCCTGCGGATCATCTCGCTCAACATGGTGGCGCAGGGCCTGATCTTCACCTGCTCCAGCATGTTCCAGGGCCTCGGCAACACCAGGCCGGTGCTGCTGAGCTCTGCAACCCGCGTGTTCACCTATTCGCTGCCGGCGATCTGGCTCTCGACGCGGCCGGGCTTCCGCATCGAGTATGTCTGGTATCTTTCGATCGCGGCGACCACGCTCCAGGCGGTGTTGAGCCTGTGGCTGCTGCGCCGCGAGTTCAGCAAGCGCCTCGGCGTGCCCAAGGCGAAGTCTGCGGAGCAAGCGAGCTCCGGGCCGATCGCCCGTGAACCTGCGTAACGACCCGCTTGTTCCATCCCTGCGGCTCCGGCTAACTTGCCGCGCCGTGGAGATGGGGTCGCGGAAGGACCGAATGACCGAAGTGACGAACGAGCAGCAGCCGCTGTCCTTGTTGCAGGCGATCTGGGAGGCGCGCTACCGCACGCCGGCCCGCTTCGTCGCGTTGATCGCGCTGTTGCTGCCGTGGACCACCACCGGGCTGACATTTGCGCTGATCCCCTGGCTGATCGCCTTTGCCTTTCTCGATCTGCGCGCGTTTCCGCGCTCGCTGCTGCGCCCGGTCTGCCTGCTGCCGATCGCGCTGGTCGTGCTCGCCGCTCTCGGGACGCTCTGGTCCGAGGCCCCCTGGCCGGAGCGAATCCATGCGATCGGGCCGGCGGCGAAGCTGTTGGTGATTCCGCTCCTGATCTACCAGTTCGAGCGCTGGCCCTACGGCAATTGGGTGTTTTCGGCGTTCCTGGCGTCCTGCGCGCTGCTGATGCTGTACTCCTTCGCCGTTGCGATCGACCCCGGCCTCTCGCTCAAACCCTATCTGTCGCGTGGGCCCTACAAGGTCGAGAGCGGGATCGCCGTGCGCAACTATATCGACCAGAGCCAGGAGTTCGCGCTGTGCGCGATCGCGCTGCTTTATCCGGCCGTGACGCTGTTTCGCCAAGGCCGCGTTCGGATCGCCGCGCTATTCGTGTTGCTTGCGATCGGCTTCCTCGCCAACATGATGTTCGTCGTGGTCTCGCGCACGGCCCTGGTGACGCTGCCGCTCCTGCTCGTGGTGTTCGCCCTGCTGCATCTGCGCCGGCGTGCGGCCCTGGTTGCCGTCGGCGCGATGGTGCTGGCGGCCGTCCTGCTCTGGACCGTCTCGCCGCATCTGCGCGCGACGATCGGCAAATTTCAGGGCGACTACGAGATGAGCGTGCAGGAGAAGAAGGTCAGCGGGATGGGCTCGCGGCTGGAGTACTGGCGCAAATCCCTGGGGTTCATCGCGGACGCGCCGCTGACCGGTCACGGCACCGGGGCGATCCGCGGCTTGTTCGCCAGCGTCGCCGTCGATGCGGAGGTCGATCCGCTGCGCGGCGAGATCGTCAGCAACCCGCACAACCAGACGCTCAGCGTTGCCGTGCAGTGGGGTGCCGTCGGCGTGCTGGTCCTCTACGCGTTGTGGTTCGCTCATCTTTTGATGTTTCGCGGCGAGGGACTGGCTTGCTGGATCGGCATGCTCGTCGTGGTGCAGAACATGCTGTCCTCGCTATTGAACACGCATTTGTTCGATTTCACCGCGGGCTGGATTTACGTGCTCGGTGTCGGTGTTGCCGGCGGCATGGCCCTTGGCGAAAAGCGCGGCCGGTCGGCCGCGACGACTGACGGCGTGCGTCTGCGCCAGACTCCCGGTGGCAGCCCGAAGTGACGCTTGAACGCCCGGCTGAACGCCGCCTCGGATTCGTAGCCGGTCTGACAGGCGATCGACTTGATCGGCGTCGTCCCTGACGTCAGGGCGTGGGCGGCCAGCCGCAGGCGCCAGTGCACGAGGTATTGCATCGGCGGCTGATCGAGAAAGTGCTTGAAGCGCTCGGCCAGCACGGTGCGCGAGACGCCGATGCGGCGTGCCAGGTTCTCGACGGTCCAGTCGTGGAACGGCATGGCATGCAAGTGCCTCAGGCCCGCGCCTGCGACCTGGTCGTTGATGGCGGCGAACCATCCGATTTCGTTCGCGGGCAGCCCCTGCATGTGCTTGCGCAGGATCTCGACGAACATCAACTCGGTCAGGCGATGCAATTGGCTGCGCGACCCCGGCCGCCGCGTGCTCGCTTCGCCTGCGGTGTGGCGGATGGTGCTGGCCAGCCATTCATCGGCAGGGCCTTCCGGACTGACCTGCAGCCATCTCGGCAGATGATGCAGCACGGGGTGGAACAGCAATTCGTCGCACTGAAGAAACCCGCAGATGATCCTGGTGCAGGGACCGGCGCCGCCATGCTCGAGGACGACAATGTCTGTCCAGGGCGGGCGCGGCAGCAGGCCGCCGACCTGCATGGGCACGATGGGCTCGCGTCCGCGCAGCCGATGACTGTCGCCATAGGGAAGCACGACGACATCGCCCTCGCGCAACTGCACCGATGCGTGCCCGTCCAGCTCCATCCAGCAGCTGCCCGATGCGATGATGTGGAAAGGGATGATCCGGTCGGTGCGCAGCGGCAAGAGCCTCGCAAGCTGGCCTGCTTCCGGCGTCGTGATCGCCCACGGCTCGCGAAACTCGGCGCGGAAAAGCACGGTGCCGGCAAGATGCATGCTGCCCAGCACCTCGGAGAGAAGGTCAGCCGGCGTTTCGGGCAAGACTTGCGGGGTCCTGGTCATGTTCGGCCGATCCACAGAGACATAGGATGAAACCTCGCAAAACAATTGAAGAGGTAAGCAACTTGAATAACGAGGCACGTGATCTGGTCGTCGTCATCACGCATGGCATCGACCACGAATTGTCGTCCGTTGGCGTGACCATCGCGCTCGGCGGGATGACGGCCGGCCTGAAGGTCTCGATCTTTCTGACCAGCGCCGGTGTCGACATCGTGCGGCACGGCGCCGCCGATCTCACGCAGGTCAAGCCGCTCGATGGCCTTGCCGCCATGCTGCGCGATTTCATGAACAGGGGCGGCAAGCTCTGGGCCTGCACGCCCTGCGTCAAGAGCCGCGGTTACGCACAAGAGGACCTGCTGGATGGCGTTGTCATTTCCGGTGCGAGCGTGATGCACGAACTGATCAAGGGCGGTGCCGCCACGCTGAGCTTCTGAGCCGGAATCAATAAGAATGTTTCCGGCTCGCCGCATCCTCCGATCGGGGGATGCGGCTCTGCCGGCGGCACCCGTCAGTGGGGCGCGAAACCGCTGAAACTGTTCCAGACCAGGCCGAGGCCCGACAGGAACAACAGGCCGAGCACGACATCGCCAAAATGCTTGTCGCTCAACGCATGATAGACGCGCGCGCCGGTCCACGCGCCGATTAGCGTGCCCGGAAAGGCGATCAGCGCGAGCCAGACCACCTTGAACGCGACGAGGCCCGACGCCGTCTGCACGATCAGCGCGGTCGCGAGCACCGTGAAATTGAACAGCTGGAAGATGCCGCGCCGCTCATGCTTGTTCCAGCCGCGGATGTTGGCCCAGAGGATCGGCAGCGGTCCCGAGAGTCCGGCAAGGCCGCCGAGAATGCCGCCGGCAAAGCCGATCGCGCCGTCCGCGATCCGGCCGCCGAACTTGATGGCGAGCGGCTTCTTGTTCAGATAGAGCGCGCTCGAAAAGATCAGCAGCAGGACGCCGACGCTCAGTTTGAACACCTTCGGATCGGCGGAGGCGACCATCATGGTCCCCAAGGGAACGCCGATCAGTCCTCCGATCAGGAACGGCCACACCAGCGAGAGATCGAAACTCTTCCACATCGACGGCAGCGTCGAGGTCTGCGCGATCACCGAGCAGATCAGCACCAGCGGCACCGCCAGCGACGGCGGCAGGACATAGAGCCAGATACCGAGCGCCATCAGCGCCGTGCCGAAGCCCGCCAGGCCCGAGACGAAGCCGCCGGCCAATGCGCCGAACAGCAGCAGCGCGTAGGTGCTCGTTTCCAACAGATCGTCCTTGTCGCAATGGGCGATCCCGAACTGTTGATCGCTACCGTCCGCATAGCACGGCTGCGACCCTGGAGGTCAATTTCAAAACCGCACGCAAGCGTGATCCCCCGAGGCGGGCGTTCGCGGAAGACGGGCCTACATGATGATCGTACTTCAAGCTGGGCCCGCCCGACGCCATCCTGCGTTCCGATTGGCCCGTCCCCGAACCAGACGATGGAGACCATCATGACCCGCACGAAGACCGCCGTCGCGGCTGCGCTGCTATCGGCGGCGGCGTTGATGCCGACAATGGCGCAGGCGCAGTTCTCCGAGCCTGCGGCCTATCAGGCCGCTCATCCCGACCGCGACGTGCTCAATGGCGGCCAGCTCACGCCTGCGGGACGCGCGGCTCGTGGCGAGACGGTGGCACCGAGCGAGGCCTATGCGGCCTATCCGTCAGCCGCTGCGCCGGTCGTGCGCTCCCGCCATCGCCGTCATCACCAGTGATCTAGACGATCTGCCTGGTGTCGACGGGCCTCTGCAGCGCGCCGACGAGGATGCGCAGGGCTTCGGTCAATTCGGCCCTGTTGCGCGCGGCGCCGAGCGAGACGCGCGCTGCATGCGGCGGCGTTCCGTCGACGGTGAACGCATCGCCGGCGACGACGGCCAGTCCATTCCGCAGCAGATGCGCCGCGACGTCGGGGCGCCCCTCCGGTAGCCGCAGCCATAAATGGTGAGCCGCAGGCTTGGCCAGGAACTGAAGGCCCTTCAGTGTGCGTTGCGCGAGCTGCTGGCGGCCAACAGCCTCGTTGCGAATGGCGGCGATGATGCGATCGGCGATGCCGATCTCGATCCAATGCGTGACCAGTGCGACCATCAGCGGCGCCGGCATCTGTACGGTCGCCTGCAGATAGCTGCGCATCTCCTGCTGCGCGGCGCTGTTGGGCGTCAGGAGATAGGCAACGCGCAGCGCAGGCGCGATGCATTTTGACAGCGTGGTCGCGAGATAGGACCGCTCCGGAATGAGATTGGCGATCGGTGAGGCCGAACGATCGAGCAGTCCGTAGGCGTCATCCTCGACCAGAATCGTATCGGCATCGCGGATGATCTTTGCGATCGCGCCGCGGCGCTCGGCGGACAGCGTCGCGGTGGTCGGATTGTGCAGCGTCGGAATCAGGTAGACGGCTTTCGGGCTATGCGTGCGGCACGCCCTCGCGAGCGCATCGGGCAGGATGCCGCCGTCGTCCATCGCGACGCCGACGAGCTTGACACCGAGCCGCGCGGCGGCGGCCTTGATGCCCGGGAAGGTCAGCGCTTCCGTCAGCACGATGTCGCCGGGCCGGGCGAGATCAGCGAGCAGGTTGAACAGGATCGTCTGCGTGCCGGGAAAGATCACGAGCTGGTCGGCATGTGCGTGCGGCACGCGGCCGCGCAGCCAGCGCGCCGCGACCTCGCGCTCGTGCGCGCTGCCGCCGGGCGGCTGGTAGTTGAGATGCGCCGTCAGGCCCGATTGCGCGCGGATGGCTTCCATCCCGGCGATGATGCGTTCGTCGAGCTGCGCCTCCAACGGATGCGGCGGCACGTTCATCGAGAGGTCGATCGCGACGGGATGCGGCAGGTCGACCGCGCGGCGTGCGCTGGTTTCCGACACGAACGAGCCCTGTCCGACGCGGGCCTCCAGAATGCCGCGGCGCCTCGCCTCGGTGTAGGCGCGCGTCACGGTGGTGAGGTCGATGCCGAGCACCTTGGCGAGCGCGCGCTGGGTCGGAAGTTGCTGGCCGCGCACCAGCCGGCCGGATGCGATGTCGGCTTCCATGGCATCGACGATGCGTTGGTAGCGCGGCCCTGATAGCTCCGAGATTGTAGGAATCCAGTCCATGCAATTTAGACCCATATCCTTTGAATGTATGGATACAAGATATTATTGTATGGATTGTCGAAAAGGAAGAGGTGCTGTGATGGCAACCGGTTCAGTCTCGCTCTCGAAGGCGATGTGGCGCGGCTTTTTGGGCAAGTGCCCGAATTGCGGCGAGGGACATATGTTCGGCCGCTTCCTGAAGGTGGCCGACGCTTGTGACCATTGCGGCGAGGAGCTTTTCCACCAGCGCGCCGATGACTTCCCGGCCTATCTCGTGATGGTCGTGGTCGGTCATCTCGTGGTGCCGGCGATCCTCGCGGTCGAGACGGCCTATGCGCCGGCAATCTGGCTGCAACTGGCGGTGTGGCTACCGGTGACGCTGTTCGCTTCGCTCGCGCTGCTGCAACCGACCAAAGGCGCCATCGTCGGCCTGCAATGGCAGATCGGCATGCACGGCTTCGAGGCGGCCAAGCTGCGGCGGGACGCCGGTCAGCTTGCACCGGTCTTCGTGAAGGCGGACACGCGCGCGGCCTGATTGGTAGCCGTCATTCCGGGGCTCGCGAAGCGAGAGCCCGGAATCCATCGCTCCACCGTCTCCGTCGCCCGATGGATTCTCAGATGCGCAATTGCGCATCATAGTTCGTGCTGCGCACGCCCCGGAATGACACCTGTGAAAATGGTGAGGGGTCCGATGCGGTCAGCATCGAACCCCTCGTCACTTTCTTAAGACGCGTTTTCTTCACGCGAACCGGAAGACCACTTCGCTCGAAAACGCTTTAGAATATCAGCCGGCCTGTAAGCCGGGTTCTGTAAGGCACCGTCCGCTTGCGCGCACGATACGTGACGGCCATTCCTCTGGGACCATGTTTGCACATGGCCTCGAGCAACCTACCCGGACGGCGGGCCTGACATCGCCCCGCGGCGTTATCGCTTTCGCGAACAGCCCGCTACGCCGTCCCTATTCGGTTTTGCTCCCGGTGGGGTTTACCATGCCGGTCCCGTTGCCGGAGCCGCGGTGCGCTCTTACCGCACCTTTTCACCCTTACTTCCTCCGAGGAGGGAGCGGTTCGTTCTCTGTGGCACTTTCCCTGGGGTTGCCCCCGCCGGACGTTATCCGGCACCGTATGTCAAGGGAGCCCGGACTTTCCTCCCCGGCGGCCTTTCGACCGTTGCCGGAGCGGCCGTCCGGCCGACTGACTGGTAACGCATGGGGCATTTGTGACGGTTTCGTCAAGTTGATATCGCCGCGCGCGCTTTGCCCGGAATAATTTATCCTGAAGATGTCGTTTGGAGGCGAGCTCGTTCGACTGGATGTTGGCGACACAACCGAACAACGGGAGTTAAGCGATGCAATATCTGCTGATGATCTACCAGAACGAGGTCGAGTACGCGAAGAACGACGCGGCGACCAGCCAGAAGATGCTGGCCGAATACCAGACCTTCACGCAAGGCATCGTCCAGAGCGGCAATTTCAAGGCCGGCGACCGCTTGCAGCCGACCACGACCGCGACGACCGTGCGCGTGCGCGACGGCAAGACGCTCACGACCGACGGCCCGTTCGCGGAGACGCGCGAGCAGCTCGGCGGCTATTATCTGGTCGAGGCCAAGGACCTGAACGCCGCGATCGAGATTGCCGCGCGCATTCCGAGTGCGCGCATCGGGTCGATCGAGGTGCGGCCGATCTGGGTCTACGACAAGTGACGGCCGAACCGTATATCGACGCATGAACCCGGGCGAGATCGACAACATATTCCGCGACGAGGCGGGGCGGGCGCTGGCCACGCTGATCCGCCTCGTCGGTGATTTCGATCTCGCCGAGGATGCGCTGCAGGACGCCTTTGCCGTTGCGCTGGAGCGCTGGACGGCGTGCGAACTGCCTGACAATCCGCGCGCCTGGCTGGTCAATGTCGCCAGGCACAAGGCGATCGATCGGGTTCGCCGCCAGACCGTCTTCCGCGGCAAGGCGCAGCAGCTCGTGCACGAGCTCGAGCTGAACGCGCAAGCCGCCGACGAGCCGCCGGCGATGCTCGACGACGACATGCTGCGCCTGATCTTCACCTGCTGCCATCCTGCGTTTTCGCCCGAGGTTCAGGTCGCACTGACGCTGCGCACCGTCTGCGGGCTCTCGACCGCGCAGGTCGCGCGCGCCTTCCTCGTCAGCGAGGAGGCGATGGCACAGCGCCTCGTTCGCGCCAAGCAGAAGATCAGGCTCGCCGGTATCCCCTATGAAGTGCCCGAACGCGACGCGCTGGCGCCGCGGCTCGATGGCGTGCTCGCCGTGGTCTATCTGGTCTTCACCGAAGGCTATGTCGCAACCTCGGGCGCGGATCTGATGCGGCCCGATCTCGCGGCCGAGGCGATCCGGCTCGGCCGCTTGCTCGACCTGCTGATGCCCGGTCGTGCCGGCATCAAGGGCCTGCTGGCCCTCATGCTGCTGCACGATGCGCGCCGCGCCGGGCGCGCGAATTCGGCCGGCGATATCGTGCTGCTCGAGGAACAGGACCGTACGCTCTGGGATCGGGCGCAAATCGAGGACGGCCTGCGTCTGGTCGATGATGCGCTTGGCACGTCCGGCCGGCCGCAAGTCTATGCCGTGCAGGCCGCGATCGCCGCGCTGCATGCGCGCGCGCCGAGCTTTGAGCAGACCGACTGGCCGCAGATCGCCGGGCTGTACGAAGTGCTGCTGCGCATCAACCCGTCGCCGGTGATCGAGCTCAATCACGCAGCGGCCGTCTCGATGGTCGACGGGCCTGCGCGCGCGCTCGACCTCGTCGATGCGATCACCGCGCGCGGCGGGCTGAATGGCTATGAGCTGCTGCCCGCAGTGCGTGCGGATCTGCTGCGGCGGCTGGGCCGGAAGCAGGACGCGCGCGAGGCATATGTCGCGGCGACGGAGGCGACGCAGCTGGAGCCGTTGCGGCGGCTGTATGCGCGAAGGATGCGGGAGATGGAGTAGGCCTCTCGTGCCCCGGACGCAGCGCAGCGCTTCTTCAGCGATGCGCTGCAGAGCCGGGGCCCATCTCACCGTCGCGGATCTTGTCGCCGACTGGGTCCCGGCTCGCGCTTCGCGCGTCCGGGACACGAGAATGGCGCAAGCCCCGGGATCACTTCGATGCGACGACGGTCCCCTCCGCCGGCAAGCTCGCCAGCAGCGCCTGCAATGTCGACAGCGTCGAATGATCCGCGACGCCGTCCAGCCGCGCGGGGCGGAAGTGCCGTTGAAATGCGGTGACAACTTCCATCGTCGCGGCGTCGTATTTGCCGGAGAGCGGCACGCCATATCCGTATCTGGCCAGCGCCTGCTGCAGGCTCAGCACCTCGTCGCTGATGGTGCCGAGCATCAGGCTCTCGCCGCGCACGACGGGCGCGGGCGTCACCCAGTGGCCGACGCCGGAATTCGCCAGCGAATGCCATGGGAATTTTTCGCCGGGGTCCTTCTTGCGCGCGGGTGCGACGTCGGAATGGCCGAGTACCCGGTGCGCCGGCACCTTGCGGCGAAGCATGATGCCGCGGCACAGCGCGATCACGGCGGCGATCTGGCGCAGCGGATATTCCGGATAGCCCCAATCATGGCCGCGATTGACGATCTCGATGCCGATCGAGCAGGAATTGATGTCGTCCTCGCCGGCCCAGGACGAGACGCCGGCGTGCCAGGCGCGCCTGGCCTCGGGCACGCATTGCACGATGCGGCCGTCCTCCAGCACGACGTAATGTGCCGACACTTCAGTGCCCGCCGTGCACAGCCGCGCCAGCGCGCCCTCGACGTCGGGCATGCCGGTGTAGTGCAGCACGATCATGTCCGCCTGCCGTCCCTTGTTGCGCTCGCCATGGTTGGGCGAGGGGATGATGTCGGAGACAATCGAGGAATCCGGTTCGAACGTCCGCATGTTCGCCGCGGCCTTGGGAACCGGGAGAACGCGTTGACGCTTCGAATCAGATCCAGACGGTGTGGACGAACCGGACGACATAGACAGCTCAAGTCGGAATGGGAGAGTGGGCCAAGCCCTTCTCTTTACTATTCCTTTACCCTCCCTTGGGCGCAATCGCGCGGCGCGGTTAACAGGTGCATTTTGAGCGGGTGTGTGGATGAGGCATCACCGCCGCCTTACCTTTTCGACTTGTAACCGGCCGATCAACGCTTTCTTAACGCTAAGGGCCGTTACTGAGGGATGAAGAGCCGACCCGCGTCCGGAGGCGGCCAAAGCGTATTTTGGCTCGAAATCCCATGGCTGCCCGACAAATTCCACTGGGAACACTGGGTTTGCCGCTCAGGGCGACCGGGCTCGGATACCGTGCTGCACAGGGGTTGGGTCGTGGAACCGCCGCGACGCGGAATTATTCGAGGCGTAATGGGCTCGCTCGCCCCAGATTTTGCATGGACGCTCGGCGGGCTTGGCGCATGAGCTCGGCTCCGCACATCCCCGTTCTCGGCCGCGAGGCGATCGACCATCTCGCGCCGCGCGAGGGCGGACTCTATATCGACGCCACCTTCGGCGCCGGCGGCTACAGCCGCGCCATTCTCGACGTGCCGGGAACCCGCGTGATCGCGATCGACCGCGATCGTACGGCGATCGCAGGCGGCGCCGAGCTGGTCGAGCGCTCCGCCGGCCGGCTGACGTTGGTCGAGGACCGCTTCTCCAATCTGGCCGAGGTCTGCGCGGCGCAGGGCGTCGAGGCCGTCGACGGCGTCGTGATGGATGTCGGGGTGTCCTCGATGCAGCTCGACCAGGCCGGTCGCGGCTTCTCGTTCCGCCTCGATGGTCCGCTCGACATGCGGATGGGGCAGACGGGACCGACCGCGGCCGACGTTGTCGCCCGCGCCTCCGAAGGCGATATTGCCGACATCATCTATCTCTTCGGCGAGGAACGGCATTCGCGCCGCATCGCTCGTGCCGTCGTCGCGGACCGGCAGGACACGCCGTTCACGACCACGCGCGCGCTCGCCGATCTCGTCGGCCGGGTGGTGCGCTCCAAGCCCGGCGACATTCATCCGGCGACGCGGACGTTCCAGGCCCTGCGCATCTTCGTCAACGAAGAGCTCGAAGAGCTTCAGGCCGCGCTGGCTGCCGCCGAGCGCGTGCTCAGGCCGGGTGGCCGGCTCGTCGTAGTCTCGTTCCATTCGCTGGAAGACCGCATCGTCAAGAATTTCCTCGCCGAGCGTAGCAAGACCGGCGGCGGCTCACGGCATCTGCCGGAAGTGGCGCAAACCGCGCCGAGCTTCCAGCTCCTGACGCGACGGCCGGTGGTCGCCGGCGAAGAGGAAGTCGCGCATAACCCGCGCGCGCGTTCGGCAAAGCTGCGCGCCGCCGAGCGTACCTCGGCGCCCGCGCATCACGATAGCGAGCAATCGTCCTGGCCGAAGCTCTCCGACGTGTTGAGGGGAGGCTAGCCCATGCGCTTCATCCACCTCCTCGTCATCGGCGCGCTGATCTTCGCGGCGGCCTATGTCTACCGGATCAAGATGGATTCGACGGCCCGCACCGAGAAGGTGCTGCGGCTGCATGCGGAGATTCGCGAGCAGCGCGATGCGATCGCGTCGCTGCGCTCGGAATGGGCCAAGCTCGATGCGCCGCTGCGCCTGCAAGGCCTGTCGGAGCGGCATCTGCCGCTCAAGCCGGTCAACGGCACGCAATATGACTCGCTGAAGAACCTGCCGGAGCGTCCGCCGCGGATGTTCAGGCCGGGCGAGCCCGACCCGATCGGGGCCATGCTCAGCACCATCGAAGCCGCGAGCGACCCTGACACCGTGACGGGCTCCGTACCTCAGCCCGAGGACAAGCAATGAGCGCCCCGACTCCGGCCAACCCGACTGGAAAGCCGACCGAACCCTGGGGGCAGCGGCTGATCCGCAGCCTGCTCTACGGGCGCAATGTCGACCGCGCGGCGAAGGCGCGGGCGCGCGTCGGGCTTGCGATGCTGGCCTTCACCTCGGTCTACGTCCTGATCGGGGGCCGGCTCGTGATGTTCGCGATCGGCGCCGACGCCCACAGCGCGCGGCGTGCCGCGGCGCAGGAAGTGGTCGCGACCGCGCGGCCCGACATCGTCGACCGCAACGGCGCGATCCTCGCCACCGACGTCAAGGCCGCGAGCCTGTTCGGCGAGCCGCGCCGCATCATCGACAAGGACGAGGCGATCGAGCTTCTCACCGCCACCGTGCCCGATCTGGACGAGGCCGAAGTGCGCGACCGCTTGAAGACGCGCAAGGGCTTCGTCTGGCTGAAGCGCGAGATCACGCCGAAGCAGCAGCAGGACATCCACAAGCTCGGCATTCCCGGCATCGGGTTCCTGCGCGAGAACAAGCGCGTCTACCCGACCGGCAACGAGGTCGCCCACCTCATCGGTCTGGTCAACATCGACAACCAGGGCATCGCCGGGATGGAGAAGTGGCTCGACAATCAAGGGCTCGCCGATCTCCATCGCGCCGGCTTCGCCACCGACCGGCTGCAGAAGCCGATCGAGCTGTCGGTCGATCTGCGCGTCGAGCACGCGCTGCGAGACGAGCTGCTGAAAGCCAAGGACAAGTTCCACGCCAAGGCGGCGTCCGGCATCGTCTCCAACGTCAAGACCGGCGAGATCGTGGCGATGGTCTCGCTTCCCGATTTCGATCCCAACAATCCGAAGGAAGCGCACGATCCCGATCGCATCAATCGCCTGACCACCGGCGTCTACGAGATGGGCTCGACCTTCAAGGCGTTCACGTTGGCGATGGCGCTCGATTCCGGAAAGATCAATCTGAATTCGTCGTGGGATGCGCGCGGAAACCTGCACTACGGCAAGTTCACCATTCACGACAGCCATCCGCTCGGACGTTTCATCAACACCAAGGAAGTGTTCACTTTCTCGTCCAACATCGGCGCGGCGCGGATCGCGCTCGGCCAGGGTGTCGAGGCGCACAAGGCGTTCCTCGCCAAGATGGGCCAGCTGACGCGGCTTCGCACCGAATTGCCGGAGAGCGCGGCGCCGCTGGTACCGCGGCGCTGGGGTGAGCTGAACACTGTGACCATCGCGTTCGGCCAGGGCATGTCGGTGGCGCCGCTCCAGGCGGTGATGGGCATCAACTCGCTGGTCAACGGCGGCTATCTGATTCCGCCGACCTTCATGAAGCGCACTGAAGCCGAAGCGGCGGCGATCGCCAAGCGCGTCATCAAGACGGAGACCAGCGACAAGATGCGGTTCCTGATGCGGCTCAATGCCGAAATCGGCACCGCCAAGACCGCCGACGTCAAGGGTTACTATGTCGGCGGCAAGACCGGCACGTCCGAGAAGGTCATCAACGGCCGCTATGCCAAGAAGCGGGTGCTCAACTCGTTCACGGCGATCATGCCCTGCGACGATCCGAAATATCAGATCCTGATCATGCTGGACGAGCCGCAGGCGACTCCCGAAACGCATGGTTTCATCACCTCGGGCTGGAACGCGGTGCCGACCGGCGGCAAGGTGATCGAGCGGATCGCGCCGCTTCTGGGCGTCGAGCCGCGGTTCGATTTGCCGCCGTCCGAGCGCCTTATTCTTGCAGCATCCAGGACAACCCAGTAATCAACTGGGTAAGCCGTTGCCGCCGATGAGTCGGGGCTTTTCCGAAGGTTCGGCTTTCCGGCACGGCATGTCGACTGGAAGACCATGAAGCTGCGCGACCTACTCAGCAAGGACGTTCTGGGCAATGATGCCGCGATCGAGCCCGCTGTCGCGGCGCTCGAGGTGACCGGCGTCGCGCTCGACAGCCGCGTGGTCAAGCCGGGCGATCTCTTCTTCGCGCTCGCGGGCAGCAAGACCGACGGTGCGCGCTTCATTGATGCCGCGGTTGCCGCAGGCGCGGTGGCGGTGGTCGGTGATCATGCGCCGGCGGCGAGCAAGGTGCCGTTCATCAAAGTGGCCAATCCGCGCCGCGCGCTGGCCCTGGCCGCAGCCAGATTCTTCCCCGCGCAGCCTTCGACCATTGCCGCGGTGACCGGCACCAGCGGCAAGACCTCGGTTGCCGCATTCACGCGCCAGATCTGGGAGCGCCTGGGGCATGCCTCCGCCAGTATCGGCACCATCGGTCTCGTTTCGCCGAAGCGCACGGTGTACGGCTCGCTGACGACGCCGGATCCGATCGCGCTGCACCGGCAGCTCGACGAGATCGCGCGCGAGGGCGTCACGCATCTTGCGTTCGAGGCGTCATCGCACGGGCTCGATCAGTACCGCCTCGACGGCGTGCGTGTCTCGGCCGGCGGCTTCACCAACCTCTCGCGCGACCACATGGACTACCACCCGACCGTCGCGCATTACCTTGCGGCGAAGCTTCGTCTGTTCCGCGAATTGGTTCAGCCCGGAGGCGCAGCGGTGATCTCGGCCGATCATGATTGCTCGGCGGAGGCGATCGAGGCGGCGACGTCGCGCGGCCTGCGCGTGATGGCGGTCGGCCGCAACGGCGACGGGGCCGGCGAGGGCATCCGCCTTGGCGGCGCCACGGTCGAAGGTTTTTCGCAAGTGCTTGCACTCGAGCATTGCGGCAGACGTCATGAGGTCCGGCTGCCGCTGGTCGGCGAATTCCAGATCGAGAACGCGCTGGTGTCGGCTGGGCTCGCCATCGGCACCGGCAGCGATGCGGCCGACGTGTTCGCGAGCCTCGAACACCTCGAAGGTGCCAAGGGCCGGCTCGAGCGAGTTGGCGAGCGCAACGGCGCGCCGATCTTTGTCGACTACGCGCACAAGCCCGATGCGCTGGCGAAGGCGTTGCAGGCGCTGCGGCCCTACGCCAGGCGCCGGCTGGTCGTCGTGTTCGGCGCCGGCGGCGATCGCGATGCCGGCAAGCGTCCGATCATGGGCGAGATCGCGGCGGAGAACGCCGACGGAATCATCGTCACCGACGACAATCCGCGCAGCGAGAAGCCGGACGTCATTCGTGCCGAGATCCTCGCGACAGCAAAGGGCGCCCGCGAGATCGGCGACCGTGCCGCGGCGATCCGCACCGCGATCGAGGAATTGCAAGACGGCGATGCGCTGCTGATCGCCGGCAAGGGCCACGAGACCGGGCAGATCGTGGGCGGCCAGGTGCTGCCTTTCAGTGATCACGAGGCGGTCGCCGCCGCATTAGCGACGAGGGTTGCATGAGCGGGCCACTATGGACGGTTGCCGAAGTGGCGCGCGCGCTGGGCGCTGCCGGATCATTCCCGGACACGCCGATCGACTTCGTCACCCAGGACAGCCGCCTGGTGAAGCCGGGCAGCCTGTTCGTCGCGCTGAGCGGGACGCCGAGCGGCGGCTTCATCTCGGCCTTCGCCAGCGCGCGTGACGGCTGGGAGTTTGCCGACAAGGCGGAAGCCTCCGGCGCGGTCGCGATGATCGTGCCGCACGAGATCGCTGGCATCCGGATCCCGCAGATCGTCGTCAAGGACACGCTGATCGACGGCCTCTGGGGCCTCGCGCGCGCGGCACGCGCACGCTTCCATGGACCGGTGATCGGCCTCACCGGCAGTGCCGGCAAGACCAGCACCAAGGAATTCCTCGCGGCCTATCCGGGCGCCTACGCCAGCCCGTCGAGCTTCAACAATTTCTGGGGCGTGCCGCTGACGCTGTGCAATGCGCGGCCGGACGCCAGCCTCTGGGTCGTCGAGATGGGCATGAACCAGCAGGGCGAGATCGCGCGGCTCAGCGAATTGACGCGGCCGACCGTCGCGCTCGTCGTCAACGTCCAGCCGGTGCATCTGGAAAAGCTCGGCTCGCTCGAAGCCATCCGCCGCGAGAAGGTGTCGATCGCGCTCGGCCTGCCCGAGGACGGCGTGCTGGTGTTGCCCGCCGGGCTCAAGGCGTCCGAATGGAAGGGCAAGGTGGTGCGCTTCGGCGAGCATGCCGAGGTGCATGAGGTCGCGCACGCGCCGCATGGCGAGAGCTGGCAGGTCGTGGCCATGATCGGCAAGAAGGAGATCGCCTTCAGCCTGACGCCGGGCGCACCGCACCGGGTGCAGAATGCGCTGGCCGCGCTTGCCTCGATCCGCGCCGCGCATCTTGACGCATCGACGCTCGCGATCAAGCTCGACCGGGTCGGCATCATGACCGGCCGCGGTGTCGAGCAGGCGGTCGGCGGCGTCACCGTGATCGACGACAGCTTCAACGGCAATCCTGCCAGCGTGGCGGCTGCGCTGCAGAGCCTGCAGGCGCGCAACGTCACCGGTGGCCGCCGCATTGCGGTGCTCGGCGACATGCTGGAACTGGGCGATGACGCACCAAGCTATCACACCGGCCTCGCCAGCCATCTCGACGGCATCGACGGCGTCTACTGCGTCGGCCCCCTGATGCGTCATCTCTACGACGTCCTGCCTGCGGGCAAAGGGCTGGGCTGGCACGACGATCCCGCGACGCTGAAGCCGGCCGAGGTGGCAAATCTGCTGAAGGCGGGCGATGTCGTGGTTGTCAAGGGCAGCAAGAAGATGTTCTGGGTCAACAAGTTTGTACCGGGGCTGGTGGCCGCCTTGCAGACAAAGGCGTAAACTGCTTGGAAGGCGCTGTTCCCGAATCCCTCCTTGCGGCGCGAAGCCGTCCGTTTTCCAAGGGTCGCCCGACCCCATGATGAAGACCCGCGAATGCGCATGAGGCACACCCGCGTGCAAAGGCGCCATAGGACCGTCTGAATGTTTTACTGGCTGATCGAGCTTTCCAATACATTTCCGGGCTTCGGTGCGGTTCGCACCTTCCTGAACGTCTTCCGCTACATCACCTTCCGCACCGGCGGCGCCGTCGTCACCGGGGCGCTGTTCGTGTTCCTGTTCGGGCCCTGGATCATCGACCATCTGCGCCTCCGCCAGGGCAAGGGCCAGCCGATCCGGGCCGACGGTCCGCAATCGCATCTCGCCAAGAAAGGCACGCCCACCATGGGTGGGCTGATGATCCTGTCCGGCCTCACGGTCGGCACGGTGCTGTGGGCCAATCCGCTCAACCCCTATGTCTGGATCGTGCTGGCGGTGACGCTCGGCTTCGGCTTTGTCGGCTTCTATGACGATTACCTCAAGGTGACCAAGCAGACCACGAGCGGGTTCGGCAGCAAGCTTCGCCTGCTGATCGAAGCCGCGATCGCGCTGGTGGCCTGCTATGCGCTGGTGCGCCTGAACCGCGACCCCGCGTCGACCGCGCTGACGATACCGTTCCTGAAGGACACGGTGCTGCATTTCGGCTGGTTCTTCGTCGTGTTCGGCGCTTTCGTCATCGTCGGCGCCGGCAACGCGGTGAACCTCACCGACGGCCTCGACGGCCTCGCCATCGTGCCCGTGATGATCGCGACCGCGAGCTTTGCGATGATCGCCTATCTCGCCGGCAACGCGGTGTTCGCCGACTATCTGCAGATCAAATATGTCGCCGGCACCGGCGAGCTCGCGGTGCTCTGCGGCGCGCTGCTCGGGGCCGGCCTCGGTTTTCTCTGGTTCAATGCCCCACCAGCTTCGATCTTCATGGGCGACACCGGCTCGCTCGCGCTGGGCGGCATGCTGGGTGCGATCGCGGTCGCGGTGAAGCACGAGATCGTGCTCGCGGTGATCGGCGGCCTGTTCGTGCTGGAGGCGGTTTCCGTCATCGTGCAGGTGGTGTCGTTCAAGCTCACGGGCAAGCGCATCTTCCGCATGGCGCCGATCCATCACCATTTCGAGCAGCTCGGCTGGACCGAGCCGCAGATCGTGATCCGCTTCTGGATCATCTCGGTGATGCTGGCGCTCGCCGGCCTCTCCACCCTGAAGCTGCGTTGACGGTCACGCCATGATTCCCGTCACCTCCTTCGGCGGCAAGACGGTCGCGGTGTTCGGCCTCGGCGGCTCGGGGCTCGCCTCGTGCCACGCGCTGAAGGCGGGCGGCGCCGAGGTGATCGCCGCCGACGACAATGCCGAGAACGTCGCCAAGGCGGCGCAGGCCGGTTTCATCACCGCGGATCTGCGCAACGTCTCCTGGACGAATTTCGCGGCGCTCGTGCTTGCGCCGGGCGTGCCGCTGACCCACCCGGTGCCGCACTGGAGCGTACTGAAGGCGCGTGAAGCCGGAGTCGAGGTGATCGGCGACATCGAGCTGTTCTGCCGCGAGCGTCGCCGCCATGCGCCGGACGCGCCGTTCGTCGCCATCACCGGCACCAACGGCAAGTCGACCACGACGGCGCTGATCGCGCACCTGACCAAGGTCGCCGGCTACGACACCCAGATGGGCGGCAATATCGGCACCGCGATCCTGTCGCTGGAGCCGCCGCGCATTGGCCGCGTCCATGTGATCGAGATGTCGTCGTACCAGATCGACCTCACGCCCTCGCTCGATCCGTCCGTCGGCATTTTGCTGAACGTCAGCGAAGACCACATCGACCGCCACGGCACCATCGCGCATTACGCCGCGGTGAAGGAGCGGCTTGTTGCGGGCGTGCAGGCTGGCGGCACCGCGATCGTCGGCGTCGATGATGGCTTTTGCCGCGACATCGCCGACCGGCTCGACCGTGCCGGCAAGAACGTCGTGCGCATCTCCGTGAAGAATCCGCTGGCGAGCGGCATCCATGTCGAGCACGGCACCATCGTGCGCACCGCGGGCGGCGCGCGCAGCGAGGTCGCAAAGCTTGGCGGCATCGGCTCGCTGCGCGGCCAGCATAACGCACAGAATGCGGCCTGCGCTGCCGCTGCCGCGCTGGCGATGGGCATCAGTCTGGATGTCCTGCAGAACGGCCTGCGCAGCTTTCCCGGCCTGGCGCACCGTATGGAGCAGGTCGGCCGCCGCGGCAACGTGCTGTTCGTGAACGACTCCAAGGGCACCAATGCGGATGCCACCGCGCATGCCCTGTCATCTTTCTCGGAAATCTTCTGGATCGCCGGCGGCAAGCCGAAGGCCGGCGGCATCACCAGCCTGACCGGCTTCTTTCCGCGCATCCGCAAGGCCTATCTGATCGGCGAGGCCGCGCCGGAGTTTTCGGGCACGCTCGGCACGCAGGCAGCACACGAGATCAGCCAGACGCTGGACGTCGCCGTCGAGCACGCCGCGCGTGATGCGGAAGCGTCGGGCTTGCAGGATGCGGTCGTACTGCTGTCGCCAGCCTGCGCCTCCTTCGACCAGTACCGCAACTTCGAGATCCGCGGCACCAGGTTCCGCGAGCTGGTGCAGGCGCTGCCGGGCGTGAAGCCGGTGGTGTGAGCGCGCGCCGCCACTCCTTGCTCCGCTGTCATCGCCCGACTTGATCGGGCGATCCAGTATTCCAGAGACGGCGCTTGAGCCGAAAGGCTGCGGCGTACTGGATGCCCCGGTCAAGCCGGGGCATGACAGCGTGTTTTGTGGACGCAGTGGAGATCATCTCCAAACATCCACCATTCCTTAACCCCCCGGTAACCAACCTCGGCGACCAATGGACCGACCTCTGTCCGAAAGCGGCCGCCCATGCTCTCCCGTGAAGAACGCACCCCCTTTTCCGAATGGTGGTGGACCGTCGACAAGCCGCTGATGGGCGCCATCCTGGCGCTGATGCTGACCGGGGTGATCCTGTCGCTGGCGGCGAGCCCGCCGGTCGCGACCCGCATCGGGCTCGATCCGTTCCACTTCTTCAGCCGCCACGTGATGTTCCTGGCGCCGTCCTGCCTGGTGCTGCTCGGGGTGTCCTTCCTGTCGCCGCGCGCGATCCGACGCTCGGCCCTGATCATCTTTGCGGCCAGCATCATCCTGATCGTGCTGACCCTCGCCATCGGCCCGGAGGTGAAGGGCTCGCGGCGCTGGATCACGCTGCTCGGCGTCAACATCCAGGCCTCCGAAATCGCAAAGCCGTCGTTCGTCGTGATCGCCGCCTGGCTGTTCGCGGAATCGACCAGGCGGCCGGAGATGCCGGCGACCTCGATGGCGCTGGTGCTGCTGTTGATGCTGGTCTCGCTGTTGGTGATGGAGCCGGATTTCGGCCAGACCATGCTGATCCTGATGGTGTGGGGCTCGCTGTTCTTCATCGCGGGCATGCGCATGATCTGGGTATTCGGGCTCGCCGGTCTCGGCGCCGCCGGACTGTTCAGCGCCTATCTGTTCGTTCCGCACGTTGCGGGCCGCATCAAGCGCTTCATGAATCCGGCCTCCGGCGACACCTTCCAGGTCGATACCGCGATGGAGGCCTTCTACAACGGCGGCTGGTTCGGGCTCGGACCGGGCGAGGGAATTGCAAAACGCAGCCTGCCGGACAGCCACACCGATTTCGTGTTCGCGGTCGCCGCCGAAGAGTTCGGGATCATCCTGTGCCTCGCCATGCTGGCGCTGTTCGCCTTCGTCGTCCTGCGCACGCTGTCGCGCGCCTATGCCAATGAAGACATGTTCTCGCGCTTCGCAGCTTCCGGTCTCGCGATCCTGTTCGGCGTGCAGGCCGCCATCAACATGTCGGTCAACCTCCAGCTCATTCCGGCCAAGGGCATGACGCTGCCGTTCATCTCCTATGGCGGCTCCTCGATCGTGTCGCTCGCATACGGCGTCGGCATGATGCTGGCGCTGACGCGGCTGCGCCCGCGCACCGAGGTCGAGGCCAGCGGCCACGCCGAGGCGATGCGGAGCTACGCGTAGCAGGTCCCGTGTTCCGGGCAAGCGAAGCGCAGATCCGGGACCCAGAATGCCGCAGGCATCTGCAGAAAGGATGGGCCCCGGTTCAGCAGCGCACCACGCCGCGAAGAGGCGGCGCGCTGCGCTGCGCCCGGCGCACGAGCACGGTGTCGCTTCGCTCGCAATGACGGGAAAGACCTTGTAAAAGGCCTCTCCATGAACACTTCCCCCCTGATTCTTCTCGCCGCGGGCGGCACCGGCGGCCATCTGTTTCCGGCCGAGGCGCTCGGCGTCGAGCTGATCCGGCGCGGCTTTCGCGTCCGCCTCGTCACCGACGAGCGCGCGCTGCGCTACAGCGGGCTGTTCACCAAGGACATGATCGACGTTGTCGCGAGCGAGACCGCGCGCGGCCGCAATCCGTTGCAGCTCGCTTATGCCGGCCTTACGCTCGCCACAGGCACGCTCGCTGCGTATCGCCTGATCAAGCGATTGAAGCCCGTCGCCGTCGTCGGCTTCGGCGGCTACCCAACGCTGCCGCCGCTGGTCGCGGCAAAATTCGCCGGTGTGCCGAGCATCATCCACGACGCCAACGCCGTGCTCGGCCGCGCCAACCGGTTTCTGTCGAGCCGCGTCCGCGCCATCGCGACATCGTTGCCCGGCGTGCTCGATCGCGATCCCGCGCTGTCAGGCAAGACCACGACGGTCGGCACGCCGATGCGGCCGGCGGTGCTTGCTGCAGCTGCCGTGCCCTATGCCGCGCCCGAGGTGAATGGGCCGCTGCGGCTGCTCGTCGTCGGCGGTAGCCAGGGCGCGCGCATCATGGCCGATATCGTCCCCGGCGCGATTGAGCGGCTGGAGTCGGCGCTGTGGAGCCGGCTGGTTCTGACCCAGCAGGTTCGTGACGAGGACATGAGCCGCGTGCGCGCGGTCTACGACAAGCTCAAGATCAATGCCGAGCTCGCGCCGTTCTTCACCGACCTGCCGGCGCGGCTTGCATCCAACCACCTGGTGGTGTCGCGTTCCGGCGCCGGCACGGTGGCCGAGCTCGCCGCGATCGGCCGGCCCTCGATCCTGGTGCCGCTACCCGGCGCGATCGACCAGGACCAGTTTGCCAATGCCGGCGTGCTGTCGCAGGTCAACGGCGCGATCCGCATCCCGCAGACCGAGTTCACCTCCGACCGGCTGGCCGCCGAGATTTCCGCCTTCGCCGCCGAGCCCGCGCGCCTCGCGGCCATGGCCGAGGCCGCCCGTGGCGCCGGCCGGCTCGATGCGGCCGAACGTCTGGCCGATCTGGTGGTCAAAGTCGCGGGAATCTGACGCGAAAAAGCCCTTGTCTTGGCCTTCCAAAGCGGGGCATCCAATAGGAAAGGTCCGCGGCTGATTTGGCCGTGACTTTCGCCAGATACCGCCGTTTCAGGCGGCGAGGTCAGGGAACAGAGCATGAGATTGCCGCGCGAGATCGGACCCATCCACTTCGTCGGGATCGGCGGGATCGGCATGAGCGGGATCGCCGAGGTGCTGGTCAATCTCGGCTATGCCGTGCAGGGCTCGGATGCCTCCGACAATTACAATCTCGACCGTCTGCGCAAGGCGGGCGCCAAGGTCTCGGTCGGCCACAAGGCCGAGAATGTCGACGGTGCCGAGGTCGTCGTGGTGTCCTCCGCGATCAAGCGCGACAATCCGGAACTGATGGCGGCGCGCGAACGGCGCATTCCCGTGGTACGCCGCGCCGAGATGCTGGCCGAGCTGATGCGGCTGAAGAGCTGCGTCGCGATCGCCGGCACGCACGGCAAGACCACGACGACCACGATGGTCGCAACGCTGCTCGATGCCGGCGACCTCGATCCCACCGTCATCAACGGTGGCATCATCAACGCCTATGGCTCGAACGCCCGCCTCGGCGCCGGTGAGTGGATGGTGGTCGAGGCCGACGAGAGCGACGGCACGTTCCTCAAGCTGCCGACAGATGTCGCGATCGTCACCAATGTCGACCCCGAGCATCTCGACCACTTCAAGACATTCGAGGCCGTGCAGGACGCGTTCCGCCACTTCGTCGAGAATTTGCCGTTCTACGGCTTTGCCGTGATGTGCATCGATCATCCCGTGGTGCAGAGCCTCGTCGGCAAGATCGAGGACCGCCGCATCATCACTTATGGCGAGAATCCGCAGGCCGATGCGCGGTTGGTCGATCTCACCCCGATGGGCGGCGGATCGAAGTTCAAGGTGGCGTTCCGCGATCGCAAGACCGGCGCCGTGCACGAGATTCCTGATCTGATGCTGCCGATGCCGGGCCGTCATAACGCCTCCAACGCGACGGCGGCAATCGCGGTCGCGCGCGAGCTCGGGGTCTCCGACGAGGCGATCCGCAAGGCGATCGCCGGTTTCGGCGGTGTCAAGCGCCGCTTCACCAAGACCGGCGAGTGGAACGGCGTCACCGTGATCGACGATTACGGCCATCACCCCGTCGAGATCGCGGCGGTGCTGAAGGCGGCGCGCGAATCCACCAACGGCAAGATCATCGCCGTGGTGCAGCCGCATCGCTACACCCGCCTGCAATCGCTGTTCGAGGAATTCTGCACCTGCTTCAACGATGCCGATGCGGTTGTTGTCGCCGACGTCTACGCCGCCGGCGAGACGCCGATCGACGGCGTCGATCGCGATCATTTCGTCGCGGGCTTGCGCGCGCACGGCCATCGTAATGTGATCCCGCTGCCCGCGGCGGCGGAGCTCGCGGGCATCGTCAAGGGATTGGCGAAGTCGGGGGATCTCGTCGTGTGCCTCGGTGCCGGCAACATCACGCAATGGGCGTATGCCTTGCCCGGCGAATTGAAGGCGCTGGGGTAGGGCGGTGAGCTTTCCCGACATCACACCTTCTCTCAAAGCTGCGATGCCTGATCTCCGCGGCCGGCTGCTCGCCAACCAGTCGCTCGCCGAGCTGACCTGGTTTCGCGTCGGCGGCCCCGCACAGGTGCTGTTCACGCCGGCGGACGAGGACGATCTCGCATATTTCCTCGCACACCTCGCGCACGACATCCCCGTTGATGTCGTCGGCGTCGGCTCCAATCTGATCGTGCGCGACGGCGGCATTGCGGGCGTGGTGATCCGCCTCGCCCCGCGCGCCTTTGGCGAGGCGAGCGCGAGCGGCGACATCGTCACTGCGGGGGCTGCCGCGCTCGACAAGCGCGTCGCGGAGGTCGCCGCATCCGCCAATATCGGCGGGCTCGAATTCTATTTCGGCATTCCCGGCACCATCGGCGGTGCGCTGCGCATGAATGCCGGTGCCAATGGCGGCGAGACCAGGGATGTGCTGGTCGAGGCGCGGGGCGTCGGGCGTGACGGTACGAAGCAAATCTTCTCCAACGCCGAGATGAAATTCGTCTACCGCAGCAGCGGCGTCGATCCCTCGATCATCTTCACGTCCGCGCGGCTTCGCGGCGAGATCAGGGATGCCGAGACGATCCGCGCGCGCATGGCGGAGGTGCAGGCCCATCGCGAAACCGCGCAGCCGATCCGCAAAAAGACCGGCGGCTCGACCTTCAAGAATCCGCCGGGCCATTCCGCCTGGAAGCTGGTCGACGCCGCCGGCTGCCGCGGCCTGCGCGTCGGCGGCGCGCAGGTCTCGGAGATGCACTGCAATTTCCTGATCAACACGGGCGAGGCCACCGCGCAGGATATCGAGACGCTCGGCGAGACCGTGCGCGAACGGGTGAAGGCAAATTCCGGAATTGAGCTACACTGGGAAATCAAGCGGATCGGGATATCATGATGGCCGTCATTCCGGGGCTCGCGAAGCGAGAGCCCGGAATCCATTGGGCCGCGGAGACGGTGGTGAAATAGATTCCGGGCTCGCGACTTCGTCGCGCCCCGGAATGACGAACTGAGAGATTACGGACCATGACCATGCGCATCACCATCCTCTTCGGCGGCACCAACCGCGAACGCCTGGTTTCGGTCGCCTCGGCCCAGGCGCTGCATCAGGCGCTGCCCGAGGCCGATCTGTGGTGGTGGGACGTCGAGGACAAGGTGCATGTGGTGCAGTCGAAGCAACTGCTCGACCATGCCCGCCCATTCGAGGACGAGTTCAAGCCGGGCACGTCGGGCATTCCGCTGGCGCAGGCGCTCGACCAGGCCAAGGCCGAAGGCCGCGTGCTGGTGCTCGGCCTGCATGGCGGTCGCGCGGAGAACGGCGAATTGCAGGTGATGTGCGAGATGCGCGGCGTGCCCTTCACCGGTTCGGGCTCGGCCTCCTCGCATCTTGCCTTCGACAAAGTCGCGGCCAAGCATTTCGCCGCGCTCGGCGGCGTGACGCCGCCCGCAAGCGTCGCGCTGGACGAGATCGACGAAGCCTTCGCCGAATATGGCCGGCTGATCGCAAAGCCGGCACGCGACGGGTCGAGCTACGGACTGATCTTCGTCAACGCCAGGCAGGACCTCGTCGCCGTCCGCAATGCGGCCAAGCACGAAGACTATGTGATCGAGCCCTACATCGCCGGCGTCGAGGCGACCTGCGGCGTGCTGGAGCGCACCGATGGGTCGATCATCTCGCTGCCGCCGATCGAGATCATTCCGGGCGAGGGCAATTTCGACTACGCGGCAAAATATCTCCTGAAGTCGACCCAGGAGATCTGCCCCGGCCGTTTCGCACCCGAGATCACCGCCGCGCTCAAGCAGCAGGCGATGCTGGCGCATCGCGCGATGTCCTGCACCGGCTATTCCCGCTCGGACTTCATCGTCTCGGACAAGAGGCTGGTCTATCTCGAGACCAACACGCTGCCCGGGCTCACCAAGTCCTCGCTCTACCCCAAGGCGCTGAAGGCCGAGGGCATCGAGTTCGTCGACTTCCTGCGCGGCCTGGTCGAGCTCGCCGAGCGGGGCGTGCGGAAATAATTAGGACTGGTTAACGGCGAAATGGGCAAAATCGCCCAATTTGGAACCAAATGCCGGTAAAATGCCGGACATCGCGGCATAAATACCTCACTGGCCTCGGCAAAACGCATCCCGCGTTAACGAACTTTACCTTTTGTTTACCAGGACATCCGAAGGTTAACGCTCGCGGCGCATATGGCGTTTTGGCTGCCGGCGCGTGAGCTGTTCTGGGTGATGTCACCTGCAGCGATCGCTTTGAACGGGAGAGGCTTCTTCTGCTGAAGACCAGTACCCGGCCCGGCAAGTTCGAGACGTCATGTTCGCCAGGATCCGCGCGGTGTCGCGGGGAAACTGTTGACGAGCTCGTGCAATGGATGGAGCAGGAAGCCTCACCCGGTCGTTTTTCAGATCGCTGAGGCCCCAAGCTGACCTGAAGGCGGCCGCTATCGGAGCGGTCGTGCTTCTGCGCGAGTGGGTGCAGGAGAAGCTTCACCAGAAGCGTGACGCGAAGCGCGCTGCCGCCCAAGCCAAGATCAGGTCCAGCACCAAAGCCAGGCCCGTGGTCGAGCGCGAGTCGCCGCCGCGGCTGGTCGCGCTGGTCGAGCGCTATGCGCCGCGCCGGGTCGGGATCACCATGACCGTGCTGCTGCTGCTCGGAAGCTGCGGCTTCGGCATCGTCAAGGGCGGTCATCTCCAGGATTTCATCACGGCGGTCAGCGATGCCCGCAACGCGATGGCCAATTCCGCGGGCTTCCGCATCACCTCCGTCGTGATCAACGGCCGCAAGCAGCTCAGCCAGGACGAGATCCTCGCGGTCGGCGGCGTCAGCGGCCGTTCCTCGCTGCTGTTCCTCGACGCCGACGCCGTGCGCGACAAGCTCAAGGCCAATCCCTGGATCGCGGATGCGACCGTGCTGAAGCTCTATCCGGGGCGGCTCATGATCGACATCACCGAGCGTCAGGCGTTCGCGCTGTGGCAGGAGGCCGGCCGGCTCTCCGTCATCGCCGATGACGGCGCCGTGCTCGAACCCTATGTGTCGCGCCGGTTCCTGTCGCTGCCGCTCGTGGTCGGCAAGGGAGCCGACACGCAGGCGCGCGATTTCCTGGCGCTGCTGGCGCGCTATCCGCAGGTCAATTCGGTGACCAAGGCCGCCATCCTGGTCGGCGAGCGGCGCTGGAACCTGAGGCTCAAGGACGGTCTCGACATCCGCCTGCCCGAGCAGGACGTCGGCAACGCGCTCGCGATGCTGTCCAGGCTCGACAAGGAGGACAGGCTGTTCTCGCGCGACATCGTCGCCGTCGACATGCGCCTGCCGGATCGCCTGGTGGTGCAGCTGTCCGAAGACGCCGCCAAGGCGCGCGAAGATCTGTTCAAGGACAAGAAGAAGAAAAAGGCCGGGGACGCTGCATGACCGGTCTTGATCGCACCCAGACGCCGAAGACACGCCAGATGCCGCACAAGCGCGGCGGCCTCGTCGCCTGTCTCGACATCGGCACCAGCAAGATCGCCTGCATGATCGCGCGGCTGAAGCCGTCGGCGCCGAACGACGCGTTGCGCGGCCGCACCCACGCGGTGGAGTTGATCGGCTACAGCCAGATCCAGTCGCGCGGCATGAAGGCCGGCGCGGTGGTGGATCTTGCCGAATGCGAGCAGGGGGTCCGCCAGGCCGTTGGACTTGCTGAGAAAATGGCCAAGGTGCGGGTCGATTCCGTGCTGCTGTCGGTGTCCGGAGGCCGGCTCTCCGGCCAGCTGGTCGAAGCCGCGGCCGACATCCGCGGCGGCGCCGTGACGCCGGCCGACGTCAGCCGCGTCACCTCCACCGGCATGCGCCACGCCACCGGCGAAGGCCGCACCGTGCTGCATGCACTGCCGGTCGGCTACACGCTCGATGGCGTCAAGGGCATCCGCGATCCCCGCGGCATGGTCGCCCACCAGTTCGGCGTCGACATGAACGTCGTCACCTGCGACGCCACCGTGGCGCGGAACCTGATGCTGGCGGTGGAACGCTGCCACATCAACGTCGAAGCCATGGCGGCGAGCCCCTATGTGGCCGGCCTGTCGGTGCTGACCGACGACGAGGCCGATCTCGGCGCTGCCGTCGTCGAGATGGGCGCGGGCACCACCACCATCGCAGTCTATGCCGGCGGCCGTTTCGTGCACGCGGCGGGGTTTGCGGTCGGCGGGCAACACATCACGATGGATCTTGCGCGCGGACTCTCCGCGACCATTGCCGATGCCGAGCGAATCAAGACGTTATACGGGACCGTCATCACCGGCGGATCGGACTCGCGTGAGCTGATGTCTGTACCGACAGCCGGTGACGAGCAGGATCTGCCGCAGATCGTCTCCCGCGCGACCATCGCCAACATCGTCAAGCACCGTGCCGAGGAAGTCTTCGAAATGGTTCGGGACAAGCTGAAGGATTCGCCCTTCGCCTCAGAGCCGAACGGCCGCGTCGTGCTCTCGGGCGGCGCCTCGCAGCTCACCGGCCTCGTCGAACTCGGCACGCAGATTCTCGGCCGGCCCGTGCGGGTCGGACGTCCGCTCGGTTTCGGCCGGCTGCCCAACGAGGCGAAGAACGCCGCGTTCGCGGTGCCGGCCGGCCTCCTCGTCTACCCGCAATATGTTCACCAGGAACATGTCGAACCGCGGCATACGCGGCAGCAGGTCAGGACAGGGACCGGCGGTTATTTCGGAAAGGTCGGACGATGGCTACGCGAGGGCTTCTGATGACCGATTTCCGCAATTCCCGACTTTCATCAACTCCCGCGGCCGCCGGCCGGGGCGAACCCACGCGCGCGTGATCGAGAGGCAAACATGACCATCAGCATCAATGTTCCTGATATTCACGAACTGAAGCCCCGGATCACCGTGTTCGGCGTCGGCGGCGCTGGCGGCAACGCCGTCAACAACATGATCACGGCGGGCCTCCAGGGCGTCGACTTCGTGGTCGCCAACACCGACGCGCAGGCGCTGACGATGTCGAAGGCGCAGCGCATCGTGCAGATGGGCACGGCGGCAACGCAGGGCCTGGGCGCAGGCTCGCAGCCGGTCGTCGGCGCGGCCGCGGCCGAAGAGGTGATGGACGAGCTCCGCGACCATCTCTCCGGCGCCAACATGGTGTTCGTCACCGCGGGCATGGGCGGCGGCACCGGCACGGGTGCTGCTCCCGTCATCGCCAAGATCGCGCGCGAGATGGGCATCCTCACCGTCGGTGTCGTGACCAAGCCGTTCCACTTCGAGGGCGGTCGCCGCATGCGCACCGCGGAAGCCGGCATCAACGAACTGCACAAGGTCGTCGATACGCTCCTGATCATCCCGAACCAGAACCTGTTCCGGGTCGCCAACGAGAAGACCACCTTCGCCGACGCCTTCGCGATGGCCGACCAGGTGCTCTACTCCGGCGTTGCCTGCATCACCGACCTGATGGTCAAGGAAGGCCTGATCAATCTCGACTTCGCCGACGTGAGAGCGGTGATGAAGGAGATGGGCAAGGCGATGATGGGGACGGGCGAAGCGTCCGGCGACAAGCGCGCGCTGACCGCCGCTGAAGCCGCGATCGCCAACCCGCTGATCGACGACAGCTCGATGAAGGGCGCCAAGGGCCTCCTCATCTCCATTACCGGCGGCAAGGACCTCACGCTGTTCGAGGTCGACGAAGCCGCGACCCGCATCCGCGAGGAAGTCGACCAGGACGCCAACATCATCGTCGGCGCAACCTTCGACGAAGCGCTCGACGGCCTGATCCGCGTCTCGGTCGTTGCCACCGGCATCGAGCAGGCCGCGATCGCCCGCAACAGCCAGGCCACCAGCGCTCCGGTCGCGAACGCGGCGGCGCCGCAGGTGCAGCAGGCTCCCGCAGCTCCGGCGGTTGCCGCCGAGAGCCGTCTCGCCGACCTGACCGCGCGGCTCCGCGCCGACAACCAGCGGCTGGCCGAGCGTGCCCAGAAGCTGGAATCGCAGATCCCCGCTGCGGCCCCGGTCGCTGCCGCGCCGATGGCGCCGCGCCCGAACGTCGAGCGCGCTGCGCTCGCCGCCATCGCGGCTGCCGTTGCGGACGTCCCGCACGCGCCTGCGCCGATGCAGACTTATGGCGACGTCACCGTGCGCCCGATTGCGCAGAAGCCGACGCTGTTCCCGGAGCCCGAGCAGGCGCCGATGGCCATGCATGAGCCGATGACGCCGGAAACCTTCATCCCGCCGCAGGCCGAGCGTGCGCCGATGCGTACGCCGCGGATGCCGCGGATCGAGGAACTGCCGATGCCGGCCCAGGCCGAGCTTCGTCAGGCCCGCGGCGAGGTTGAAGAAGAGACCCCGCAGAAGAGCCGCCTGTCGCTGCTCCAGCGCCTTGCCAATGTCGGCCTCGGCCGCCGCGACGAGGAGAGCGAGGCGCCGATCGCCGCCCGCACCGCCGGTCCCGCGATGCCGCCGCTGCCCGATCGCCGGCCGCAGAAGAGTGTGGCGCAGCAGATCGCGGCCACCGAGCCGGTATCAGAGTATGCCCGTCGTCCAGCGCCGCAGGGCCTGGACATGCATGGCCGCCCGGCGCCTGTTGCGCCGGCGCCACAGGGCGATGACCATCTTGATATCCCGGCCTTCCTGCGGCGTCAGGCGACCTGAGGATTGTTACAATAAGGCAGACGAAAAAAGGTCCCGGCGGGAAGCTTGCCGGGACCTTTCCTTTTGTCCCGCGCATATCCGGATTGCATGCTCAAGCAACTGATTTTAAATCATTAATTACTTGTTCGGTGGTTCAGTAAAGCTGCTGATATCGGCCCCGAAACTCGGCGCAATTTGGTTAAGCCTTGGCGCGAATACGGCAGGTTTGGGGTAACAATCGGTAAAAAAGCGTGAGTTGGCGCTGTTTGAGGCAGTGATTATGGTTTGCCGTGACTTGGGGATACGGAGATTCGGACGGTCGATCTCGATCGATCAGTCGGGTTCAGTATAAGTCGCAGTGGGTCGTAGTGGGGCGGGTTCCTGATGAAATTTAGCCGGCAAACAACGCTTCGTGCGCAAGCCACCGTGGCCGGCGTCGGCGTTCATTCCGGTCTTCCCGTCACCCTCACGTTGGGACCTGCGCCTGTCGACGCAGGTTTTATTTTTGTCCGCACGGGCCTTGAGGGAAGTGACCGCGAAGTCCAGGCGACCGCCGATCAGGTGATCGCGACCGATTTTGCCACCGTCCTCGGTGATCGCAGCGGTCCGCTGGTGTCCACCGCCGAGCATGTGCTCGCTGCGCTGCGTGGCATGGGCGTCGACAACGCCACCATCGAGATCGACGGTCCGGAAGTGCCGATCATGGACGGCAGCGCTGCGGCCTTTGTTGCGGCGATCGATCAGGCCGGCATCGTCAACCAGCCGGCGCAGCGCCGTTTCATTCAGGTTTTGAAGCCGGTCTCGGTCAAGATCGGCGACTCCTTCGGCGAGATCCGGCCTTATGCCAACGGGTTCCGCGCCGAGGTCGAGATCGACTTCACCAATCCCGTCATCGGCCAGCAGAGCTACGATATCGACCTGAGCCCGGAACGCTTCCGCCGCGAAGTCGGCCGCGCCCGGACTTTTGGCCTGATGTGCGACGTCGCGCGGCTGTGGAGCGCGGGTTACGCCCTTGGAGCGTCCTTCGACAACACCGTCGTGTTCGACGACGAGCGGCTGCTCAACGCCGAAGGCCTGCGCTACGCCGACGAATGCGTTCGCCACAAGGTGCTGGACGTGATCGGCGACCTCGCGCTGGCCGGCCTGCCGCTGCTTGGCGCCTACCGCTCGCGCCGTGGCGGCCACAAGCTCAACCATGCTGTGCTGACCGCGCTGCTCGCCGACCGTACCGCCTGGCGGGTGGTCGAGGGCGAGGCAGCCCGCCGCACCACGCGTCCCGTGGCCGAAACCGGTCGCAGCATCGTCGGCGGCCGGATCGCCGCGGCCTACGGCCCGGACGTGTCCTGACAGCTCTGCTGTCCCGGCATCCGCCGTCCCGGCATCCGCCGTCCTGGCATCCGCTGTCCCGGCATCGGCTGCGGAATTACCCCGGGAAACTCCTGGTAACAATGATCGGCTAGGATTGCGGCGCGTTCGCCTTAATCCGGGCGAAATGCCTGCCTATCCGGTTGGTTAGAGATCGTTTTTCGGTTACAGCAGCGTGGTCGCATGGCGGGCACCACGGTCACATTTCGCGCCCATGACGGGGTCATGGGCAGGCGGGCACCGCACCACAGGGCGTCAGGGCTTAAACTCATGTCGGCACAGCGTATGACGCGCGGATATCTCTCGGTCTCCTCGCGAGCCCGTGGGCTGCTTCAGGCCGCCATCTTTGTCGTGCTCGCGCTGCCGCTGGCCGGCTGCGGCACCGGCTCGCTCTGGGACAAGTTCACCGCTAAGGACGACACCTTCGTCGAGGAGCCCGCCGACAAGATCTACAATGAGGGCCTGTACCTCATGAACGAGAAGAAGGACATGAAGGCGGCGAACAAGAAGTTCGAAGAGGTCGACCGCCAGCATCCTTATTCCGACTGGGCCCGCAAATCGCTGCTGATGTCGGCCTACGCGTCCTATCAGGGCGGCGACTACGACGGATGCATCGGCGCTGCCACCCGCTACGTCACGCTGCATCCCGGCAGCCCGGACGCGGCCTATGCGCAATATTTGATCGCGGCCTCGCATTACGACCAGATCCCGGACATCAGCCGCGACCAGGCCCGCACCGAGAAGGCGATCGCCGCGCTGGAAGAGGTGGTGCGCAAATATCCGACGTCCGAATATGCGACCTCGGCCAAGGCCAAGATCGAGGGCGCGCGCGACCAGCTCGCCGGTAAGGAAATGAACGTCGGCCGCTATTACATGCAGAAGCGCGACTACACGGCGGCGATCAACCGCTACAAGGCGGTTGTGACGCAGTACCAGACCACCCGGCACGTCGAGGAGGCGCTGTACCGTCTCACCGAGGCCTATATGGCGATCGGCATCGTCGGCGAGGCGCAGACCGCGGCCGCCGTGCTCGGGCACAATTTTCCTGACAGCCGCTGGTACAAGGACGCCTATAATCTTGTTAAAAACGGCGGTCTCGAACCGAGCGAGAATCAGGGGTCCTGGATGAGCAGGGCCTTCAAGAAGGTTGGTCTCGGCTAGGAAATTTGGTTCCATGCTGGCGCGTCTGTCGATCCGTGACATCGTCCTGATCGAACGGCTCGATATCGAATTCGCCACCGGACTTGCGGTTTTGACCGGCGAGACCGGTGCGGGCAAATCCATCCTGCTCGATGCCTTTGCGCTGGCGCTCGGCGGCCGCGGCGACGCCGGCCTCGTGCGCCACGGCGCGGAGCAGGGGCAGGTCACTGCCGTATTCGATATCCCCAAGAATCACCCCGCGACGAAGATTCTGGCCGAGAACGGCCTGGATGACACCGGTGAGATGATTCTCCGCCGGGTGCAGCTGGCCGACGGCCGCACCCGCGCCTTCATCAACGACCAGTCGATCAGCGTGCAGACGCTGAAGGCGGTCGGTGCCGCCCTGGTCGAGATCCACGGCCAGCATGACGAGCGCGCACTGGTGGATGCCGCCACCCACCGCCAGCTGCTCGATGCCTTCGCCGGGCTCGAAAAGGATGTCGCGGCCGTCGAATCGCTTTGGGATGCGCGCCGCACCGCCAACACCGCGCTGGAAGAGCATCGCGCCGGCATGGAGCGCGCCGCGCGCGAGGCCGACTATCTGCGCCACGCGTCCGACGAACTCAAGCAGCTCGCGCCCAAGGACGGTGAGGAGACCTCGCTGGCGTCCCGCCGCACCACCATGATGCAGGGCGAGAAGATCGCCTCCGACCTCCGCGAGGCACAGGAAGTCGTCGGTGGTCACAACTCGCCGGTTGCGGCCCTCGCGGCCGCCGTGCGCCGGCTGGAGCGCCGCGGCGTCAACTCGCCGGCGCTGGTCGAGCCCGCAGTGAAGGCGATCGACATCGCGATCAACGCATTGGAGGAGGCCGACCAGCATCTCCAGGCCGCGCTCGCCGCGACCGATTTCGATCCGTCCGAGCTCGAGCGCATCGAGGAGCGCCTGTTCGCGCTGCGCGCGGCCTCCCGCAAATATTCGACGCCGGTCGACGGGCTCGCCGCGCTTGCCGCCAAATACGCCGCCGATGTCGTGCTGATCGATGCCGGCGCCTCGCGGTTGAAGAAGCTGGAGCAGGCCGCGATCGAGGCAGATAGCCGCTACGCGGCGGCTGCCAAGAAGCTGTCGCTGGTGCGCCAGAAGTCGGCCGAGAAGCTCAACAAGGCCGTCAACGCCGAGCTCGCCCCGCTCAAGCTCGACCGCGCCAAGTTCATGACACAGGTCGCGACCGACGAGGCGGCACCGGGCCCGCAAGGCTTCGACCGCGTCGAGTTCTGGGTGCAGACCAATCCGGGCACCAAGCCGGGTCCGATGATGAAGGTCGCCTCCGGCGGCGAGCTCTCGCGCTTCCTGCTGGCGCTCAAGGTCGTGTTGTCCGACCGCGGCTCGGCGCCGACGCTCGTCTTCGACGAAATCGACACCGGCGTCGGCGGCGCGGTCGCGGATGCCATCGGCGCACGGCTGGCGCGGCTTGCCGGCAAGGTGCAGGTGATGGCCGTCACCCATGCCCCGCAGGTTGCCGCCCGCGCCGACCAGCACCTGCTGATCTCGAAGGACGCGCTGGACAAGGGCAAGCGCGTCGCCACCCGCGTCAACACACTGGCCGCCGACCACCGCCGCGAAGAGATCGCCCGCATGCTCGCCGGCGCCGAGATCACGGCCGAGGCGAGGGCAGCCGCGGACCGGCTGCTCAAGGCGGCGAGTTAGATTTCGTGTCCCGGACGCGCAAGCGCGCCGGGACCCAGACTTTTCGCCCAATGGGCCCCGGCTCTGCAGCGCACCGCTCCGCGCTGCGCTGCGTCCGGGGCACGAAACTGTAGCCGTCTTTACCCTCCCGCCCGCTCCATCGTATCCAAGCACAATGGCAAGAGCAGCAAAATCCAAACCGCTTCGCGACGTCGCCGACCTCACCAAGGCGCAAGCCAAGGTCGAGCACATGCGGCTGGCGATCGAGATCGAGGGCCACAACGAACGCTATTATCAGGACGACGCGCCCACCGTCACCGACGCCGAATACGATGCGTTGCGCCAGCGCTTCAACGCGATCGAAAAGCGCTTTCCGGAATTCATCAGCGCGGAATCACCCTCGCAGAAGGTCGGCGCGGCACCGTCGGGGCGTTTCAGGAAGGTGCGGCATTCCGTTCCCATGCTGTCGCTCGACAATGCCTTTGCCGAGGAGGACGTGCGCGACTTCGTCGGGCGCATCGTGCGCTTCCTGAAGCTCGACGACGACAAGGTCGACTTCTCCGCGGAGCCGAAGATCGACGGCCTCTCGATGTCGCTGCGCTACGAAGGCGGCGAACTCGTCACCGCAGCGACGCGCGGCGACGGTTCGGAGGGCGAGGACGTCACCGCCAACATTCGGACGCTCGAAGACGTGCCGCAGAAGCTGAAGGGGCGCAACGTCCCCAATGTCTGCGAGGTCCGAGGCGAGGTCTACATGACCAAAAAGGCGTTCCTGGCGCTCAACGAGCGACAGAAGGCCGAAGGCAGCACCATCTTTGCCAATCCGCGCAACTCGGCGGCGGGCTCGCTGCGGCAGAAGGAGCCGACCATCACCGCCTCGCGTCCGCTCGGCTTCTTCGCCTACGCCTGGGGCGAGATGAGCGCGATGCCGGAGGAGACGCAGAGCGGCATGATCGGCTGGTTCGAGCGCTGCGGCTTCAAGACCAATCCGCTGACGAAGCTGTGCCATTCGGTCGAGGAGCTGATTGCGTTCCATCAGGGCATCGAGGAAGAGCGTGCAAAGCTCGACTACGACATCGACGGCGTCGTCTACAAGGTCGACCGCATCGACTGGCAGGAGCGGCTTGGTTTCGTCTCGCGCACGCCGCGCTGGGGCATCGCGCATAAATTCGCGGCCGAGCGCGCCATGACCGTGCTGCGCGACATCGAGATCCAGGTCGGCCGCACCGGCTCGTTCACACCGGTCGGCAAGCTCGAGCCGGTCGGCGTCGGCGGCGTGATCGTGCAGAACGTCACGCTGCACAACGAGGACTACATCAAGGGCGTCGGCAGCAAGGGCGAAATGTTGCGCGAGGGGCGCGACATCCGGATCGGCGACACCGTCGTGATCCAGCGCGCCGGCGACGTGATCCCGCAAATCGTCGATGTCGTCCTCGACAAGCGGCCGAAAAGCGCCAAAGAATATCACTTTCCGAAGAAGTGCCCGTGCCCGCTGCACACCGACGTCGTGCGCGGCGAGACGGCCGCCGGCGAGGAAGAATCCCGCGCCCGCTGCACCGGCGAGTTCGCCTGCCCGTATCAGAAGATCGAGCATCTCAAGCTGTTCGTGTCGCGGCGCGCCTTCGACATCGATGGTCTCGGCGAGAAGCAGCTGCAGTATTTCTTCGACGAAGGATGGGTCAAGGAGCCCGCCGACATCTTCACGCTGGAGAAGCGCAATTTCAAGCTCAAGCTCGAGGAGATCGAGGGCTATGGCGAGACCTCGGTGCGCAACCTGTTCGGCGCCATCGCGAGCCGCCGCAGGATCGCGCTGGAGCGCTTCGTCTACGCCCTCGGCATGCGCCATGTCGGAGAAACCACGGCGCTGGCGCTGGCGCGCGGCTACGGCTCCTGGAATGCCTTCCACGACGCCTGCCTCAAGGTCGCCAAGGGCGACGAGGAGGCGAAGGCGGAGATGGACGCGCTCGACCAGATCGGCGAGACCGTGATCAAGAGCATCGCGGACTATTTCGGCGAGAGCCACAACCGCGGCATCGTCGAGCGGCTGACCAAAGAGGTCGAGATCGTCGACGCCGAGAAGCCGAAGAGCAACTCGGCCGTCGCCGGCAAGACCGTGGTGTTCACCGGCTCGCTGGAAAAGATGACGCGCGACGAGGCCAAGGCGACCGCGGAGCGGCTCGGCGCGAAAGTCTCTGGCTCGGTGTCGAAGAAGACCGATCTCGTCGTCGCAGGACCTGGTGCAGGTTCGAAGCTCGCGGAGGCCAATAAGCACGGCGTCAAGGTGCTGACCGAGGACGAGTGGCTGACGCTGATCGGGGAGTGAGGTCTACGAACTGATACGTCTGGCTCCGCTGTCATTCCCCGCGAAGGCGGGGAATCCAGTATTCCAGAGACAGTGCGAAGATACGGAGAAGCCGCGGCGTACTGGATCCCCCGCCTTCGCGGGGGATGACACCGAGGGTGTGGCGACGGCCGCCGCCCCCTCACATCATCCCGCCCTCTTCCTCTTCCGCCCGTTCGATCAATTCCTCGCTTACCACCATCTCCCGCCGCGGCACGACGAAGATCATCATGCAGGCGCAGAGCAGCGAGATCGCCAGCACCGCGGACGTCAGCGGCAGCGTCGTGACGGAGTGGCCGCCGAGATAGGCGCCGAATTGCGACATCAGCGCGCCGATGCCCTGCTGGAGAAAGCCCATCGCACCTGACGCGGTGCCGGCGGCTTCGGGGCGGATGCTGATGGCGCCGGCGGCGGAGTTCGCCATCACGAAGGCATTGCCGGCCATCACGATCATCTGCGTACCGAACAGCCAGGCCGGCGCCTCGTTCCACCCAGTAAAGCTCCAGAGCAGGTTCAACAGGCTGCCGCAGAGTTGCAGGCCGAGCCCGAGCCATATCAGCTTTTCAAGCGAGTGCCGGGGCGCGAAGCGCACGCAGAGCAGATTGCCGATGAGATAGGCGAAACCGGTCGTCGCGAACCAGGCGCCGTATTCGGCGCTGGTGCGGCCCATCTGCGTCACCACGATGTAGGGACCGCCGCCGGCAAAGGTGAAGATGATCTGCGAGGCCAGCACCTGGCACATCACATAGCCGACGAAGGCGCGGTTGCGGATCAGCATGCCGACGTCGCCGCGAAAGCCGCTGCCGGCCGCGCGGGTGCGGCGCGTCTCCGGCAGCGCGACCGCGATGCCGATGGCGACAATGATCGCGGCGATGGTGATGGCGTAGAAGATCGCGCGCCAGCCGAATGCGGTCTCGATCAGGCCGCCGGTGAGCGGGGAGACCATCTGCCCGATCATCAGCGCCGCAACCACGAGGCTGATCATCGAGGCGACGCGGTCGCGCTCGTAGATGTCGCGGATGATCGCGCGGCTCACCACCATGCCGGCGGCGCCGCCCAGTGCCTGGAAGAAGCGCGCGGCGATCAGTTGCGGCAGGGTTTGGGCGAAGATGCAGCCGATGCTGGCCGCCACCATCAGTGCGAGTCCAGCCAGCAGCACCGGGCGCCGTCCGAACCTGTCCGACAGAGGGCCCATGATCAGCTGCGACAGCGCGATGCCCACCATGTAGAGCGACACGGTCATCTGCGCGATCGAGATGTCGCTGCCGAAATTGGTCGCCAGCACCGGCAGCGCCGGAACCAGCATGTAGAGCGAAATCGGCGCGATGCCGGTCATGACGACCAGCAGCAGCAACACCACGCGCGAGGTCGCGATGTTTTTCGTTGCCGCGTCCGGCGGCCTGCTGATCATGCCGTGCATGCGTGTCCGTCTCGTCGAAATCCGAATCGGACTGTAGCGTGCTCGCGCAAGACGGATATCGGCGTTTCGGAATGCGGCTATACGGATTCCGGGACGGTTATGATGAGGGCAGGATGGCGACCGATTGGGCGCGGTGTTCGTGCGATAACGACGGTGTCATTCCCCGCGAAGGCGGGGAATCCAGTATTCCAGAGACGATAGTGATTGAATCGAGAGGCTGCGGCGTACTGGATGCCCCGCCTTCGCGGGCATGACAGTTGTGTCGGAGGAAACAGCCTTGCGCAGATCGCGTAGCGCCATGCGCGCTACGGCTTCAGCTCCGCCGTCGCCTGATCGAGCCAGGCCCTGGTCGCCTCGTCCAGCGCAGGACGCACCTCGGCCCGCACGCGGGCGTGGTAGGCGTTCAGCCAGTCGAGCTCGTCCTTGCCAAGCATCGCGACATCGATCAGCCGGCGGTCGATCGGCGCCAGGGTCAGCGTCTCGAACGCGTTCATCGGCTTCTCGGCGCCCTTGATGCTCGCTTCGACCACCAGCTCGAGGTTCTCGATGCGGATGCCGAAACCGTCGGTCTTGTAATAGCCGGGCTCGTTGGAGAGGATCATGCCGCGCTTCAGCGGCGTGGTGCCGAGCTTCGAGATCCGCGCCGGCCCCTCGTGCACTGAGAGATAGCTGCCGACGCCGTGGCCGGTGCCGTGCTCGAAATCGATGCCGGCAGCCCACAGATATTGCCGCGCCAGCGTATCGAGCTGCGCGCCGGTGGTGCCGTCGGGGAAGATTGCGCGCGCGATCGCGATGTGGCCGCGCAGCACGCGGGTGAAACGGTCGCGCATCTCGGCCGTCGGCTCGCCCACCGCCATGGTGCGGGTGACGTCGGTGGTGCCGTCTTCATACTGCGCGCCGGAATCGATCAACAGCAAATCGCCGGGCACGATCCGCCGGTTGCTCTTGCGGGTGACGCGGTAGTGCACGATGGCGCCGTTCGGGCCGGTGCCTGAGATGGTCGGGAACGACACGTCCTTCAGTGCGCCGGTGTCGCGGCGGAACGTCTCCAGCGCCTCCACCGCGTCGATCTCGGTCAGCTTGCCGCTTGCCGCCTCGCGGTCGATGAAGGCGAGGAAGCGCGCCAGCGCCACGGCATCGCGCACATGCGCCGTCTTTGTGCCCTTGATCTCGGTCGCGTTCTTGACGGCCTTGAGCAGCGCGATCGGATCGCTGCCCCGCACCGGCTTGCCGCCGGCGCCCGCGATCAGCCGGCTGAGGGCGTCGGCCGCGGTGGCATTGTCGAGCGCGATCGCCGCGCCGCTCTTGGCCAGCGCCATCAGCGTCGGCGCCATCGCATCGGGCTCGCGCACGTCGGCGGACTGTTCGAGATGGTCGCGGGTCAGGTTCGAGAGCTTGCGGTGGTCGATGAAGATGGTCGGACGGCCGTCCTTGGGCACCAGCGCGTAAGACAGTGGCAGCGGCGTGTGCGCGACGTCGGCGCCGCGGATGTTGAAGGTCCAGGCCACCGCGTGGCTGTCCGAGAGCACCAGCGCATCGACGCCGAGCTTGACGATCTCGCTTCGGATCTGGGTGAGCTTCTCAGCCTCGGCGAGGCCGGCATTTTGCAGGCTATGCACGGCGACGGGGGCGAGCGGCGGCTGCGGCCGATCCTGCCAGATCGCGTCGACCGGATTGCTGTCGACGGCGACCAGCTCGGCGCCGGCCTTGGCGCAGGCGGCGGACAGGCGCTCGGCTGCCGCAAAAGTGTGCAGCCATGGATCAAATCCGAGGCGGTTACCGGCCTTCAGGTGCGCCGTAACCCAGCTTTCCGGCGGCGGTTCGATCAGCGATTCCACCGTCCAGGCCTTTGCATCGACCTGCTTGGCCGCCTGAATCGTATAGCGGCCGTCGACGAAGACCGCGGCTTCATGGGTCAGCACCACCGCCAATCCCGCCGAGCCGGTAAAACCGGTCAGCCAGGCCAGCCGCTCTTCCGAGGGCGGCACATATTCGTTCTGCTGCTGGTCGGCGCGCGGAATGACGAAGCCGGTCAGCTTGCGGCGGGCGAGTTCTTCGCGAAGTGCGGACAGGCGCGCCGTCAGTGCGACGCCGGCCTCGGGCTCCTCGAAAGTCTGGAAGTGCGCTTCGAACATGATGGGCTCAGTCTAGGATCATGGGGATCAGTCCGCAATGTAGACGCAATTGAGGTCGTATCTGGCACGGACTGTGCTTGAAAAAGTTCCATTCGAATTGAGTGGAGTACAGGATGCAGCAGTTGCGCTTCGTCCGGATAACAGGGAAATTCGAGCAAGTGGTTCATCTCAACGGCGAGGGGACACACGATGCCAGCGTTCACGTTTGAGAAGATTTCGCCGCCGGTCCGCCGCGCACCGGCCGCCACGACACCGAAGAAGCCGCGCGGCCTCATCAGCCAGGTGATCGACCGTTTCGCCGAGCGCCGCGCCAGGCGCGCGTTGCAAGGCGAGCGCGCGGTGCAACGGGACGACAAGCCGGCGGAGTAGGGTTACCCTACCTTCCTCAGCAACAGACTGCTCCATCCCTCGATCCGCAGGTGCCGTAGCGGCACGAGACCGCGTGCGCGGTAGGCGGCGATCACGGCGGGGGCCTGGTGGGTCAAGAGGCCGGAGAGGATGACGCGGGCGCCGGGGGCGAGGTGCTTGGCCATCGGGCCTGCCAATTGCCGTAACGGATTGGCAAGGATGTTGGCCAGCACCAGGTCGAACGGGCCGCACCTGGCAAAATCCGGCGCGGCGAAGCCGGTGGCGCGGATCACCCGGACCAGATGGCCAGCTTCGTTCAGCACCGCGTTCTCGGCCGCCACCCGTACCGAAGGCGGGTCGATGTCGGAGGCGAGCACGGCGCGATGCAGCGCCTTCGCCGCCGCTATTCCCAGCACGCCTGTCCCGGTGCCGAGGTCGAGCACGCGGGCCGGCCGGGCGCTTTTCAGGACATGGTCAAGCAACAGTAAACAGCCGCGGGTGGTGCCGTGGTGGCCGGTGCCGAAGGCGAGCGCCGCTTCGATCTCGATGGCGAGCTTGTTCGGCGCCACGCGGTCGCGATCGTGGCTGCCGTGCACGACGAAGCGCCCCGCCGGCACCGGGACAAGGTCTTCGAGGCTCGCCTTGACCCAGTCCTTGGCCTCGACGGTGTCGAACAAAAGCGTCTCGGCGATGTCGTTTCCTGCCGAAGTTGCAATGAGTTCGCGCAGCAACACCTGATCCGGCGCTTCGGCGAAATGCAGCGTGACGTCCCATCGTCCGTCCGGCTGCTCGAACGCGGCAACCGCCGCGTCGCCCTCGAAAAAGACCTCGGTGAGCACGTCGACGACGCGCTTGGCCGCGGCCTCGGTGCCGATTGAAAAGCTGGCGCGATGGGTTGGCGAAGGCTGCATTCAGAATTCCGTTGATCTCAATTTTTGGAACTTTTGTATCCAAGTTTCCGTATAACTTGTGGTTCCCGGGTTAACCTGACCGTAGGTTGTGCTCCGTAAATTTTCGGCTGTTGGATCCAGCCAACACGGCTTGAAAATTGAAATGGAGGCGAGTCTTGAAGCGCATGGTTCAGAAGTTCTGGTCGGACGAGTCCGGTGCAACCGCGATCGAATACGGCCTGATCGCAGCCGGTATCGCGCTGGCGATCATCACCGTGGTGAACAGCCTGGGCACCACCATGAACGAGAAGTTCGGTTCGATTAGCAGCTCCTTGAAGTAATTGCCGCTCCCATTTCCCGGCGCGGGCTTTTTTCTTCAGAGGCTGTTTCCTGATCAGCGCCCGCGAGGGGAAATGCCCCCTGGCGGGCGAGGTCGTCTTTGGGGGGCAATCGCCCACAGGTTGTCCGCCCGTTTTCCGCGCGCTGTCCACAGTCTTATCCCGCCGCTCATCCCCAGCTTTTCCACTACCTTGTGCCTGGCTTGGCCACGCCCGCCACGCGCAGGCTCCACCGCTTTCCCACAACCCTGCCAATAGCCTGTCCACAGTCAATCCACAGACCTATCCACGGCTTCCGAACAGCGAGCGGTGATCCCTCAAGATCGCCTGTGCCGCGTTGTGGCCGGGGGCGCCGGTGACGCCGCCGCCGGGGTGGGCGCCGGAGCCGCAATGGTAAAGGCCCTTCAGGGGCCCGCGATAATCGGCATGGCCCAGCATCGGCCGCGCCGAGAACAGCTGGTTCAGCGACAGCGCGCCGTGGAAGATGTCGCCGCCCAGCAGCCCGAACTGCCGTTCGAGATCGAGCGGCGATAGGATCTGGCGGCCGAGCACGCTGCCCGCGAAACCCGGCGCGTATTTGTCCACCGTCGCGATCATGAGATCGGCGACCTCGTCGCGATGATCGTCCCAGGACTTGCCGTCCGGCAGTTCGGGCGCGACATGCTGGCAGAACAGGCTCGCGACATGTCTGCCTTCGGGCGCCAGCGTATTGTCGAGCGTCGAGGGGATCAGCATCTCCACGACCGGCTCACGGCTCCAGCCCCGCGCCCGCGCGTCGAGCCAGGCGCGGTCCATGTAGCCGAGATCAGGGGCCAGGATGATGCCGGAGGAGAGATGATCGCCGTCGCCTGGTAGCGCCGTGAAGGAGGGCAGGCGGTCCAGCGCCACGTTCATGCGGAACGTGCCGGAGCCGTTCTTCCAATTGCGGATGCGGGCGAAGAAGTCGGCGGGTAGCGCGTCGGCCGCGATCAGCCGCGTATAAAGCAGCTTTGGATTGACGTTGGCCGCAACATATCTGGCGCGGACCGTCTCGCCGTTCTCCAGGACGACGCCCACGGCGCGGTCGCGCTCGACGATCACCTCGCGCACGCCGGCACCGGTGTCGATCACGACGCCACGCTCGCCTGCGGCGCGTGCCATCGCCTGCGTGATAGCACCCATGCCGCCGATGGCGTGGCCCCAGACGCCCTTCTTGCCGTTCACTTCGCCGAAGGCGTGATGCAGCATCACATAGGCCGAGCCGGCGGCGTAGGGGCTGGCGTAATTGCCGACGATGGCATCGAAACCGAACAGCGCCTTGACCAGATCGTGCTCGAAGCGCTCGTCCAGCATCTCGCCGGCCGAGCGGGTGAAGAGGTCGAGCAGGCTGCGACTCTGCTCCAGCGTCAGGGTGCGCAGGATGTTGGCCGTCTTCCACGCGTTGACGCCCTCGCGGATCGCGGCCGTGCCGAAGCCGTCGACGAGGTTTGGCGGCGCCCGCAGCACGAACTGCCGCAGCACATCGGCGATGTCTTCCAGCTCGCGCGAGAAGCCGTCGAGCGCAGCGGCGTCATGCGCGCTCAGCCGCGCGACGGACTCCCTGGTCCGCCCCTCGCCGGTGAGGAGATAGCTGCCGTCGGGGGCGGGCAGGAAATTCTGCGCGCGCCGCTCGACGATTCGCAGGCCCTGCTCGGCCAGCCTGAGGTCGCGGATCACCTGCGGATTGAGCAGGCTCACGGTGTAGGCCGCGACCGAGTTGCGGAAGCCCGGATGAAACTCCTCTGTCACGGCGGCCCCGCCGACCACCTTGCGGCGCTCGACCACGCGCACGCGCAGGCCTGCCATGGCGAGATAGGCCGCGCAGGTGAGGCCGTTGTGGCCGGCCCCGATGATGACGACGTCGGTTTCGCTCATGATATCCCTGGCGTCATTCCGGGGCGATGCGAAGCATCGAACCCGGAATCTCGAGATTCCCCGGTGCGCAATTGCGCACCTGCGGTCTGGTCCTTCGGACCATCCCGGAATGACATCTCTATATCAAGCAATCGTCGCTGCAACATCACGAGACCCTTTATTGCCCGTTCAGGCGCCTTGTGCTCCATTGCGCGCGTCCGGCGCCCGCCGGGGATTGTTTGCCGGAGCTTCCATGGATTCGATCGTGCAACCCGCCGCCACGGAGCAGCCTTCGTCGTCGCGCAACCGGCTGCTGCTGACGGTCTACACCGCTGCGATCTTCGTCAGCGCGCTGCTGCTGTTCTCGGTGCAGCCGCTGTTCACGAAGATGGTGCTGCCGCGGCTCGGTGGCTCTCCGGCGGTGTGGTCGGTGGCGATGGTGTTCTTCCAGTCGCTGCTGCTGGCCGGCTATGCCTATGCGCATCTGCTGATGCAGGTCAGGAATCGCATCATCCCGGTGGTGGTGCATCTCCTGCTGCTGGTGCTGGCCTTCGTGACGCTGCCGCTCGGCATCGCCTCCGCTTATGGCGAGCCGCCGGCGTCGGGTTATGCGTTCTGGCTGCTCGGACTGTTCGTGGTCTCGATCGGACTGCCGTTCTTCGCGCTCGCCGCCAACAATCCGCTGCTGCAGGCCTGGTTCGTCCGCACCGGCCATCCCGCCGGGCACGATCCCTATTTCCTTTATGCCTCCTCCAATATCGGCAGCTTCCTCGCGCTGCTGTCCTATCCGTTCCTGCTGGAGCCGATCTTCACGCTGCACGCGCAGAACCGGCTCTGGACCGGCGGCTATGGACTGCTGATCCTCCTGATCGCCGCCTGCGGCGCGCTGCTGCTGCGCTCGCCGAAGCTCGCGCTCGTCGATGCGCAGACCGAGGACGTCAATGCTCCGGCGCCAAGCATGGTGACGCGGCTGCGCTGGATTTTCCTGGCCGCGGTGCCGTCCGGCCTGCTCATCGCCGTGACCGCGCACATCTCGACCGACGTCGCGGCCGCGCCGCTGCTGTGGGTGCTGCCGCTGTCGCTGTATCTGTTGACATGGGTGGTGGTGTTCCAGTCGCGGCCGCTGTTGCCGCACAAATGGATGCTGATGCTGCAGCCGGTCGCGATCGCGGGCGTCGTTGTCCTGTTGGCGTTCGGCGGCGAGCAGAACCTCCTGCTGACGCTCGGCGGTCATCAGCTCTGCTTCTTCGTCATCGCCATGGCCTGCCATGGCGAATTGGCACGGACCCGGCCGGCCGCCAGATATCTCACCGGCTTCTACGTCGCGCTGTCGTTCGGCGGCATGGTCGGCGGGCTGTTCGCGGGGCTCGTTGCACCTTTCACGTTCTCATGGATCGCCGAATATCCGATCCTGGTCGCGTCCGCCGCGCTGTGTCGGCCGCCCGCGAGCGAGCGGCTGGCGGGCATCGTCAAATGGTACTGGCTGGCGCTCGTCGCGCTCGCGGTGGTGCTCGTCGTGCCGTCCACCATGACGGGCGGCCTCTCGACCTGGTTCGAGGATCACCGCGTCTGGGTGGCCGGTGCCGTCGGTGTGCTCGCTGCGCTGCTCGCTCTCGGGCTCAATGCCGGTCGCTGGAAGATATTCGCCACCGTGGCGCTCGCGCTGGCGTTGATCCGGATTTATCCCGCGGACGAAGGCCGCGTCACGACGGTGCGCAGCTTCTTCGGCGTGCACAAGATCGTGGTCACGCCCGGCGGCTATTTCCACGTGCTGATGCACGGCACCACCATTCACGGCGCCGAGCGCTTCCGCAACAATGACGGCACGCCTGTGACCGGCCGGCCCGAGCCGATCACCTACTATCACAAGGACGGCGGCATCGGGCAGGCCATCACGGCCATCCGCGAGCGCAAGGGCGCACCGCTGAAGGTGGCCGCGATCGGCGTCGGCTCCGGCACGCTCGCGTGCGCGGCCGAGCCCGGTGAGGACTGGAAATTCTTCGAGATCGACCAGTCCATGGTCGACGCGGCGAGTGACCCGAAGAACTTCCGCTACATCTCGAGTTGCATGCCGGGCCTGAAGCCGGTGATTGGCGATGCCCGTCTCACCTTCGCGAAGGAGCCCGACGGTGTCTATGACCTGATCATCGTCGATGCCTATTCGTCGGATGCGATCCCGATTCATCTCGCCACCGAAGAGGCTATGAAGATCTACAAGGACAAGCTCGCCCCGCACGGCGCCGTGGTGATGCACGTCTCCAACCGGCACCTCGATCTCGAGACCGTCGTGGTCGGCATCGCCGACGCCAACGATCTGAAGAGCTGGGTCTTCAACGAGGATTCCGGGCGCGATTCCGATTACATCTTCTCGACCGACGTCGTCATCTCGGCGCGCGAAGAGGAAGATGTCGGCAAGCTCGTTTCATCCAAATCATGGGAGCTGACCGAAGCCGACGACAGGGTGCGAGTCTGGACCGACGATTATTCCAACATTCTTGGCGCGCTTTACCGGCGCCTGCGGGACGGGGAGTAGGGTCTCGTGCCCCGGACGCAGCGCAGCGCTTCTTCAGCGGTGCGCTGCAGAGCCGGGGCCCATGTCGCGGCTTTTTGGGTCCCGGCTCTGCGGAGCAGCGTTGCACGCTGCACCGCGTCCGGGACACGAGACCGAGGCTTACGGCTCCACCGGCGTCCCCGCCGGCAATGCAATGCCCTTCTCGCCCGCAACCTCTCGCAACAGATCCGGCCGGTCCGAGATGATGCCGTCGACGCCGAGGTCGATCATGCGCGCCATGTCGTCGCGCTTGTTCACGGTCCACACCACGACGCGCAGTCCGAGCCCGTGGGCCTCGGTGATCAGCGCCTCCGTGACGTCGCCGAAATAGGGCGACCAGATCGCGCCGCCCGCGGCCTTGATGGTCCGCGGCAGCGAGCCGCCGTGATCGGCCGGACTGAAGCCCGCCGTCCAGTTGGTAGACTTGTCGAGCGCGATGGTCGGCGCTGAGCCGCGCTGGAGCGTCAGGTACACGGTCGGAATCTTGGGCGCCTGCTGCTGGACCAGACGCAGAGTCCGCCAGTCGAACGACTGGATCATGACGCGATCGGAAAACCTCTCGGCTTCGATCAGCCCGAGCAGCTTTGCGACAAAAACCTGCGGCTCGAGCGTCTCGTCCGGATGGTTCGGATCGATCTTGGTCTCGATGTTGAAGCGCACGCGGGTGTTGCCGGACTTGCGCACCAGCGCGAACAACTCGCCGAGGGTGGGAATGCGCGTTCCCGGCACGGCCCGCTGCTCCGGGAATTGCTTCGCGTAAGGGCTGTCCGGCCGGATCTGGCCGACGTCATAGGTCCTGACGTCTTCGAGCCGAAGTTTTACGAATGGCGTCCCGGGCGGGGCGATATAGGCGCCAATCCGATCCCGCGCGAGATCAGGATTGAGACCGCGCTCGTGCGACACGATCACCTCGCCGTCGGCGGTGATGCCGACGTCGAGCTCCAGCGTGTCCACGCCCATCGTCAGCGCGTTGGCAAAGGCCGGCAGGGCATTTTCCGGCAACAGCGCGCGTCCGCCGCGGTGCGACTCGAGGTCAAAGGCCATTGCGCTGCCCGCAGCCACAATCGAGATCACAGTCAAGACGATCGCAACACGTGATGGCATGACGATTCTGACGGCATTCGTTGAAGCGACGCGGACAATCGTCGAGCGCGGCAGTGCTGCGTTCAGATAGCGTCAATTCTGGTAGTAATAGCCGCGCGGCTGATAAACCTGCCGGGGCTGCGGCTGATAGTACGAGCCCTGCTGGCCGTAGCCCTGATTGTAATATTGCTGCTGCGGCTGTTGCTGCTGTTGATAGACCTGCGCGTCATAGAGCGGGCGGTTGCCGCGCGGCGCGGGATAGCGCGCGCCGGTGTCGCTACCGTCGGCCGGATAGATGTAGTTGTCGTCCTGCGGCATGTAGCGGCGGGCGGGCTGCGCCGGCGGTGCCAGGTTCACGGGATCGGTCGTGGTGGCGTACTGCTCTTCGGCCGGTTGCGGGGCGCGGGCGACCGCGTTGTTGGTTCGGCCGCGCGGATTTCGGGCCAGCGCCACCTGCGACGAGCCGGTCAGCGTCACCGTGGTGTTGAGCACGCCCTGCTGCTGCACCAGCGCATAGAGCGTCGAGGCATTCTGGCGCGACAGCCGCACGCAGCCGTGCGAGGCGGGTGAGCCGAGCCGGCCGACCGAGTCGGTGCCGTGGATGGCGTGCCCGACCTTGGTGAAGAAGATCGCGTGCGGCATCGGCGCGTCGTCGAATTCCTTGGAGTAGTGATCCTCTTCCATGCGGAAGGTTCGGAACGCGCCGTTCGGCGTTTCGCGCGAGGGGATGCCGGTTGACACCGGCCAGTGATAGCGCGCGACGCCGTCGACGGCGACGGTCATCTGCTGATTGTCCTTGTCGACGGTGATCTCGACCTTGGCCTGCGCGGTGCCGGCGCTCAGAAGCATCAATGAGGCAAAAGCGATGAAATAGGAACGCATCTGGAAACGCATTTTAGTTCGGCCTCCGGCCTGTTCACGTTCGGCGCCGCGGCTCTCCGTCCCCCGGCGTGCAATATGCCTGCAATCCGGCATTCGTTCCAGCAGCCTGCCCAGCCATCGTTAACGTGATGCCGGGCGTAAGCAAGGCCGCTTTGTGCCGCGCAGGCCGTGGCCGTGCTGACATTTTCGCGAGCGGGTGCGTTCATGATGGCGCCAATTTGTCATGAAGACGCAACCAATTGGCCGCATCGGCGTTAGTTCGGCGCTGATCTCTCGGCCAGCGGTCATCGCGGCCGGCTCACCCTTAGGAAATGTAATGAACAGAGTTCGTGTCGCCGCCGCTTCGTTGCCGGCCGGTCGTTCTGCCCGCCGGCTGTTCGCAGGCGCCGCTATCCTCCTCGGCCTTTCGTGCCTGCCTCAGCCCGGCCACGCCCAGGGCATCGTCCGCGGCGCTCAGGAGGGCTCCTATGAAGGCAATCGGATCGCCGGCCCGGTGGGTGGTGCGGTCGGAGGCGTCGTCGGTGCTGGTGTGGGCGGTGCCGTGGGCGCGGTCGAAGGCGTATTCGGCATTCCCCATCGCGGCCATCGCCGCTGCCGCGGCTATTATGACGGCTACAACCGCTTCCACTGCTATCGATAAGTCCACCGTCGTGATTCCGGGGCGCCCGACGGGCGAGCCCGGAATCCATCGTGCGGCGGGAGTTAGTGGATGAATGGATTCCGGGCTCGCGCTACGCGCGCCCCGGAATGACAGCTCAATTCTTCAGCCGATACCCGGTCCTAAAAATCCACCAGATCACGGCGAGGCAGATCAGCAGGAACGCCAGCGTCATGCCGATGCTGACGGCGAAGCTGACATCCGCGATCTCGTAGAAGCTCCAGCGGAAGCCGGAGATCAGATAGACGACCGGGTTGAGCAGCGCCACCGTGCGCCAGGTCGGCGGCAGCATGTCGATGGAATAGAAGCTGCCGCCGAGGAACGTCAGCGGCGTCACCACCAGCATCGGGATCATCTGGAGCTTTTCGAACCCGTCGGCCCAGATGCCGATGACGAAGCCGAACAGGCTGAACGTCACCGCCGTCAGCACCAGGAAGGTCAGCATCCAGACCGGGTGATGGATGTGCAGCGGCACGAACAGGCCGGCCGTTGCCAGGATGATGAGGCCCAGAATGATCGACTTGGTCGCGGCGGCGCCGACATAGCCCAGCACGATCTCGACATAGGAGATCGGCGCGGAGAGAATCTCGTAGATCGTACCGGTGAACTTCGGAAAGTAGATGCCGAACGACGCGTTGGCGATGCTCTGCGTCAGCACCGAGAGCATGATCAGCCCCGGCACGATGAAGGTGCCGTAGCTGACGCCCTCGACCTGGCTGATGCGCGAGCCGATCGCGGCGCCGAACACCACGAAATAGAGCGAGGTCGAGACGACCGGCGAGACGATGCTTTGCAGCACCGTGCGCCAGGTGCGTGCCATTTCGAACAGATAGATGGCGCGGACAGCGCGATAGTTCATGACGTCCTCACGAGGTCGACGAAGATGTCCTCGAGCGACGATTGGGTCGTGTCGAGATCGTTGAAGCGGATGCCGGCGTTGCGCAGGTCGCTGAGCAGGCTGGTGATGCCGGTGCGATCGCCCTTGGTGTCGTAGTCGTAGACCAGCGTCGCGCCATTCTCGGAGAGGTCGAGCTCGTAATGGGCGAGGTCGGCGGGGAGCGAGGTGATCTTGTTCTGCAAGTGCAGCGTCAGCCGCTTCTTGCCGAGCTTCTGCATCAAGGTCGCCTTGTCCTCGACCAGCACGATCTCGCCCTTGTTGATGATGCCGATGCGGTCGGCCATCTCCTCGGCTTCCTCGATGTAGTGTGTGGTGAGGATGATGGTGACGCCGGATTGCTGCAGCGTGCGCACCACCTCCCACATGCCCTTGCGCAGCTCGACGTCGACGCCGGCGGTCGGCTCGTCCAGGAACAGGATCTGCGGCTCGTGCGACAGCGCTTTGGCGATCATCACGCGGCGCTTCATGCCGCCGGAAAGCGTGATGATCTTGTTGTCCTTCTTGTCCCAGAGCGAGAGGTCCTTGAGTACCTTCTCGATGTGAGCTGGGTTCTTCGGCTTGCCGAACAGGCCGCGGGAGAAGCTCACGGTCGCCCACACGCTCTCGAAGGCGTCGGTGTGCAATTCCTGCGGCACCAGCCCGATCAGCGACCGCGCCTTGCGGTAGGAGGTCTGGATGTCCTCGCCGCTGACGAGGACACGGCCCTCGCTCGGATTGGCGATACCACAGATGATCGAGATCAGCGTGGTCTTGCCGGCGCCGTTCGGGCCGAGCAGCGCAAAGATCTCGCCGCGCTTGATATCGAGATTGACGTTTTTGAGCGCCTTGAAGCCGGACCCATAGGTCTTCGACAGATTGGCGACGGAAATGATGGAGGACATGATGGCCGCAGGGCTGAGGGGCAAAGGCTTGGGAGGGGGAGGCTGGAACCCACCTGTGGGCGGGTCAGCGGAGCCCTGAAATAGGAAGGCGGTTGCCCGGCCGCAATTGGCGGGAGAAAAATGGTCTCAAAACAGGCCCTTCGGTGGCAGGTTTCAGGCAAGTGTTGCTTGATGGTCACGGCCTGCTGCTAAGATTGCGGGTTCACGCGGCTCTTTGTTGCGTCTGCGAGCAGGCCATGGCTACGATTCCGGCCAATCGCAAAGCGTAGTGTCCCCAGGGAAAAGATCGATGAGACCGAACGGCCGTCACACCGCCGGCGCCAGCCAATTGTCCGCTATCCGCGTGTGGGCGATCTGCCTGCTGCTGCTGTCAGCTGTTGCCATCAACCCGACCCCGGCCAGGGCCGCGCCCAGCCAGGCCACCGCCACGACGCATGTCTACCTGCTCCGCGGCGTGCTCAACATCTTCTCGCTCGGGCTCGACACGATCGGCTCCCGCCTCGAGGCGCAGGGTATCCCGGTAACCGTCGCGAACTTCGTGTCGTGGTCCTCGCTCGCCAATGAAGCCGCGGCCGCCTACAAGGCCGGCCGCATCAAGACCATCGTCCTGGTCGGCCATTCCTCGGGCGCGACGGCGCTGCCGGACATGATCGCCAAGCTCAACCAGCTCGGCGTTCCCGTGAAGCTCGCGATCGGCCTCGATTCCGTTTTCAAGACCAAGCTCACGACGGGTGCCGAGCGCTACATCAACATCTATATCGGTGACGGCCCGGGCGAGCCGGTGAAGCGCGCCGATGGTTTCCGCGGCAAGCTCGACAATGTCGACGTGCGCGGCACCGGCGTCGGCCACATCTCGATCGACAAGAACGAGGCGATTCAGCGCCGCGTCATCGCCGAGATCGACGCCGCGATCATGCGCTCGCGCGCACCGGCAGCCCCTGTCGCCGAACCCCGCGCGCCGCGCCAGGCGCGGTCGGCCGCGGCGACGGCGCCGGCCAGGAACTGAGGCACCAGCCTGCAATATCCAATCTGGTCACGACGCCGCCGACTTCATGGTCGGCGGCGTCGTTGTCTTGTCGGTCGTGAAGACGTTACCGCCAAATGTGCGAAGGGCCCGCCGCGTTAGCGGCGAGCCCCTCAAATGCCGGCCTGGACGGCCTTACTTCTTCTCGGGCACCCAGGTCGTGCTCGCCTTGTCGTACTTGAAGCCGGGGGCCTCCTTGAGCGTGTCCTTGGTCTCGTCGATCGTCAGCCACCATTTGTCGTTCTTCTTGGCGGTCTTGACCGCGCTGAAGGGAATGATGACGTCCTTTTCACCGGCGCCGAGAAAACCTCCGACGCCGAGGACCAGCCCGGTGATCTTGCCGGACTTGTCGACCAGCACGTCGTCGATGTCGCCGATCTTGCTTTCCTTGGGATCGTAGACGGCCTGCTTGTAGTAGTTGGTCACCGTCCAGCTTTCCGCCGGCGCCGATTTCACCGTGGTGGTTGCTGCATGCGCGGCGGTAGCGGCGGCAATCGCGAGAGTACATGCCAATGCCAGTTTCTTCATCTTGGTCCTCCTCAACTATTGATCGCGGTGCCAACGGGACAAATTGGCAAAGGTTCCCTGGGCGAGCCCGGCGGAACCTGGCGTTCGATCCGGTGTTGTTGCATCATGGCTCAGAAACGAAATGCCGGACCGATGTCGGTTCAGCCCGAGCGATGCTGGTCTGCCGTGCCGGTCGGCGAGACTGCGCCGGCCAACAAGCCACGCTTGCGACTGAAGCGTTTGAGCGCGAAACGAGCCGGCCTGTTGAGGCAGCAGGCACTGCGGATGCAGCGCGCGTTACTCGCCGGCAAGAGCGACGGTCGCAAGTTTTCGCCGAAGTGACGAGCCGGTTTTCCGGCGTGCCGTATGTTTGGGACCAGAGCACGTGAAGCTATTCCAATGTCCGTCGTGCCGGCAGCCAGTCTCGTTCGAGCACACCGCGTGCGCGAACTGCGGCACCCAGTTGGTGTTCGATCCGTCGTGCATCAACCTGACCAAACTCGCATTCAATCAGTCGTGCCGTAACCGCGAGATCATCGGCTGCAATTGGTGTGTCAAGGGCGCGGATTGGTACTGCGACTCCTGTCGCCTCACGCGCACCATCCCGCATCTCGGCAGCACCAGGAATATCATGCTCTGGCGGCGAGTGGAGGAAGCCAAGCGCCGTCTTCTCTATGATCTTCGTCGCCTCGGACTGCCGCTCGTATCCCGCGGCGGTGACCGTGTGGCATTCGACATTCTCTCCGACGAGGTCAATCCGATCCTGACGGGGCATCTGTCGGGCGTCATCACGCTCAACCTCGCGGAAGCGGACGATGTCGAGCGCGAGGCCCGCCGTATGGCGTTCCGGGAGCCGTACCGCACCCTGCTCGGGCATTTCCGACACGAGATCGGCCACTTCTACTGGGACCTGCTGGTCAACAGCACGACATTCCAGGCGCCGTTCAAGCTGATCTTCGGCGACGAGACGCAGAACTATCAAGCGGCGATCAGCAGCTATTACGGCCGCACCGATCGTTCATACGACCGGAGCGGCTTCATCAGCGAATATGCCACCGCCCACCCCTGGGAGGATTGGGCGGAAACGTTTGCGCATTTTCTCCACATCCTGTCGACGCTGGACTCGCTGGCGGGTCTGCCGTTGTCCCTCGATGAACGCGCCCGGCAGACCCTGACGGATCCCTATCTGAAGAGCGACTTCGAGGCGCTGCTGGCGTTGTGGAGCCCGCTCTCACGCGGCCTCAACGAGCTCAACCGCTCGCTCGGGATGAACGATGCCTATCCGTTCGACATATCGCCGGCGGTGAAGGGCAAGCTGCACCTCGTGCACATGGCGATCGTCGCGTTCCGCGAGCAGCAGAAGCTGGCGGCGTAACGTCGCTCTTCAATGCGCCTGCGGTGGAAACATCCGCTGTCCGCCATTCCGACCACGGACCGGGATCGTATTTCGTCTGCCTAAGGCAGCGCGGTCCGTCAGCGGGCCGACGCACCGCCTATTCGGTGTTTTTCGACGATGACAGCTACAAGGGAATTCAGAGTTCTGTGATGTCCGATTCTTGCGAAGCCGAGCCATGGGCGCCCTTCAATTGACTAGTTCCCTTCAATTGATGCCACGGTGCCGGCGCGATCAGCATGAATCCTCCTGCCCGCGGGCGTCACGAACCCGGTTCCGTGCCCCAAATTCCACCCAATCGGTGGTCATTAAGCGCCGGGGGAGGCCTCTGCCTCCCGTGGTGGGACTGCTGGGCTGATGCTTGATCCAAGGCGAATTGTCGTGCTGGCAGCGGTTGCGCTGCTTGCCCTGGGCACCGGCTCGGCCGATGCTTCACCCGCCAAGTCGAAGCGCGCAGCGTTGGCGACCATCGCGCCGCCGCCTCCCGCTCCCGTCGAGCCCCTGCCGCCACCGAAAATCTACCTGTTCCGCGGCGCCATGGGGCCGATCTTCTCGACCGGCATGGACCGGCTGGAAGAGAAGCTGACGCAGGCCGGCTTCTCGGCCAACGTCTACGAATTCACCATCTGCCGATGGATCGGCGATCGTGCCATCGCGAGCTACAAGGAAACACCGGCACCGATCGTACTGATCGGCCATTCCATGGGCGGTCTGTGCTCGATCGTGATCTCCGAGATGGCGGCCAAGGAGAACGTCCCGATCAGCCTCGTCATCGCCATCGATCCCGCGCATGCGACCGGCGACGTACCGCTCAATGTCGAGCGCTTCATCAACATCTTCCTGTCCGACAGCGTGCTCGGCGGCGGCGACGTCGTGGCCGTGCCCGGCTTTCGCGGCCATTACGCGAGCTACGACCTCAAGGAAAACAGCCGCGTCTCGCACATCAACATCGAGAAGTCCGACGATATCCATCGCCAGATCGTCGACATGGTGACCCAGTTGCCGCGCATTCCCGTGCAGACCCAGGCCGATGCGGTGCCGCTGCGCTACCTCGTGCCCGGAAATACGCTGGTCGAGCTGTGGGACAGCGGCGTGCGGCTGCCCGTGCGCACCGGCGACACCATGGCGAGCATCGCCGCCGCCAATCGCGTGCCGCTGTGGACGCTCGCGCAGAGCAATTCACTGGCGGAGGATGCGCCACTCACCCCCGGCCAGACTATCATCGTCCCGCGCCATCTGACGCCGCCCGAGCCGGTGGCTGCGATGGCGGCGCCCGCGCCTCAGGGGCGGCGGTAAGACCGCTCCCGTCTCGATGCAGATGTCCCCGAGGTCGATCGAGCCAAGCCGGAAGCTTGGCCCGCCGGTCGATAGGGCGCAGCGAGAAGTGTCAGAAACAATGCCCTTGCAGCGGCATATTTGGCTGCGGGGCGGCTGGTTTCGGACCCGTGCGTGACGAGGCGTCCTTCCGTCGTGCAAACACGCCACCGCCACGTCCTTCGGCCGCACCTTTTCAAGAACATTTCGAATGTCGGGAAGATGTCGGACATCTCAGTCAGCCATGGCCGCTTGCTGTCAGAAGCGTGGTTGCGTTCTCGATCGCCCTGTTTGGAGTCTTGAAGGCGAGCGGGAAGGTGGACGCTGAGAGTCTTTCGATCGCGCAACGCTCTTCCGACAGGCGCCGCTCAATGAACCGCCGCTCGAATTCGGTCAGCTTGGTCTTGAGTAAACGCTGGTAGCGGCCGATGTTATTGCGGTGCGCGCGCAGCAAGGCCAGCTTGTCATCCATCATCGTCGTTCTCCCGGAGCGCGTGTTCCCTAGGCTGCGAGGCCGGTTCGCAAGACGGATCTCGTTCGGGCCGGCTTGCCACCCGGAGGCCCCTTCGGATGGTGATCGAGGGTCGCGAGTGCTTCGAGAATCTCGTCAATGGTGACGGCTCTGCCCGAGCCGGCCAATTCTCTCAGCGCCGGGTTCGAGGCGACGCTGGCGGCGTCCGAGGCCCAGGATGCCAGGATCGCCCGCTTCTCTCCGATCGACAAAGCCGGATCCGCGACGACGTCGCGGGGATGATCGTAGACAGAGCCGGGGTGCAATAGCGCTTTCAGGTCGATGATGTTGTCAGCATGATCGATCATGAGAGATCCTCCTTCTCCTTTCGCTAAAACCTCTGGTCTGCATTGGGTGTGCAAGCGAAGGCCATGGCCGATCCCGCCCGACCAACGGGCGGGATCACCAAGCCTCCGACAAACGAAATTCAGGCAGCCTTGCCCTCGAGTTGATGCACGGTGCCGGACGGCGCGCCATTGATGGCAATTCGCCGCGGTTTCATGGCTTCAGGGATTTCCCGGATCAGTTCGATCTTGAGCAGACCGTTCTCGAACGTGGCACTCCGCACCTGAACATAGTCGGCCAGGTTGAACTGCCGCTTGAAGGGCCGCGCGGAGATGCCCCGGTAGAGATATTCGCGTTCGGCCTTTTCCGCCCTGTGGCCCTCGACGATCACCGCGTTCTGCTCGGCCGTCACCGAGACCTCGTCGGGTGAAAAGCCCGCGATCGCGAGCGAAATCTGGTAGCGATCCTCGCTGACGCGTTCGATGTTGTAGGGGGGATAATTGTCCTCGCCGGCACGCTGTGCCGTCTCCGCGAGGTCGAACAGGCGATCGAAACCAATGGTCGAACGCCAAAGGGGAGAAAAGTCGTAAGTGCGCATAGCCAGATCCTCCAGGGAGCAAAATGGATACGAGCGGCACCGGACACGACCGGTGCCCGTCTCAGTCGTTCCCGACCCGTCAGGCGCCGGGAACGCCACCTCTCGGCGGCAACGCAAAAAATAAAAAAACACCGTTTTGGTTTCAAGAGGGAGGCCAAAAAATTTTGGAGACCCTGCGCATCCCGGAGACAGGTAGAAAATAGCTCCCGGTCCGGACCTTTGATGGAAGTCAAAGACGGGTCGCCCATGCCGGCGCAGCGTGGCTCCGTTTCAGGTCTTACCCTAGAGGAGAAAGATCATGGCCAATGAAACCAAACTCCCCGTCACCAGGAAAACGCTCGAACCGGTTTCAGCGCAGGACGCCTGGAGGCCGCTTGAGGCACTGCGCAAGGAAGTCGACCGGCTGTTTGAGGATTTCTCCGGCGATGATTTCTGGCGCCGGCCCTTCCGCTCGCTCGCCGGGATCGAGAGGAAATTGACGAAGCAATTTTCGGCAGCGCCGGCGGTCGACGTGTCCGAGAGCGACAAGGCCTATGAGATCACGGTCGAACTGCCCGGCATGGACGAAAAGGACATCGAGGTGAATGTCGCCAACGGCGCACTGACCATCAAAGGCGAAAAGAAGGAAGAGAAGGAGGAGAAACAAAAGGACTATTACGTCTCCGAGCGCCGCTATGGTTCGTTCGAACGCTATTTCGGGCTGCCCGATGGCGTCGATGCCGGCAAGATCGAAGCCGCGTTCAAGAACGGTGTGCTCAAGGTGACGTTGCCGAAGACGGCGGAAGCGCAGAAGCCCGCCAAGAAGATCGAAGTGAAGGCGGCCTGAAGGACGATGCCAGCTGTCGAAGGCTGCCGCTTCGCGGCGGTCTTCGATCGGGTCCTGCCGATATGACGGGACGCAGAGGAGCTGCGTTCAAGCATCTTCCTCTGCCGACATCACAGCGCGTCCGCGAACGCGGCGCCTTCTTCGCTCTGCGGCTCAGACGTTAGATCCCTGGATCGCGTCGACCACGGCATCCGTCACTTCCTTCGTCGTCGCCTTGCCGCCGACATCGGGCGTCAGCACGCCGGCCGCGCAGACGCGCTCGACCGCTGCCATCAGCCGCGCTGCGGCATCCTTCTCGCCGAGATGCTCGAGCATCTGCGCGCCGGTCCAGAACGTTGCGACCGGGTTGGCGATGCCCTTGCCGGTGATGTCGAAGGCCGAGCCGTGGATCGGCTCGAACATCGAGGGGAAGCGGCGTTCTGGATCGATGTTGCCGGTCGGGGCGACGCCGAGGCTTCCCGCCAGCGCGCCGGCGAGATCGGAGAGGATGTCGGCGTGGAGGTTGGTCGCGACGATGGTGTCGAGGCTCTTCGGATGCAGTGTCATGCGCACGGTCATGGCGTCGACCAGCATCTTGTCCCAGGTCACGTCAGGGAATTCGGCCGCGACCTCGGCGGCGATCTCGTCCCACATCACCATGCCATGGCGCTGCGCGTTCGACTTGGTCACCACGGTGAGGAACTTGCGCGGACGCGATTGCGCGAGCTTGAACGCATAGCGCATGATCCGCGTGACGCCGACGCGGGTAAACACCGCGACCTCGGTGCCGACCTCCTCGGGGAGGCCCCTGTGTGCCCGGCCGCCCATGCCGGCATATTCGCCCTCCGAGTTCTCGCGCACGATCACCCAGTCGAGGTCACCGACGCCGACGTTGCGCAGCGGCGAGGCGACGCCGGGCAGGATCTTGGTCGGCCGCACATTGGCGTATTGGTCAAAGCCCTGGCAGATCGGCAGGCGCAGGCCCCACAGCGTGATGTGGTCGGGGACATCAGGGGCGCCGACCGCGCCGAAATAGATCGCGTCGAACTTCTTCAATTCCGCGAGACCGTCCGCCGGCATCATCACGCCGTGCTTCTTGTAATAGTCTGATCCCCAGTCGAACGTCTTGATGGTGAAGGAAAGGTCGCCGCTGCGCTTTGCCAGCGCCTCCAGCACGCGCACGCCGGCCGAAATGACTTCGGGCCCGATGCCGTCGGCGGGGATCGCTGCGATCGAATGGGTGCGCATGGGAGTGCTCCGTGAGAGATGTCAGTGGGGCTGCGGGACGGGTTCGGCCGGCGCGGTCTGCGCGCGCGACAATAGCAGGGTTAGGACTGCCGAGAGAACGAGCAGGCCGGCGACGAAGTAGAGCCCGCCGACGAAACTGCCGGTCTGGTCCTTGATCCATCCGATTATGGCGGGCCCGACGAAGCCGCCGAGATTGCCGATCGAGTTGATGGTGGCGATGCCGGCCGCCGCCGCGGGGCCGGACAGAAACAGCGTCGGCATGCTCCACAGCGGCGGCTTGGCGGAGGAGATGCCGATGTTCACCAGCGCCAGCGCAACCAGCACGGCGACGACGCCGGTCGCGAGTCCGGCATAGGCGAGGCCCGCGGCGGCGATCAGGCAGGCCCAGACCACATGCCAGGTCCGCTCGCCAGTGCGGTCCGAGTGCCGCGCCCACAGGATCATGGCGACGACGGCGGCGGTGGCCGGCAGCGCATTGAGGAAGCCGACCTGGAGCGAGGACAGGCCGAACTGCTTGATGATCTGCGGCGCCCAGACGCCGAGCGTATAGAGGCCGGCCGAGGTGCCGAAATAGATCAGCGACAGCGCCAGCACGCGCGGATCGGCGAGCCCGCGCCAGATGCTGTGGCTGGCGGTCGCGGCCTTGCTGGTGGTCTCGACATTCATGGTCTCGACCAGCCAGCGGCGCTCGTCCTCCGCGAGCCATTTCGCCTTCTCTGGGCGGTCGGTCAGGAAGCCCAGCACGACGAAGCCGAGCAGCACGGCGGGCAGCGCCTCCAGCACGAACAGCCATTGCCAGCCCTTGAAGCCGAACAGGCCTTCCATCTCCAGCAGCGCGCCCGAAATCGGCGACCCGAGCACGGTCGACAGCGGAGCGGCCGCCATGAATAGCGCGGTCACGACGGCGCGCTGGCGGGCCGGGAACCAGTAGGAGAGGTACAGGATGATGCCGGGAAAGAATCCGGCTTCGGCGACGCCGAGCAGGAAGCGCAGGATGTAGAAGCTGGTCGCACCCTGCACGAAGGCCATCGCGGCGGAGACGAGACCCCAGGTGATCATCACCCGGGCGATCCAGATCCGCGCGCCGATCTTGTGCAGGATGATGTTCGAGGGCACCTCGAACAGGAAATAGCCCCAGAAGAAGATGCCGGCGCCGAACCCGTAAACGGTCGACGACAGGCCGATGTCCTTGTTCATCGTCAGCGAGGCGAAGCCGATATTGACGCGGTCGATGAAGGCCACGAAGTACAGCAGCATGATGAAGGGAACGATGCGCCAGGTGATCTTGCGCAGCACGCGCGCCTGAATCCCGCTCGTCATCCTGGCCTCCCTGAATCCCGGTTCTGGTTGTGTGGCGGCGAGCCTAGGCGGAGTTGCGAGGCGGACTCAATTGGCGCTGGTTTATACAAAAAAATGATATAATCCTTGCCAAGCTGTCGCGTGTCAGCGTTGGACGCACTCAAGCTCCCACAGTGTCAGCCCGGCCATGACGACCTCGTGCAACGCGATTGCCTAAGGCGAGAAGAGAGGGCCCGGAATGGAATTGCATCAGCTCAGATGCTTCGTGGCGGCGGCCGAGCAGTTGCATTTCGGCCATGCGGCGCAGCAGCTCAAGATGCTGCCCTCCGCGCTCGGGCGCCAGATCAGGCTGCTCGAGGAAGATCTGGGCACGAGGCTGTTTGCGCGGACGACGCGGGCGGTGTCGCTCACCGAAGACGGCACGACGCTGCTGCGCGATGCACGCGCCATCCTCGCCAAGGTCGAGGCCGTCGAGAGCAATCTGCGCAATCGCTCGCGCGCAGGCGCGGCGCGACGGCTGCGGATCGGCGCCATCGACAGCGCGGCAGCCGGCCTGTTGCCGCCATTGCTGCGCGATTTCCGCGACAGCCATCCCGAGATCGCGGTGCAGCTCCTCGAAGACAAGACTGTCCGGCTGCTGCCGAAGATCCTGACCGGCGCGCTCGATCTCGCTTTCGTCCGCCCGCCCGACAGCGCGGACAAGCGGCTCGAATTCCGCGATCTGCTCCGGGAGACCGCGATCGTGGCGTTCCCGCAGCGGCACGCGCTCGCCGCACGCAAGTCGGTCACGCTGGCGCAGATCGCCGAGGAGGCGATGCTGGTGCCCGATCGCCGCTCGCGGCCGCACAGCCACGACCTCACCGTCAAATTGTTCGAGCAGGCCGGCCTCACGCCCCGCATCGTGCAGGTCGCCGACGAGAAGCAGACCATCATTCACCTGGTGGCAACGAACCTCGGCGTCGCGATCGTGCCGCGCTGGACGACGCGGATGGCGGTGCCGGGCGTGCGCTTCGTGCCGCTCCGGCCGAAGCAGAGCGGTCCCGTCGGACGGTTGCCGCTTGCGGCGGCCTGGCTGCGCGGCTCGCGCGATCCGGCTCGCGACGCGATCCTGGCGGTGCTCGAAGCGCGCCTGCGCAGCTATGCGCGCGAGGCCTGAGAGGGTATGAAATTGGTTTTGACAGAAGGTGGAAGGCGATGACGGATCGGAAAGCTTCGAGCGAATTGCGGGTGGCTATCGCGGGACTGGGCTCGATCGGCACAAAGGTCGCGACCGCGCTCGATCAGGGCATCGAAGGGCTGACGCTGTCGGCTGTCGCCGTGCGCGATCCCGCAAAGCATCAGGCTTTCCTCGAGAGCCTTAGCCGCCCGCCGCAGATCCTGCCGATCGACCAGCTTGGCGAGGCCGCCGACATCGTGGTCGAGTGCGCGCCGAGCAGTCAGCTCCGCGCGATCGTCGAGCCGGCGGTGAAACGCGGCAGGGCCGCGGTCGTCGTCAGCGTCGGCGGACTGCTCGACAATTTCGATCTCGTCGATCTCGCCCGCGCCAATGGCGGCCGCATCATCGTGCCGACCGGTGCGCTGATCGGGCTTGACGCGGTCAACGCCGCCGCCGTCGGCACCATTCATTCCGTCAACATGATCACGCGCAAGCCGATCGACGGCCTGAAGGGTGCACCGTTCATCGTCGAGAACAAGATCGACATCGACAATCTGCGCGAGCCTCTGAAACTGTTCGAGGGCAGCGCGCGCGAGGCGGCGAAGGGCTTTCCGGCCAACGTCAATGTCGCTGTTGCGCTGTCGCTGGCTGGCATCGGGCCCGATCGCACCCGGATTCAGGTTTGGGCCGACCCGACCGTGACGCGCAACGTTCACCGCATCGAGGTCGAGGCGGATTCGGCGCGCTTCTCGATGGGCATCGAGAACATCCCGTCCGAAAATCCCAAGACCGGGATCATCACCGCGCTGTCCGTGATCGCGCTGCTGCGTAAGCAGCGCGCCACGCTGTGCGTCGGGACGTAGCTGGCGTGAGACTTGATTAGCCCAACACGGTGGCGCGCTTTATCACCGTCATCCTTCGAGGCTCCGCTTGCGACGCTATCGCACCGCAAGCGTCGCACCTCAGGATGACGGAATACATATGCGATCGCCCGTGGCGCCTATCTCGACTTACGCGCCCGTGACGCGCCAGATCACGTTGCCGACGTCGTCGGCCATCAGCAGCGACTTCTTGTCCGGGCCTATTACGACGCCGACCGGACGGCCGTAGGATTCCTTCTCGTCCGGCGCGAGGAAGCCCGACAGGATGTCCCGACCGGGACCGGCGGGCTTGCCGTTTTCGAACGGGATGAACACCAGCTTGTAGCCTGACAATGTGCTGCGATTCCACGAGCCGTGCTGACCGATCACCATGCCGTCGGGGAAGCCGGGGAGGGTGCCGGCCGGCATCCAGCACAGGCCGAGCGACGCAGTGTGGCCGCCGAGCGCGTAATCCGGTTGAAGCGCCTTGGCGACCATCGCCGGGTCCTGCGGCACGCGGTCGTCGACGGTCTTGCCCCAGTAGCAATAGGGCCAGCCATAGAAGCCGCCGTCGCGTACCGAGGTGAGATAGTCCGGCGGCGTCTCGTCGCCGAGGCCATCGCGCTCGTTGACGACGGTCCAGAGCACGTTCGTATTCGGCTCCCACGCCAGGCCGACGGGATTGCGCAGGCCGGCACCGAAGATGCGATGTGTGCCGGCGACGAGGTCGAGCTCGTAGACCGCGGCGCGGCCTTCCTCGACCTCCATGCCCATCTCGGCGATGTTGCTGAGCGAGCCGACGCCGGCATAGAGCTTCTTGCCGTCGGGGCTCGCGAGCAGGCTGCGCGTCCAGTGACCGCTCGGCTTGAAGGTAGTGAGCCGCTTGCCTGGCGCGGTGATGCGGTCGGCATTGGCGACATAGGGAAAGGCCATCACGCCGTCGGTGTTGCCGACGTAGAAGGTGTCGCCGACCAAGGCCATGCCGAACGGCTGGCTGAGATTTTCCATGAAGGCGCCGCGATGCTCGGCGACGCCGTCGCCGTCCTTGTCGCGCAGCAGCGTGATGCGGTTGGCGGACACGCCGAGAGCCGCGGCGCGCCGCATCGTCGCCTGCATCGCGTAATGAAACACCGACCTCGGCGGGCCGGCGATCTGCGTCGCCTCGGCGATCAGCACGTCGCCATTGGGCAGCACCTCGATCCAGCGCGGATGGTCGAGGCCGGTTGCGAACGCATTGACCTTGAGCCCGGGCGCGGTCGTCGGCTTCTGTCCCTCGCTCCAGCCCCGTGCCGTCGGCATCTTCAAGGTCGGCAGCGCGCCTTGCGGCTTCGCCTGGGGAATCGCGGGGGCCTGGCCCCATGCGGGCGCAGGCGCGGTGCCTGAGAGCTTCCGCCATTGCAGCGCGATGCCGCCGACGAAGGCGACGAACTGCGCAAAGATGCTGGAAAAATTCATCAAAATCCCCTGTTGAACGTGCGGCACAGTCCAACGACGGATCGTCCGGGATTGGCCCGAAGCCCCGCGCGGGCTCAGGCCTGATCGTCGACCTCTCCAGATCCACGATTAACGTGTCGTCGTGCCTCGTTGCGGGCGCATCCAACTGGGTAGCGGTAAAAAGGTCAACCAGCACCGGCCCGCATCGGGCCGTTTATGGCCCGCGCAATGGCGGCACGCCGAATTTGCATGGCAAGGAGGCAAGTCTATCCCCGTCGTCCTGAGGTACGAGCCATGGGGCGCAACGCGCGCCATGGGGAGCCTCGAAGGATGACGGGACCAGCTGTGACGTTGTGCGGAGAGCGCGGCAGGGAAGGCGTGTGCCCGTCACCGCGGCGACAGGAACGGGATGATCATCGGCACGCGGCGGCAATAGGCGCCGTAGGCGTCTTCGCCGAGCTCCTTGGACAGGAACACCTCTTCCATCCGGCCCTTCTGCCACATGCCGAGCGAGATCAGGATCGCGCCGAGGATTGTCGTGACCATGCCGATCGCGATCCCGGTGACGAGCATGCCGAAGATCAGCCCGGTGTAGATCGGGTGACGCACGATGCCGTAGGGGCCGGTGTCGATGACGCGGTGGTCTTCCTTGTGGGTGATGGTGTTGGACCAGAACTTTCCGAGATGCAGCCGGCCCCACCAGGCGAAGGCGATGCCGGCGATCGAGAGCACCGCGGCGACATAGATGCCGCTGTTGCCGAGCACCCAGAGCGGCTTCCAGCCCAGCAGCTCCGCAACCCACGGCGTGAACAGGATGCCGCCGACTAGGATCGGCAGGCTGTAGCGCTGCGACTCCAGCGTCATGACCTGCTTCTTGGTCTGGCCCTGCCAGAACGAGGCGCCGATCCAGCTGAGGAGAAAGGCGAGCCAGATCAGTGCGAGGAGTTCGGTCGGCCAGCTCGTGGTCCAGCCACCCCAGGCCACGGAGAGAAGCTTGCTGAAATCGAAGGACATGCCGAAATGTTCTTTGCTTTGGGCGGAGCGGTCAGCTCGCGCGCGAGGACAGCGCGTGATGCTCGATGGCGCCGGAGGGGACTTCGCCGCCGCGGGCGAGCAGATGGGTGATGGTTTCGCGCAGCACCGGCTCGATCGGGCGCGGCGCGTAGCCGAGCTCGTTGCGGGCCTTGTCGATCGACAGATCGCTCGCGGCCAGCGCGATGCGCACGCCCTCGGCGGTGCCGTTGGGCGGGCGGCGCGTGATGCGATCGGAGATGGATTCCAGCATGATCGCGGAGAGCTCGGCGATCTTGCCGGGCACGACGACCGGATACTGCCGCCGTCCGCTCATCGCCGACATCATCCGCAGGATGTTGCCGAGCGGGACGCAGTCACCGCCGAGGATATAGCGCTGGCCGATGCGGCCGCGTTCCATCGTCAGCACGAGGCCCATCGCGACATCGCGGACATCGACGAGGTTGACCAGGAAGTTGAGATGCGGCTGCACCTTCTTCTGGAGGAAGTACCAGAGCATCGCGGTCGGCGGCGTCAGATTGTGGTCGGCGGCGCCGATCGGCATGGTCGGCGTGCCGATCACGAGCGGGAAGCCGGCGGCCGCGGCCTTCGCGGCGCAATGCTCGGCGAGCGACTTCGAGCGCGTATAGGCGCCCGGCATCGCGTCGGCCGGCTGCAGCGCCTCTTCGGCGGGAACGCCCTTGAGGTCGCAATAGGGGAACAGGATCGATTCCGTCGAGCAATGCAGGAAGCGCGACACGCCGCGCTTCATCGCCGCCGCGAGCACGGTCTCGGTTCCGCGGCAATTGACGTCGTGAAAGTCCTGCTTGTTGGCGACCCACATGCCCGGCAGGCCGGCGAGGTGATAGACCTGATCGACGCCAGCGATCGCAGCATCCACCGCGGCACCATCCAGCACCGAGCCTTGGACATGTTCAACGTCCGTGTTTGCCGCGGCCGGGGGCCGGACATCGAGAACGCGCACCCGCTGCCCACGGGCGCGGAGCGCTTCGACGAGGTGATGTCCGATGAAACCACTGCCACCGGTAACCAGTACGAGAGCCATGCAGAAGGTTGCTGTTTCGCTTCTAGAATTATCGGGTTGAAAGGGAATTGGTCGGAAGAGGCGCCAGAATCGCGGCAAGGTCACGGCGGAAACCCAGCGCAATGAACAATTTCGCCATGACAAACATCGGCCCAAGCAACAGATGCGACGGAAAAGTGAACAACGAGGCTTCGCGCCCCTCAAAAACCTTGTGGCCGATGGTCTGCGCGGTAACGCCGAGTCCGACCAGCGCAGCGAAAATTGCCCACATCATTGCGGTGCTGGCCTGCGCCGAAATGGTCGTCGCGATCGAAAACAGCACGACGGAGACGGCCAGAATGCCGACCCCCAACGCTACGTCCAGCAGCAGCCAGTAGACGAGAACTGGCAGCGCCAGGATCACCGCCAGACTGACCTCGAATCCGGCCACCGGCACCTTCACAAGCGTTAGCGGCAGCACAGCGCCAGTGAAGAGCAGGAGGATACCGATCACATGCATCGCCGTGTTCCGGGGATCGCGATGGTATTCAACATAAACAGCAAGTTGGCGCTGAAAATAGCCACCCATCTCGGTCTCGTGCATTGCGGTCGGGGACAACGAAGAAAGCCTATAGCACCGGACCGGGCAGTGCACAAACCGGCGCTATTGTCGCGCAAGACCGTGGTCTCGCGCTGTGAGACAGGTCACAAAACGGAAGAACTTCAAGGGGTTCCGTCAGCCCAGGCCGCGCTCGCTCAGTGCTTCTTGGCGGGCTTTTTCGCCGCAGGCGCAGGCGCCGCAGCCGGATGCGCAGGTGCCTCCTCCGGCACCTTGGCATAGGTTGCGATTTGCAACTGGCTGTTGGCGGCCGAGGTCGGCTTGGCCCTGTCGAGAAACTGCTCCTCGCCGAGGCCGATCGGATGCAGCCGCTTCGTCGAGATCTTGAACGTGTTCACCAGGACGTCGCGGATCGCATCGGCGCGGCGCTGGCTCAGGATCGCATTGGCCTCGCGCGTCTTGGCATTGGATTCGACGTGGCCGACGATCAGGAACGTGTAGGGCAGCAGCGAGGAGTGGACCAGCGCGTCCGCGATGCGGCCGACGGTCTGGTACGAGGCCGGCTGGATGATCGGCGTGTCGGGGTCGAACTGGATCTGCGCCGTGAAGGTGGGCAGCTTGGCCAGATCAGGCGCGATCAGCGGCCGGTTGACCGGACCCGGATCATTCTTGATCCTGGCCTTGGCGCGCTCCATCACCTGCAGCTTCAGCGCGGGGAGGTCGACTTCGGCGGCTTCCTCGAAATGGTTGAGCTTGCCGATGATGTCGTCGCGGGTCGGCGCCGCCGTCTGCGCGCTGGCTGTTCCCGGGAGCAAGGCGAGGCCAAGACTGATACCAAGACTGATACCAAGCGCGATGGCGGTTCCGGTGCTGAAGAGGCTGCTGGCGCGCATCACCGATACCCCGCGTCGTCGACGGCCTTCAGGCAGTTGTTGCTGATGCCCTTGGGGGTCGAGATCAGGCAGGGGATCGACTTGCTGGTCTCCTTGGTCGAACCGTTGCAGACCTTGACGATCTCGCGCTGGCAGGCGTTCGCGACCGTGACACGGGCGGCGACGCGCTTCTGGATGGCGTCGAAGGCGCCGAGATAGTCGCTCTGGCATTGCTGGGACAGCACGTCCCGGTTGCGGGACAGGCACTCCTTCAGGCGGGTCGAATCCGGATTGACGCCGCGGCAATTGGCGACGATTTCCGCACCGCAGCTCTTCGCCAGCAGCCCGATCGAATCGCCAAAGCTCATGGTCTCCGCCGCGCTCAGCGACGGCATCCCCAATGCCAGCAAGATCAGTGTGATGGAGCCCCGGACCATAGGCGCATCTGATACGGGGAAGTTCGCGGTGGTCAAGGGCTGTTCGGGCGAGAACTGTCGACAGTTCGGCCAGTGCGGCGAACAGTCCTCACTCGGCGTCGGCGAGGGGCGGCCATTCGATCAGGGCGAAGGTGTGTCTCGCCAAATCCTCGGCCACGGCAGGGTCGGCCTTGAGTTCGTCCAGCGTCCGCGGCTGGGGAAGCTGGCGGCCGTCCGCGGCCAACTCCTGGGCGTAGAATTCGAGCGCGTCGGGCGCACTCTCCAGCGCGTCGTCGATGTCGTCACCGCCGGAAATGCAGCCGGGCAGGTCCGGAAACCACAGGCTGACGGCATCCGGCTCTGTCTCCTCGATGATGGCGACGTACTGAGGCATGGCAGACCGATAGTCCAAGAGTTGTGCCGGGAGGTTTGATTTCGATTATGAGTACCTCATCTGCGGAGGTAAGCAATTGAGTGGATTGACGTTAGCGGAAGGCGCCGGGTCGTTCCTGTTTCATGATGTTGGTGCCGTCCCCGGGCCACGTACGATGCGGGTCTTCTCGTTTTGCCCCGGATCGAGCACGCGGCACACGCGCATCATCATGGCGATGCATGGCGTCGATCGCGCCGCTGCGGAGTTTCGCGATCTTCTCGCCCCGCAAGCCGAACGTAATGGGCAGATCGTGCTGGTGCCGGAGTTCGATCCGGATCAGTTCCCGGGCGTCCATGCGTACAATTTCGGCGGCGTGCGACGGCCCCCGCCCGACAACACGGTCTTGCCGCGCGATCATTGGAATTTCGGGGTGATCGACCGGCTGTTTCACCATGTTCGACAGGCGATCGGATCCAGCCGGGAAACCTTCGGTCTGTTCGGCAATTCAGCGGGCGCCCAATTTGTCCTGCGTTATCTCGCACTCAACGAGGCTGCGTCCGTTGATCTCGCCGTGGCCGCCAACTGCGGGTGCTACATGCTGCCCAGCCTCACCAAGGACTATCCGGACGGCATGGGCGGGATTGGCCTCGACGAGAGTTATCTGCGGAGGTATTTGGCGCGCCCTTTGGTCATTCTGCTGGGCGACGCCGACAACGACCCGAACGATCCCCATTTGCCCCGCTGGGACGAGGCGATGGCGCAAGGGCCTCATCGCCTCGCGCGCGGACTCTGGCATTTCGATCACTGCAAGGAGCTGGCCAGGGGTCTCGGTGTCGCGCTGGGCTGGAGACTCGAGATCGCGCCCGGTGCCGGGCATGTCGACCAGCTGATTTACGACCAGGGAGCCGACATCTTGATCGGCTGAGCAGAGGCGAAGCTCACGCCCGCTGCACGAAGCTGTCCACGACCTTCTTCTCGCCGGCCTTGTCGAAGGCGATGGTGAGCTTGTTGCCGTCGATCCTGGTGACGCGGCCGTAGCCGAACTTCTGGTGGAAGACGCGGTCGGCAAGCGAGAATTCCGAGGTCGTGCCGGTCGATTTGGCGACCAGCTCACCCTCGATCGTCATCGGCCCGCGCCGGCGCGAGGAGAAGCTGCCGAAATCGGGGCCGGGCGATGAAGCGGACGAGAACGACGAGGTCTGTTCCTCGAAACCGCCGCTTCCGCCGCCGCCATTGCGGCCGCCACCCCGGTTGCGGTTGGCTTGTGCCCGCTGCCAGCCCGGGGTCGAATAGGTCGAGCCGAACGCCTCCATGTCGTCGAAGCGCGAGGCGCCGTAGCCGCCGGTGCCGCCCCAGGCCGAGCCGCCCTTGGACTCCGTGATCTCGACATTGGCCGCCGGCAGTTCGTCGAGGAAGCGCGACGGGATCGTGGTCGACCAGGTGCCGTGGATGCGCCGGTTGGTCGCGAAATAGATCATGGCGCGGCGGCGGGCGCGGGTGATGCCGACATGGCCGAGACGGCGTTCTTCCTCGAGGCCGGCGCGGCCCTGTTCGTCCAGCGTGCGCTGGCTCGGGAACAGGCCTTCCTCCCAGCCGGGCAGGAACACGTTGTCGAATTCGAGGCCCTTGGCCGAGTGCAGCGTCATCAGCGACACCGCGTCCTCGTCGGCGCCGCTGTCGCGGTCCATCACCAGCGAAATGTGCTCCAAAAACCCTTGCAGGTTCTCGAACTCCTCCATCGAGCGCACGAGTTCTTTCAAATTCTCCAGCCGGCCCGCGGCGTCCGCCGAGCGGTCCTTCTGCCACATCTCGGTGTAGCCGCTCTCGTCGAGCACGATCTGGGCGAGATCGGTGTGAGCGGTGACCTCGCGCTGGGCACGCCAGCGGTCGAAACTGGCAACGACATCGCGCAAGCTGCCGCGCGCTTTCGGCTTCAACTCGTCGGTCTCGACCACCGCGCGCGCCGCCTCGAACAGCGGGATGCGGCGCTTGCGGGCGTGATCGTGCAACATCTGCACGGTGGCATCGCCAAGGCCGCGCTTGGGTGTGTTGACGATGCGCTCGAAGGCGAGATCGTCGGCCGGCGAATTGATGACGCGTAAGTAAGCCAGCGCGTCGCGGATCTCGGCGCGCTCGTAGAAGCGCGGGCCGCCGATGACGCGATAAGGCAGGCCGAGCGTGACGAAACGGTCTTCGAACTCGCGCATCTGGTAGGAGGCGCGCACGAGAATGGCGATCTCGTTCAGCTTCTCGCCCTTGCGCTGGATCTGCTCGATCTCCTCGCCGATGCCGCGGGCTTCCTCTTCGGAATCCCAGGAGCCCGTGACCGTGACCTTCTCGCCGTCCTGGTCCTCGGTGCGCAGCGTCTTGCCGAGCCGGCCTTCGTTGTGCGCGATCAGATGCGAGGCGGCGGCGAGGATGTGGCCGGTCGAGCGGTAGTTGCGCTCGAGGCGGATCACCTTGGCGCCGGGGAAATCGTGGTCGAAACGCAGGATGTTGTCGACCTCCGCGCCGCGCCAGCCATAGATCGACTGGTCGTCGTCGCCGACGCAGCAGATGTTCTTGATGTGGGGTGTCTTCTCCTTCTCCCCACTTGCGGGATCGCGACGAGCTTCGCTCGCGCTGAGAAGGTCGGGATGAGGGGGAGTCTCCACGAGCGCGGTGCTGGGAGAGTCCCCCTCATTCGCATCGCTTTGCGATGCGGCCTCTCCCCGCATGCGGGGAGAGGCGCAAGAAGACGGCGCCTGCGACAGCAGCCGCAGCCACAGATATTGCGCGACGTTCGTGTCCTGATACTCGTCGACCAGGATGTATTTGAAGCGCTGCTGGTACTGCCTGAGGATATCCGGGTGCTCGCGGAAGATGCGGATGTCTTCGAGCAGCAGGTCGCCGAAATCGGCGGCGTTCAAGATCTTCAGGCGCTCCTGGTAGCTCGCATAGAGCTTGCCGCCCTTGCCGTTGGCGAAGACCGCGGCTTCGCCTGGGGGCACCTGCGACGGCGTCAGGCCGCGGTTCTTCCAGCCGTCGATCAGGCCGGCCAGCATGCGCGCGGGCCAGCGCTTGTCGTCGATGTTGTCGGCCTGCAGGAGCTGCTTCAGCAGCCGCACCTGGTCGTCGGTGTCGAGCACGGTGAAGTTCGACTTGAGCTGCGCCAGCTCGGCATGGGTGCGCAGGATGCGGCCGCCGATGGAATGGAAAGTGCCGAGCCACGGCATGCCTTCGACGGCGTGGCCGAGCATCTGGCCGAGCCGGTGCTTCATCTCGCGCGCGGCCTTGTTGGTGAAGGTCACCGACAGGATCTCGGCGGGGCGGGCGCGGCCCTGGCTCAGGATGTGGGCGATGCGCGTGGTCAGCACGCGGGTCTTGCCGGTGCCGGCACCGGCCAGCACCAGGACCGGGCCGTCCAGCGTCTCCACGGCGTCGCGCTGCTCCGGATTGAGCCCCGCCAGATATTTCGGGCCCACCGAGGCGCGCGCACGCGCGGCGATGCCGCCGGCCGCAGGCTGGTGGTCGGGGACGCTCTCGGAGGTGATCTTGCTTGGCTCGGTCATGCGAATCATTGGCCCCACGATGGCACCGCGGGGTTGCGGAAGGGAGCCTTCATAACAGGGATTGGTGCCTATATGGGGCGCCGCGAGGGGGTTTTCCACGTGCGCGGCCGGGCGATTTTGTTCCTGCGGGCCGGGCGAATTTCCGGCGGGAACGGGCCGGAACCAATGTTCCGCTCTGGAGATTGTTTGGGCAAGTGAGGCGCGTCAGCCGCGCCGATCGCAGACAGTCATCGAAACAGAGGTTCTGCCATGCTGAGCTGGGTTGTGACGTTTCTGGTTATCGCACTGATCGCCGGTATTCTGGGCTTTGGCGGCATCGCCGGCGCATCGATCGAAATCGCCAAGATCATCTTCTTCATCGCGATTGTCCTGTTCCTGGTCTCGGCCGTGGTGGGCCTGGCCCGCGGCCGCAGCAGGGTCTAGCGGCGTTATGACTGAAGCATGATCTGCACTACCGCTTCGAGGGCATCGCCACGTTTCGGCCGATGCCCTCGGGGCGCGGCACCGTGCTGTGGGCCGCGACGACAGCCCGGATGCGTTCGCTGATATCTGGCGGAAACGGCGCCACTTTGCGCGAGCCCATGTCGATGTGGAGCGACATGTTTTCCGAGGTGGCCGACAGCCAGCCCTCGTTCGCGTGCCGCAACTCCTGGAATGTGTGCAGCCGCTTGTCGTCGGCCTCCAGCAGCCAGACCGAAACCTGCACGGGATCGCCGAGATGGATCTCGCGCAAATACCGCACGTGGCATTCGGCGGTGAAGGTCGAGCCGCCTCGCTCCTTCATGTAGGTGGGCCCGATGCCGAGCTGTAGCCACATCTGGTCGATCGCCCGGTCGAACATCACATTGTAATAGGCCATGTTGAGATGGCCGTTATAGTCGATCCATTGCGGCTCGATCTGCATGATCGAGGCGCGGAACGGCTCGGCTGTTGGCGTTGTGACTGTCACCGGCATGTTTCCTTCCAGCTATGCGTCCGGTCGCTTGACTTGACCGGTTTTATGTCCTTTGCCACGGTTCTTCTGTCGGAGGAATTTCCGTGGGTACCACCATCACCAATAATCCGCCGCGGCCGGAGCCGAAAGCCCTCGCTAGCGCGCTGGAGCAGCTTGCCGCACGCTTCGGCAACCGCCTGATCACCTCGCAGGCCGTCCGCGAGCAGCACGGCCATACCACCACATGGATCGTCAACCAGCCGCCGGATGGCGTGGTGATGGCGCAGGAGACCGCCGACATCCAGGACGTGGTGCGGATCTGCGCCAGGAACGGTGTGCCGGTCATTGCCTTCGGCACCGGCACCTCGCTGGAGGGCCAGGTCAACGCGCCGGCCGGCGGCATCTCGATCGACCTGCGCGACATGAACAAGGTGCTCGCCGTGCACGCCGAGGACCTCGACTGCGTGATCCAGCCCGGTGTCACCCGCAAGGCGCTCAATGAGCATCTGCGCGACCAGGGCCTGTTCTTCCCGATCGATCCCGGCGCGGATGCTTCGCTCGGCGGCATGGCCTCGACCCGCGCCTCCGGCACCAATGCGGTGCGCTACGGCACCATGCGCGACAGCGTGCTGGCGCTCAAGGTCGTGCGCGGCGACGGCGAGATCATCACGACTGGCACGCGTGCCAAGAAATCCTCCGCCGGTTACGACCTGACGCATCTGTTCGTCGGCGCCGAAGGCACGCTCGGCATCATCTCGGAGCTGACCATCCGCCTGCGCGGCATCCCCGAGACGATTGCTGCCGGCGCGGTGTCGTTCGAGACCGTGCACGGGGCGTGTCAGGCCGTGATCCTGGCGATCCAGACCGGCATTCCCGTGGCGCGCATCGAGCTGCTCAACGCCGCGCAGGTCAAGGCCTGCAACGCCTATTCGAAGCTGACGCTGCCGGAGACGCCGTTGCTCCTGATGGAATTCCACGGCAGCGAGATCGAGGTCGCCGAACAGTCCAAGGCCTTCGGCGAGATCGCAAAGGACTGCGGCGGCGGGGATTTCTCCTGGACCACCAAGCCCGAGGACCGCACCAAGCTGTGGCAGGCGCGGCACGACGCCTACTGGTCCGTGAAGGCGCTCCGCCCCGGCGACAGCATCGGCGTGGTCGCAACCGACGTCTGCGTGCCGATCTCGCGCCTTGCCGAATGCGTCGGCGAGACCGAGGAAGACCTGAAGCGCCTCAATCTGTTGTCGCCGATCGTCGGCCATGTCGGCGACGGCAATTTCCACTGTTCGCTGGTCTGCGACACCAACGATGCCGACGAGATGGCGCGCGGCGAGGAGTTCATGCATCGGCTGGTCGAGCGCGCGCAGGCGATGGACGGCACCTGCACCGGCGAACACGGCATCGGTCAGGGCAAGCAGAAATACCTCAAGGCCGAACTGGGCCCCGAGGCGCTGGACGCGATGCGGGCGCTGAAGAAGGCGCTCGATCCACAGAACATCTTCAACCCCGGCAAGATCGTGCCGGAGGCGTAGCGCGCAGGCTGACCGCCGTTTATGCTCGCTCCATCATACGGAGCGGGCAATGCGCTGGTTCGCGCGAAAGACGCGACAAGACATCTGGGATGAGGCGATCGAAGGCTCGCTCGGCGACATCGAGGCCGCCGAGCGCATCCGCGCGATCTGTGACGCTGCCGCTGCGAGCGCGGCAGGCTCTGGGCGCAACGACAGGCGCGACAGCGAGCGCTACGAGCGCGCCGCCAAGGTCGCGATGGAAATCGCAATGAAGATGTCGGATGGATTGATGCGCGACGACGCGGTGCGCCGCATCGTCGATCTCTGCATGACGGCGAACGACCTCAAGACCGCCCAGATCCTGTTCCGCGCGATCCATGCCAGCTGGATCCGCGAGACGGTGCAGCGGGATCATCCGACGCTGGTGCAGTGATCATTCGTTGCTGTCGCATTGCGACGACATGCCAATCCATCACCGTCACCCTGAGGTGCGAGCCATGGGGCGCAAAGCGCCGCATGGGGAGCCTCGAAGGACGACGGCCCGGCTGCATCGTGGCCGTATCATCCTTCGAGGCTCCGCTTGCGACGCGTTTGCGCCTCAAGCGGCGCACCTCAGGATGACGGAGTGAATATGTGATCGCCCTTCGCCAGCTTGTGCACGGCCTCGTCCACGCTGTGGAAGACGTGCTCGCGGGGCAGGGCGTCGAACAATCTGAAGCGTTCGAACGCGCTCTGCGCGCGCACCGATTCCAGCCGCGCCAGCGCCACCGTGACGCCCTGTTCGCTGCACGCCTTGAAGACGTCGAGCAGGATCTGCGCGGCGGTGAAGTCGATCTCGACCATGCCGCTGGCCTCGAGCACCAGCAGTTGCGGCGTGGATGTCGTGAGAACCTTGTCCACGTCGCTGCGGAAGCCGGGCGCGTTGAGGAACGAGAGCGGCGCCTGCAGCCCGATCACGGCAACGCCTGCGATGCGCTCGCCGGTGATGTGCGGATGCGCCGGCCACCAGATCGTGGTGCCCGGCACGCGCTCGAACTCGATGAGCCGCGCGCGCGTCGTGCTCCAGATGCCGTGCAGCAGCGACAGCATGATGCCGAGGAACGCGCCCTGCTGGATCGGCAGGATGATGATCAGCGCGGCGGTGGCGACGATCAGCAGGAATTCGCTCGGGGATTGCCGATAGATCGTGACGATCTGCCCGACGCGGATGATCCGCAGCGCCACGAACAGCAGGATGCCGCCGAGCGCCGCGTCAGGGACGTGCTGCAGCAGCCCGGTTCCGAACGCGAGCAGCGCCAGCACGATTGCCGCCGCCGCAAGGCCCGCGAGTTGCGATTGTCCCCCGGTCTCGGCGACGATCCCCGTCCGCGGCGGGCTGGCATTGACCGGAAACGCGCCGAACAGGCCTGAGAGCACGCTGCCGGCCCCCGCACCGAGGAAATCGCGGTCGACATCGGCGGGCGTGTCGGGATCGGACGGGAACGACCGCGTCGTGGCCGCGGTCTGCACCATCACCACGACGGTGATCACGAAGGCGAGCGGCACCAGGCGCCCCCATTGTTCCGGCGCGAGGTCGGGCAGGGTCGGCCGCGGCAGCGTGCCCGGCACCGCACCGACGACGCTGACGCCCTTGCTCTCGAGGCCAAGTGCGATCGCGGCCAGCGTCGCGGCCACGAGCCCGATCAGCGCGCCGGGAATCTTGGCGCTGATCGTCTCGGAGACGAAGACCACGGCCAGCACGCCGAAACCGATGCTCAGCGTGAACGGATTGGCACGGCCGAGTTGGCCAGCGAGCACGCCGATGCGATCGAGCGTCGGTCCGCCCGGCGATTGAAGCCCGAGCACGCTCGGCAATTGCGAGACGATGATGTGGACGGAGATGCCGGCGAGGAAGCCGACCATGACCGGTACCGACAACAGGTTGGCGATGCCGCCGAGGCGGAAGGCGCCGCCGGCCAGCATCATCGCGCCGACCATCAGCGCCAGCGCGATCGCAAGGCCCTGATAGTCCGGCGAGCCGGTCGCGGCGAGCGCTGCAAGCCCGCCGGCAAAGATCGGCGTGATCGTGGAATCGGCGCCGCAGGACAGGAAGCGGTTGCCGCCGAGCAGCGCAAAGCCGAGCGAGCCCGCCATGAAGGCGAAGAAGCCGATCTGCGGCGCGAAGCCGCCGAGCCGCGCGGTGGCCATCTGCTCCGGAATCGCGATCGCCGCCAGCGTCAGCCCCGCCATGAGATCGCCCGGCAGGGAAAAGGACGCGAGCGAGCGGAAGAGCGGCCATGATTGCTTGGCGTGAGAATCGTGCGGCATCGAGGTCCCCGGAAAGCGTGTCTCGGCCGATCAGACTACAGCATTTCCGGATTCGTGGGCGATAGACCAGGAACATCCGCAACTCCTATGTCCCGGACGCGCTGCAACGCGTAGCGTTGCTGCGCAGAGCCGGGACTCAGAAAGCCGCAATCAAATCAAGAATGGGCCCCGGCTCTGCAGCGCACCGCTATGCGCTGCGCTGCGTCCGGGGCACGGAAGGCGAACTCAATACCGGCTGCGATAATTGTCGCCGCGTGCCGGGGCGCCGTAGCCGCCTCCGCCGTAGCCGCCACGGCCGCCCATGCCCATGCCGATACCGATGCCAATTCCGACACCCACGGCTTCGGGCGGCGGGCCGGGGGCGGGGCGCGCTCGTAGATCACTTCGTCGGGCGGCGGCCGGCGCGGCTTCGGCGGTGTCTCGACCACCTTGCGCTTGGGCGGCGTGTCGTCGACGCGCTTCTTGATGACGGGCGCCACTGCCGGGTTCACCGGCGTTGCTGGAGGCGTGGGCGTCGAGCACGGGCAGGTCGGCGCCATCGCGACCGCGACCGGGGCGGGCGTCGCAGCGGCTGCAACCGGCACGGCATAGTTGCGGTTCTGCACGCGGAGCAGCAGCCTGCGCGCGGTCGCAGCCAAATCGCTGTTGTCCCAGTTGTTGAGATAAGCCTCGAACGAGGCGCGGGTGTTGATCGCGGTGGCGCGCTCCCACGCCAGCATCTGGCGCCGGCGCTCCAGGATCGTGCGCAGGCGCGGCGTGAACGAGGCCTGTGCGTAAAGCTCGACATAGGCCTGATACGCCTCGATCGTGTCCTCGGTGATCACGAGCTCATAGGCGGCCTTGGCGTCCTTGCCCTGCAGGTCCTTGCGCCAGTCCGCGACGCTGCGCGTGCCGCCGGCGAGCGCCATCGACGAGGCGCCCGGAACAGCGGGTGTCCCGCCGCTGCTTTCGCCGAAGAACTTGAAGTCGGTGGTCAGCGAGGAGCTTTCCCAGGGGATTTGCCGGCCGTCGGTCGATTGCGCCACGGCGACGCGGATGCGCTTGAACACTTCCTCGATCGGCAGGTTCGGTTGCCGCGCGACCGAAAGCGCCGCGGTGGTGTAGGGGCTGTCGGCGCCGGAGCCGTCCTCGGCTTCGGCACCGGGCGAGGTCGAATAGGAGATGAACGAGCCGGGTGCGCCGGCCTTGGTATCGACGATCGCAAGCCCGTGGCCTGCGCCGCTGAGCGCCGGGAACGGATTGTTGCGGCAGGCATCGAGCATGAAGATGCGCGCCCGCGTCGGCAACGCGCCGAGCGTGTTGAGCAGATCGTTCAGGCGCACACCCTGGAGCGGAATGTCGGCCTCGCGCTTGGGATCGAGATCGACCGGAACCAGATAGTTCTCGCCGTCGATCTGCAGGCCGTGGCCGGCATAGAACACCAGCGCCACGGTGTCGGCGCCGCTGGCGCTGACCTTGCCGGCGAAATCGGAGATGGCCTGGCGCATGTCGTTCTGCACCAGATTGGATGCGGTCGTAACGGTGAAGCCGGCATTGCCGAGCAGCTCGGTCATGCCCTTGGCGTCGTTGGCGGCGTTGGGCAGCTCCGGAACGGTGCGATACGCGGATTGGCCGATCACGAGCGCGAGCCGGGCTTCGGCTGCGGCCTCCGTCGGCGTCATCAATTGCGTGAGAGCAAGCAGGCCTGATGCGAGGAATAGATTACTGAGAACTGGATGGCGCATGGTGTCACCTCCATCGGCAATGGGCGCGATGATGGCACCCTTTCTAGGTGGCGGCCACGATTCTGTCTGTGCGCTATCTCACGCTGGGTGTGCGGCAAAATGGGGCAGATGCACTGCCATGCGCGTCAGAATAGTCCGCGGTCCCAGGGCGGTTCGGGTGCAAAGCGCGCGGCGAGAAAGTCGATGAAGGCGCGCACCTTGGCTGGTGGGCGGCGGTCGGGCAGATAGACCGCATGCACCGCGGAGGTCTGAATCTCCGGCTGGTCGAGCGGAAGCGCGACCAGCGTGCCGGCGCGCAGATCCTCGGCGATGATGAAGGTGGGCTGCCGCGCCAGGCCCAGGCCGGCCAGCGTCGCCGCGCGCAACGCATCGCCATTGTTGGCGCGCAAGGTGCCGCTGACCTGGACACGGATCTCGCCGTTGACGCCGAACAGCCATTCCGTCGCGCTCGACTGCTGCGAGAGCGTGTAGCCAAGACAATTATGAGTGGCGAGGTCGGCCACCCTGCACGGCGTGCCGTGCCTGGCAAGATAGGATGGCGCGGCGCAGACGACCATGCGGTTCGGCGCGAGCCGCCGCGCCACCATGCTGGACTCGCGCAGCTTGCCGATGCGGATCGCGAGGTCCCAGCCCTCTTCGGCAAGGTCGACGACGCGGTCGTTGAGACCGAGCTCGACCGTGACCTCGGCGTGGCGTTCGCTGAATTCGGCGATGAGCGGCGCGATCTGCCGCGTGCCGAACACCACGGGCACGTTGACCCGCAGCAGCCCGCGCGGCTCGACGCGCTCGCGCGCGACCGCGGCATCGGCGGCTTCCATGTCGGTCAGGATACGCTCGGAGGATTCGAGATAGAGGCGGCCGGCCTCGGTGATCGACAGTCGCCGTGTGGTGCGGTGGAACAGCTTGATGCCGAGCCGCGCCTCCAGCGATGCCACATGCTTGGTGACCATGGTCTGCGACAGGCCCAGGGCCCGGGCCGCGCCGGACAGGCTGCCGATCGCCGCGACCTTGGCGAAGACTTCCAGGCCGGTCAGCTGGTCGAGCATCGATCTCACTCTATAGGTGTGAAGTATCTTTCCGGATTAGCAGATTATCGTCCGATTGAGAATAGATCATATTGCGCTGCAAAGGAGACCACCATGATCGATTCCCGTACCGCTCCCTACGCCGCGCTGGTGCTGCGCGTGACCTTGGGCGCGCTGTTCCTCGCCCATGCCGGCCTGAAGCTTTTCGTTTTCACCCCGGCCGGCACCGCAAAATTCTTCGGCAGCCTCGGCTTCCCGGCCGAGCTCGCCTATGTCGTGATGACGGTTGAAGTGCTGAGCGGCGTCGCGCTGATCCTCGGCGTCTGGACCCGCTACGCCGCCTTGGTGGGCATCCCGATCCTGCTCGGTGCGATCTTCACGGTGCACGGTGCAGCCGGCTTCTTCTTCACCAACCCGAGGGGCGGCTGGGAATATCCCGCCTTCTGGGCGATCGCGCTGGTGGCGCAGGCCCTGCTCGGCGACGGCGCCTACGCGCTGCTGCCCTCGCGCGATGTCGGGGCGGCGAGCGGCCAGTTGAGCGGTGCGCATTCGCGCTGAGATCGAGACAATTTCGAATGCGGAAGGCTGCGGGATTTCGGTCCCGCAGCTTTTTTGCGCGCTCGCGCAAGCGGCGCAGTCCAGCGCCGATCAATCTGTGTTCGGCATTGATCCATACCTGAATTGGATCGATCCATTTCGATCCTGCCCCGTGCGGCCTTCGGCCGTCATGCAACATGATCGGAATCAGCAGCAAACATAGGCGTTCCGCGGCGGGGCCTGCCGAGGCGCCTGCCGCTCTCGCTGCCGCAAGCGGCCTCGACCCCAACCCTTGCCTGCGCCGACGCTTTGGCCATACAGTCGAGCTAACACGCCGCGACAACGATCGCGGCGGCAAAAAAACAATTGGGGAGAGACCGCGCCATGACCATCGTGCCCGTCAACCGTCGCACGTTCATCAAGTCGTCGACGGCGGTGACCGCCGGCCTCGTGCTCTCTCCCGCCATCATCGGCCGCGCTGAAGCCGCGACGCTGAAGCTGAAATGCTCCTCCTCGCTGCCGAACGATCCCAAATTCGCCAACGGCCGCGTCTACTACGACAACCTCGTCAAGAATCTGAAGGGCAACGGGCTCGGCGAGCAGGTCGAGGTGGCCTTCTTCCCGGACAACCAGCTCGGCCAGGAAATCGACGTCATCAATTCGGTGAAGCTCGGCGTCATCGATCTCATGGTGTCGGGCTCGTCGATCTCGGCCAATCTGACGCCGCTGGTCGGCACCTTCGACCTCGGCTTCCTGTTCTCGAGCTTCCCGCAGCAGACCAAGGCGTTCGAGTCCGGCGCCGCCAAGCCGATCGAGGACGCGCTGCTCAAGGGCAGCAACATCCGCATCATCGCCTGGGCCTATAATTTCGGCTCGCGTAGCGTGTTCGCGAAGAAACCCGTGAAGACGCCGGAAGATCTCGCCGGCCTCAAGATCCGCACTCTGCCCAATCCGGTCATCACCGAATGCCTGCGGCTGATGGGCGCCGCCGCGACGCCGCTGGCGTTCGGCGAGATCTACACGGCGCTGCAGGCCGGCGTGCTCGATGGCCTGGAGCACGATCCGCCGACCATCCTCGCCAGCAAGTTCTTCGAGACCGCAAAGTTCTACGCGCTGACGCAGCACAATTTCTCGCCGCTCGCGATCTACTTCAGCGACATGACCTACAACCGCATGGACCCGAAGCTGCGTGACGGCTTTCTCGATGCCGCGAAGAAGGCCGCGGCCGACACGCGCGCCCACGGGCTTGCGGTCGAGAAGGAAGCACTGGCGGCCCTGACCGAGAAGGGCGTGACGGTCGCCGAATGCGACCGCGAGGCGTTCAAGAAGCGCGTCGCGCCGCAGCACGAGAATTTCATCAAGGCGCGGCCGGAATCCAAGGCCGTCATCGACATCATCCGCGCGACGCAAGCCTGATGACGATGACAGCCGCCGTGCCCCTCTCGGGCGGCCGCCACGGGAGCATCACCCTGCTGCTTCGCCTCAGCGACGGAATCGCGGCCATTCTCCTGGCCGCCGATCTCGTGGTCGTCTGCGGCTCCGTGCTGCTGCGCTTCTTCTTCAACGCGCCGGTCGAATGGTCCGATGACGTCGCGCGCGGTCTGATGGTCGGCTCGGCCTTCTTCGGCGCGGCCAGCGCGCTCGCGCGCGGCGAGAATGTCGGCGTCTCGTTCTTTCGCGACCTGCTGCCGCTGCGCTTCCGGACGCTGGTCGATGCCGCGAGCGCGGTGCTGGTCGTGCTGATCTCGGGCTATGTCGCCTTTAACGCCATCAAGCTGGGTTCGCTGACCGCAGGCCAGACCACCGGCTCCGGTCTGCCGCTCGAGCTGACCTTCTACCCGATGGGCGCCGGCGCGCTGTTCATGACGGTGTTCGCGATCGACCAGCTCTACGCAAGGCCGCTGCCTGACATCGTCAGGGGGCTCATCGCCGTCGTCATCGTCGCCGGTCTCTATCTCGCCTGGGATTATCTGTCGCCGTCCTCGGTGCCGTCGGCGGGCACGCTGATGCTGATCGGCTTCTTCGCGACCCTGTTCGGCGGGCTGCCGATCGGTTTTGCGCTGGCGCTGGCCGCGCTGATCTTCATCTGGGTCGAGGGCGCGCTGCCCGGCGTCATCTTTGCCCAGCAGATGGCGCGCGGCATCGACAATTTCGTGCTGCTCGCGATCCCCTTCTTCATCCTCGTCGGCTACCTCATGGAAGCCAACGGCATGTCGGTGCGCCTGATCGAGCTGCTGCAACGCGGGGTCGGCCGCATGCGCGGCGGACTCAACGTCGTGATGGTCGCCTCGATGGTGCTGTTCTCGGGCATATCAGGCTCGAAGATGGCCGATGTCGCCGCGGTGGGCTCCGTGCTGATTCCGGCCGCGCGCCGCTCCAGGCAGAACCCGGGCAGCGCGGTGGCGCTGCTCGCGGCATCCGCGGTGATGGCGGAAACCATCCCGCCCTGCATCAACCTGATCATCCTCGGCTTTGTCGCGAACCTGTCGATCGGCGGCCTGTTCGTCGCCGGCCTGCTGCCGGCGGCGTTGATGGCGGCCGTGCTGATCGCGGTATCGATCATCTTCGGCAAGCGGCCGGCGGAGGCCGAGGACGTCGCGCCGCAGATGCCGGTGTCGGGTCTGTGGAGCGGTGCGATCGCCTCGTTTGGCCTGATCTTCATGATCTTCTTCGGCTTCAAGAGCGGTTTTGCCACCGCGACCGAGATCTCCGCCTTCGCCGTGGCCTATGCATTGATCGTCGGCAGCGTGGTGTTCCGCGAACTGGGCTTCAAGTCGGCAGCACACAGTTTCGTGCAGGCGGCGACACGCTCCGGGCTCGTGCTGTTCATTGTCGCCGCAGCCCAATCGCTGGCGTTCACGCTGACCTTGCAGCAGGTGCCGCACGCGGTCGGCGACTTCATGCTCGGGCTGTCCAAGACCTCGGGCGTCTGGCTGTTCATCCTGCTCGCGATCGCCGTTCTGATCGTGATGGGCTCGGTGCTGGAAGGCGCCGCCGCGCTGATCATCTTCGGGCCGCTGCTGCTGCCGGTCGCGGTACAGCTCGGCGTCGATCCCCTGCATTTCGGCGTCGTGCTGGTCATCGCGATGGGCATCGGCCTGTTTGCCCCGCCGCTCGGGCTCGGGCTCTATGGCGCCTGCCTGATCGGCAATGTGCCGATCGAGCAGACGGTGAAGCCGATCATGGGCTATCTCGGCCTGTTGTTCCTCTGCCTGCTGGTCATTGCCTTCGTGCCGTGGCTCTCGACCGCGCTGCCGCGGGCCTTCGGCTACTAAGGGAGTCTCGTCTTGAAAGTGTTGCTCGCCCATACGCCGGAGATGCGGCGCAACTACTACGGCGATCGCAGCCTGAACGGCCTGCGCGCGGTCGCCGAGGTGGTCCTGCACGAGAGCGACGACACGCTGGATGCTGCCAGCCTCGTGCGCGCTGCCAAAGACGTCGACATCATCGTCGCCGATCGCATGACCGAGGGCCGCGGCGAGATCTTCGCGCAGCTGCCGCGCCTGCGCGCTTTCGTCCGCTGCGCCGTCGATATCCGCAACGTCGATGTCGATGCCGCCTCGAATGCCGGCGTGCTCGTGACCCGCGCCGGTCCCGGCTTCGTGCAGGCCGTTGCCGAGCTCGCGGTCGGCTTCATGGTCGATCTCTCCCGCGGTGTCTCGCGGGCGACGGCTGACTACCAGGCCGGCCGCAAGCCCGAGGCGCGGATGGGCCGCCAGCTTGCCGGCAGCCGGATCGGCATCATCGGCTATGGCAGCATCGGGCGCTATCTCGCCGAGATCGCCAAGGTGATGCGCATGGAGGTGCTGGTCTGCGATCCCTTCGCCGATGTCAGCGACGGCGCCATGAGGCAGGTCGGTCTCGACGAGCTCCTCGCTGCGTCCGACTATGTCGTCTGCCTCGCCATTGCCAACGAGCAGACCGAGAATCTGATCGGAGAAACGGCGTTGGCGCGCATGCAGGCGCATGCCGTGTTCATCAATCTCTCGCGCGGCAATCTGGTCGACGAGGCCGCGTTGGCGCGCGCGCTGCGCGAAGGCCGCATCGCAGGTGCCGCGATGGATGTCGGCCGCGCACCCGACCAGATGCCGAGCCCGGAGCTGGCGAAGCTGCCGGGCGTTGTCGCCACGCCGCATGTCGGCGGTCTGACGCCGCAGGCGATCGAATACCAGTCGCTGGAAACGGTGCGGCAGGTCGAGGCGATCGTCAAAGGCGGCGTTCCGCAGGGCGCTGTCAACGCGGAGCGCTGGACGCGGCGGCCCTGACGACGCAGGCCGGTTTGAACCTCGTCACGGTGACCGACGTCAAAGTTCCGAATCCATCGGAATGGTTGGTTGAGCTCCTGAGGTTGAGCAGATGAAAGTCCTGACCGCTGCTGTGTGGGCTGTCCTGATCGGTGTGCTCCTGAGTGCTTGCGCCAGCCTCACCTTCGATCCCGACAACAAGCCTCCCTACGGCCAGTCGAATGGCAAGAAGTCCGATCGCTGAGGATCGCGGCTGTCGGGGCTGGAAATACGGAGAGGGCTGAGCCGGCGCTTCGCGTGCCGTCCTACAACCGATCGACGGCCTTGAACGTCCCGTCCTTCTGGATCACCGTCAGGAACACTTTCGGCGGCGCGTCGATCGCACGAAAGCCGACGGTGAAGATGCTGCCGCTGATGTCGAAGCGGCCGACATCGTTGATGGTGCGCAAGAGGCTTGCCCGTGTCGGTTTCGGTCCGGTCTTTTCCAGCGCAGACGCCGCGAGGCGGCCGGAGAGATAGCCCTCGAGCGACACGAAGTCCGGTTTCAGCGTCGGGTCGAATGCCTTCTGCGCCGCCTGGTAGTCGGCGACGAGTTTGAGCGAGCGATCCCAGGGAAACGGCACGACCTGCGAGACGATGACGCCTTCGCCGTCGGGGCCGAGCTCTGTGGCCAGTGCATTGGCGCCGACGAAGGAGATGTTGACGAAGGTCGGATAGAAGCCGCTGCGGTGCGCGAGCTTGATGAACTCCGCGCAGGGACCGTAGGTCCCGACCATGACGATGGCTTCGGGCTCCGCGCGCTTGATCATGCGCCAGGCCGAGCCGACCGCCCGGGTATTGCGCTCGAAGGTGCCTTCGGCGGCAAGCTCGAGGCCGCGCTGCGCGAGCGCACGCTTCACGCCGGCGAGGCCGTCGCGGCCGAAGGAATCATCCTGGTAGAAGATGCCGATGCGGGTGAACTTGCGATCCTCGGTGAGGTGCTTGACCCATGCCTCGGCCTCCGCGCTGTAGCTCGCGCGGATGTTCACGACGTTCGGCAGCTCGAGGTCGCGCAGGAATTCGGCGCCGCTGAACGGGCCGATGAAAGGGACGTTCCTCGCGCTGGTGATCGGAATCGTCGCCATCGCTGTCGGGGTGCCGACCGCGCCGATCAGCGCGAACACCTTGTCCTCGTCGATCAGCCGCAGCGTCTGCGCCACCGAGCGGTCGGGGTCGTAGCCGTCGTCGCGGCTGATCAGTTGCAGCCTGCGGCCGTGGACGCCGCCCCTGGCGTTGATCTCGGTGAAGGCCGTGACGATGCCTTGCCGCAGGCGCTGCCCGAGCACCGCGGAGGGGCCTTCGAGGGCGGCGGCCTGGCCGAACAGGATCGCGTCGTCGCTGACGCCGGCCTCGTCGCTTTTCGCGGAGAGCGTCGTCAGGGCGAGCAGTGCGAGGAGCAGGGCGAGGTAGGTCGCGGGTCGCGATCGTGTCATGAGGGCGCTGGCCGGATGCGGGGCGAGTTGGGGAAAGGATAGCTCTGCGCGCTGAACAGGCCGCTAATCCGCCCTGCAACGATGGCCCGTAAGACGCCGGGGAAGACCGGCAAGTTGCTGTCAGACTGACGCAACTTGCGGGTCAATCGTTAACTAAGCCGCGCATTGTGAAGCGGCCCGGTTCCGAAATTTTGCAGTTCTTAACCCCGATCCTTGTCCGATAGCAGTTCCGGTAGCTCAACCAGAAGTTCGGCCGCCGAGCCGAGGGGGACGTGCGGATCAAGATGGGCGATCACGATCAGAACGATCAGGATCGGAAGCGGGTAGCGGCCTGGTGGCGTGCCTCGCCGCTGCTCGGACTCTATCGCCCTGCGCTCGTCGCGGCCGGCGTCGGCCTGCTGTTCTCGATCGTGGGCGCGGCCGCCGTGGCGCGATGGGAAGACCGCGTCAACAAGATCGAGTTCGAGAACGCGGCCGAAACCGAAGCGATCGTCATGCAGAACGGCATGAGCGAGTACATCAGCAGGCTCGTCGCGCTGCGCACGCTGTTCGAATCGACCAACGAGGAAATCACCCGCAGCGAATTCGAGACCTTCAGCACGCGCCTGTTCGAGCGCCATCCCGGCATGCTGCGCGTCGCCTGGCTGCCGCGCGTCAACCGCAAGGAGCGCGCCGAATACGAGGCCGCCGCGATCGCGGACGGGGTGTCCGGCTATCGCATCAAGTCGCTGCAAGGCGACGGCTTTGCGCCGGCGCCGCAGGGCGACGAATATTTCCCGATCTTCTACTCGACGCAGCCGAAGACCTCTCCGGTCTACGGCATGGACTATGCGAGTGTTCCCGAGCGCGGCGTGGCACTCGAGCGCGCCCGCGACAACGACCGGATTACCGCAATCCGTGCGCGACTCTACGAGCCGCGCGAAAGCAGCCGCTTGCCCGACGTCATCGTCGCCGTCCCCGTCTACGCCAAGGGAACCTCGCGCGAGACTGTCGCGGACCGGCGCCGCAATCTCGCGGGCTACATCGCCGGGGTGTTCGACCTGCCGCTGCTGATGCAATCCATTCGCGCGACGACGGGAGCAAGCCCCGCGGTCAGCGTGAACATCTATCCGCCTTTCACCGGGCGGATCGTCAGCATGGCGCATGCGCTGCCGGATTTCGCGTCCTCGGCCGCCGCGCCCCAGTCGATGCGCGATGTCGCGCAAGGCCGGCACTGGTCTGGCATTCTCAGGATCGGTGATGCCGACTGGCAGGTGCGCGCAGTGCCGACGGCCGGCGGTTCGCTGGAGACGGCCTACGACCGCGCCGTCGCCGTCATCATCGTCGGTATGCTGCTGACGTTGTCGCTTGCAACCTATCTCATGCTGGCAAGCCGCAATTCGCGGCGCCTGTCGCTGGCGAACCGGCGCGTGCTCGAGCTGGCGCAGACCGACATCCTGACCGGGTTGCCGAACCGTGCCTTCTTCCTCGCCCGGCTCGACATGATGAACAGCCAGTTGAGCGTGAGGGGTCTGCCGTTCTCGATCCTGATGCTCGATCTCGACCGCTTCAAGAACGTCAACGACTCCCTCGGTCACGGCGCCGGCGATGCGCTGCTGCGCCAGGTGGCGTTGCGGCTGAAATCTGCGCTGCGCGCCACCGACGTGCTGGCGCGGCTCGGCGGCGACGAGTTCGCCATCATCCAGGAGGCCTGCGACAATCAGCGCGGCAGCGCGACCGAGCTCGCGGCGCGGATCGCCAAGCTGGTGGCCGAGCCGTTCCTGCTGCCCGGCCATCGCGTCGAGATCGGCACCAGCATCGGCATCGCGATCGCGCCGGACCACGGCAGCGACCAGGAGCAATTGCTGAAGAAGGCGGACCTTGCGCTCTATCGCTCGAAATCGGCCGGCCGCAACTGTTTCACCGTCTACGACGAGGCGATGTCGGCCGAGCTCGAGGCGCGCAACACGTTGGAAGGGGATCTGCGCGACGCCATCGCGCTGTGCCAGCTGGAGGTGCACTATCAGCCGTTCGTGGACGTCGCCAGCGGCGGTCGTCGCGGCTTCGAGGCGCTGGTGCGCTGGCGGCATCCGAGCCGTGGCCTGATCCCGCCGGACCAGTTCATCGCGCTTGCGGAGGAGACCGGGCTGATCGTGCCGCTCGGCGAGTTCGTGCTGCGACGCGCCTGCGCGGACGCCGCCGCCTGGCCGTCCGATCTGATGGTCGCCGTGAACCTGTCACCGATCCAGTTCAAGGAAGCCGAGCTGTTCGAGACGATCTGCGCCGCGCTGGCCGATTCCGGCCTGCCGCCGCAGCGGCTGGAGATCGAGATCACGGAATCGGTGCTGCTGGAACGCGGCGTCGAGAATCACGCCTTCATGGAGCGGCTGAAGCAGCTCGGCATCGAGCTTGCGCTCGACGATTTCGGCACCGGCTATTCGTCGCTGAGCTATCTCACCGCGTTCCCGTTCGACAAGATCAAGATCGACAAGTCGTTCATCCGCAATCTCACGCATCAGCCGCGCAGCTCCGCCATCATTTCCTCGATCGTGACGCTGGCGCGCGGGCTGGACATGTCGGTGACCGCCGAAGGCGTCGAGACGGCCGAGGAGTTCGAGCGGCTGACGGCGCTCGGCGTCAATTTCGCGCAAGGCTATCTGTTCGGGCGTCCGCAGCCGGTCGACCAGATCACGTTCGACGCTCCCGTCCAGCGATCGCGGCGCGACGCGGCCTGAGCATCCCGCACAAGCGCGCGGCCACGAAAATCACTTGACCCGGGCGGCCCCGGATGGTCGGTAGCACCATCTAGGGATGAAACAAGCACATCATGCGTCTTCCGTTCTTCTACGGCTGGGTCGTGGTCGCCGTGACGTTCGTCACCATGGCTATCGGCGTCAACGCGCGCACCGCCTTTTCATTGTTCTTTCCTCCCATCATCTCCGAATTCGGCTGGGAGCGCGGCGTCACCGCGGGCGCCTTCTCCTTCGGTTTCGTGGTGTCGGGCATCGTCAGCCCGTTGATCGGCCGCCTGATGGACCGCGCCGGGCCGCGTGCGGTGATGGAGCTCGGCGTCGTGCTGATGGGCGGTGGTTTGCTGCTGGCGCCGCTCACGAGCCAGCCCTGGCATCTCTATGTGACCATCGGCGTCATGGTCGGCGCGGGCAGCGTTTGTCTCGGCTATTCCGGCCAGTCGCTGTTCCTGCCGAACTGGTTCATCCGCAAGCGCGGCTTTGCCATCGGCATCGCCTTTGCCGGCGTCGGCATCGGCTCGGTGACGCTGCTGCCATGGGTGCAGCACATGATCGAGCAGACCGGTTGGCGCACCGCCTGCACCGCGATGGGCCTGCTCATCCTGGTCGTACTGGCGCCGATCAATCTGCTCCTGCACAGGCGGCCCGAGGACATCGGCCTTCAACCCGATGGTGACGCCGCGCTGGCCGCGGGCGCCGCAATGCCAATCTCCAACATCGTCGATCCCGCCTGGGTCGGCACCGACTGGACGCTCCGGCGGGCGGTTGCGACGGCGCGGTTCTGGTGGATCGCGCTCGGTTATTTCTGCGGCCTGTACATCTGGTACGCGGTGCAGGTGCACCAGACCAAATTCTTGCTCGACATCGGCTTTAGCCCGAATGTCGCGGTGTGGGCGCTCGGCACCGTCAGCCTGCTCGGCATTCCCGGCCAGATCGTGCTGGGCCATGTCTCCGACCGGATCGGACGGGAGTGGGTGTGGGCGATCAGCTGCGCGGGTTTCGTCATCTGCTTCGCGGCGCTGATGGCGCTGAAATTCCAGCCGTCGCTGTGGCTCGTCTATCTCATGGTGCTCACGCAGGGCGCGCTCGGCTACGGGCTCACTTCGATCATGGGCGCGGTGGTGTTCGAGATCTTTCAGGGCAAGCACCAGGGCAGCATCTTCGGCACGATCATGCTGGCGGCACTGGCTGGCGGCGCGGCCGGACCCTGGCTGACCGGCTTCCTCTATGATCGCACCGGCGATTACACGCTCGCCTTCGCCATCGCGATGGTCGTGAGCGGCTTGTCGGCGCTGTCGATCTGGCGGGCCTCGCCGGGCAAGGTGCGGGCCGTTGCCGGCCGGCTGCACGCGCTCAAGGCCGGAGCGGACTAGGTTTCGCGCGCACCAAGATACCTTCGCCTCTTTCGCGGAATGTTAAGCATGCCGCGTCTTGGCCGGGCTCAATCCTGCTGCAAAAACGTCTTGGACACCATCGGACCGCTAGCGTCGGAGCGATTGCCGTTTCTTCCCGATGCTGCCGGGTCTATCGATGTCTGCTTCCGATCACCCAGTGACCGAAATTCCGGATGTGCTGCGCGCTGCGCTCGAATGCGCCGACGATGGTATCGTCGTCGTCGACGACGCACACCGCATCACGCATTTCAATGCGAGCGCCGAGCGGATCTGGAAGCTTGCGCGCGCCGAGGTGCTCGGCCGCGATGCAGGCGTCCTCGGCCTGGCATTCCTTCAGGCCGATCCGGTTGCGGATTTCCGCGACGAGATCAGCCTCGTGCGGCCCGACGGCAGCCGGATCAGGGCGCTGGTGTCGCTGTCCTCCACGACCGTCGGCGAGGCGACCCATCACATCGTGTTCGCGCGCGACGTCACCAGTGAAGCCGAGCGCCGCGTCAGGATCGGGCTTCTCAACGCGGTCTCGGACCAGACCAACCGCGCGGTGATCATCACCGATACCGAGCAGAATATCCGCTACGTCAATGCGTCCTTTACCGCGCTGTTCGGCTACACCAGCGAGGAAGCCGAGGGGCGGCGTGCGGGAGAGCTCATCGCCGGGTGCCATACCAACCGCACGGCCATCGCGAAGCTCTTCAAGCGCCTGATGGACGGCGGTCGCCGCGGCAAGGTGGAGACGCTGGTCTACAACAAGGACGGCGATGAGATCTGGGTCTGCGCCAGGATCGACGCCTTCCGCGACAAGAAGGGCCGCGCCAAATACATCTTCGCGCTGATCGAGGACATCACCGAGACGCGGCAATTGCATTCGCTCCAGCAGCTCATCATGAGCGCGCTCGCCGACGAAATTCCGATCACCGAGATCGCCGACCGGCTGTGCCGCAGGGTCGAGGAGATCGCGCCCGACGTCGTCAGCTCGCTGCTCCATATCGACTCCGCAGGGTTGATCCATCCGCTCGGCGGCCCCAGCCTGCCCGAGGACTATTCCCGCGCCCTGGACGGCGTTGCGATCGGCCCCAATGTCGGCTCCTGCGGCACCGCGGCCTTCTACGGCGAGCCGGTGCTGGTGACCGATCTTGCCACCGATCCGCGCTGGCTGGCCTACAATGCGCGGCCGCTCGAAGTCGGCTTGCGCGCCTGCTGGTCGACGCCGATCAAGGCCAAGGACGGCCGCGTCATCGCCACCTTCGCCTTCTATTTTCGTGAGCCGCGCGCGCCGAGCAACTGGCATCGGCGCATCGTCGAGGCCTGCGTCAACCTCGGCGCCCTCGCGATCGAGCGCAAGGAGGCCCGCGCCGAGATCGCGCGGCTCGCCTATCACGACATCCTCACTGGCCTGCCGAACCGCGCGCAGCTGCGGAACCTGATCACCACGGCGATCGATGCCTGCCCGAACGGCAGCCATGTCGCGCTGGCTTTCCTCGACGTCGACCATTTCAAGGACGTCAACGACACGCTCGGTCACGCCGCCGGCGACGAGTTGCTGGTCCAGCTCGCGCAGCGCCTGCGTGAGCATATCGGGCCGGAGGACATGCTGGGCCGGCTCGGCGGCGACGAATTCGTCATCCTGCTGCCGCAGCGTAACGCCGAGAGCGCCGAGCGCGTCGCGGCCGGGATCATGGAGGCGCTCGCCGCACCTTTACGGCTCGGATCGAAGCTGATGCCGATGTCGGCCAGCATCGGCATCAGCCTCTATCCGGATCATGCCACCGACATCGACACGCTGATGCAGCAGGCCGATGCTGCCATGTACATGGCCAAGCAGGCGGGGCGTTCGACCCATCGCATCTTCAGCGCCGAGATGAACGGGCTCGCCGAGCAACGCCTGGCGCTGATCGCCGCGCTCCGCCGCGCCATCGCCGAGGGCGCACTGACGCTGAGCTACCAGCCGCAGATCCGCAGCTGCGACGGCGCGATACACGGCGTCGAGGCGCTGGCGCGCTGGCACGATGCCGCGCTCGGTGACGTCTCGCCGGCAAGATTCATCCCGCTCGCCGAGGAGTGTGGCCTGATCGAGCAGATCGGCCTGTGGTCGGTGCGCGAGGCCTGCCGCCAGATGGCGAACTGGCGCTCCGCCGGGCTCAACATCCCCAGCGTGTCGGTGAACCTGTCGCCGATCAATTTCCGCAACGTCACGCTCGCCGCGCGGCTCAAGGACATCCTCGCCGAAAACGCGCTGCCGCCGGACGCGCTGATGCTCGAGATCACCGAGGGCACCTTCATGCAGGACGGCGCCGCCGCGCTGGAGACGATGCATGCGATCCGCGCGCTCGGCGTCGGCCTCTCCGTTGACGATTTCGGCACCGGCTATTCCAGCCTCAGCCGGCTCGCCCATTTGCCGATCCGCGAGCTCAAGATCGACCGCAGTTTCATGCGCGACATCGAGCGTGACGCCGGCGCCGTTGCAATCGCGACCGCCGTGGTGCGCGTCGGGCAGGGTCTCGGCATGACCGTCGTCGCCGAAGGCGTTGAGACGGAAGGCCAGCGCAAGGTGCTGGCCGAGCTCGGCTGCGATGTCGTCCAGGGCTTCCTCTACGCACCCGCGCTCCCGCCCGTCGCGTTCGAGCGTTGGCTGATCGAGCATTGCGCCGAGCAGGCGAGGGCGATGCTGGAGCGGCTGAATATGGGGACGGCGGAGCGCGACGAGGTGAAGCGGTCGGCGTAGTTTCACTCCCCCGCCAGCCCCGTCCTCCGCCGCAAATCCGTGATCGCGCGCAGAAAACTGTCCGCCGGCGTCGTCTCCGGATCGATCAGCCGGTGCAGGCGAAAGCCGTCTTCCAGCGCCAGCACGACGGAGGCCATCCAGGGCGGGTTCAACGAGCCGTTCTTGCCGTTGCCTTTCAACGTCGCCTCGACGATGTCGGCGATCAGCTTGCGCCGGGCGCGCAGGCGTTTTGCAAGTTCGGGGCGGCGCTTCTCGGCGCGCGCGACGAACAGGATCATCTCCATGTGGAGCAGGGGCGAGCGGCCGAGCGGGTCCTGCCTGGTTCGGTCCATCGCCTTCAGCGCCGCGATGAAATCGTCGAGATTGTCGTGCTCGGCGAGGATGTCCATGTTGCGCCGGATCGATTGCTCGACATGATCCTCGAGCATGGCGATGATCAGCTCGTCCTTGCTCTTGAAGTTCGAATAGAACGCGCCGCGGGTGAAGCCCGCGGCGGCCGCGATCGCCTCGATGCTGGCACCGCCGATGCCGTCCGCCTCGAACACGCGCGCGGCCGCCTCGAACAGTCTGTCGCGCGTGTCGTCCCGTGTCGGTCTGGTTCTCACCCTTGACATCGGCGCAGGCTAGGGCAGAATGCAACTCGATACAACAATGTATCGAGTTGATAATTTCAGGGATGGTTACGCCGCGCATCGGGGCTGCCGGCGTATTCGTGTCATGCGGCAACCGACGTGAGGTCACCATGAACGAGCAAGTGCAACCAGCCGGCGGCGATCCGCTGTTCAACCCGCTGGCGCCGGATTTCATCCGCGATCCCTATCCGCACTATGACCGGCTGCGCACGCTCGATCCGATCCATGTGACGCCGTTCGGCCAGTTCGTCGCCAGCCGCCATGCCGATGTCAGCCTCGTGATGCGCGACAAGCGTTTCGGCAAGGACTTTGTCGAGCGCTCCAAACGCCGCTACAGCCCGGCCATCATGGACGAGCCGGTGTTTCGCAGCATGAGCCACTGGATGCTGCAGGCCGATCCGCCCGACCACACCCGCCTCCGCGGCCTCGTCGTCAAGGCTTTCACCGCGCGCCGGGTCGAGGACATGCGGCCGCGCATCCAGGAGATCGTCGACCAGGCCATCGATGCCGTGATCGATCGCGGCCACATGGACCTGATCGAGGATTTTGCCTTCCGCCTGCCCGTGACCATCATCTGCGACATGCTCGGCATCCCCGAGGACCATCGCGAGGTCTTTTACAAGAGCTCGCGCGACGGCGGCCGGCTGCTCGATCCCGTGCCGCTCTCGAAGGAGGAGATCGCCAAGGGCAACGCCGGCAACATGATGGCGCAGATGTACTTTCAGCAGCTGTTCGAGCTGCGCCGCAAAACTCCCGGGGACGACCTCATCACCCAACTGGTGCAGGCCGAGGAGGACGGCAACAAGCTCAGCAACGAAGAACTGACCGCCAACATCATCCTGCTGTTCGGCGCCGGCCACGAGACCACCGTCAACCTGATCGGCAACGGCCTGCTGGCCTTGCATCGCAATCCGGACCAGCTCGCGCTGCTGAAGGCGCGGCCGGACCTGATGGTGGGCGCGATCGAGGAATTTCTGCGTTACGATTCCTCGGTGCAGATGACCGGCCGCGTCGCGCTGGAGGACATCGAGGATCTCGGCGGCAAGCAGATTCCCAAGGGGGAGACCGTGCTCTGCCTGCTCGGCTCGGCCAACCGCGACCCGGCGGTCTATCCCGACCGGCCGGACCGCCTCGATATTACCCGTCCCAACGTCAGGCCGCTGTCGTTCGGCGGCGGCATCCATTTCTGCCTGGGTGCCCAATTGGCGCGCATCGAGGCCGAGATCGCCATTGCGACGCTGCTGCGGCGGCTGCCCGATCTGCGCATCGACGACGTCGAGAACCCCAAATGGCGGTCGACCTTCGTGCTGCGCGGCCTGACGGAGCTCCCCGCCAGTTGGTAAGCCCGGGGGTGTTAACCGCCGCGCGCAACAGTCGCTGTGACTTCGCCACACTTCCCCCTATATAAGGGGCTGTTCCGGCGCGCCTGAAACCTTCCAGGTCAAGGTTTGGCCCGGGTCACGGTTTGGCCGAGGGGAGACCCGTGCAGACGACGCTGCTCGGATTGGCGATTGCCTTCATCTTAGCGCTGCTGGCCGCGCTGATCGGGCCTTACTTCATCGACTGGAACCAGTTCAGGCCCCAGTTCGAGGCGGAGGCCGGCCGGATCATCGGCGTGCCGGTGCGGGTGGCGGGCGAGCTGGACGCGCGGCTGTTGCCGGCGCCGACCTTGCGGCTGCGCGCGGTCACCTTCGGCGGCAACAACGATCTCGGCCGCCTGCGCGCCGACAAGCTCGACGTCGAGTTCAGCCTGAGCTCCCTGATGCGCGGCGAATGGCGCGCCACCGAGCTGACGGTAGGCGGCATGGCGGTGGATCTCGGCCTCGACGCCAGGGGGCGGGTCGATCTGCCGTCCACCGCGAGCGGCACCTTCAATCTGGCCTCGCTGGCCATCGAGCGGGTCAACCTCACCGGCCGCATCGCCCTGCACGACGCCGCCAGCCGCTCGACGCTGGAGCTCAACGACATCGCCTTCTCCGGAGACGTGCGCTCGCTCGCGGGCTCGGTGCGCGGCGACGGTCGATTCACCGCCGCCGGAGTGCGCTACCCGTTCCGCGTCTCTTCCGGCCCGAGCGCCGACGGCAGCGCCACCCGCCTCCACCTCAACATCGATCCCGGCGAGCGCGCCATCCTCGCCGATCTCGAAGGCGTGCTCGCCTTCGACAACCGCCTGCCGAAATTCGACGGTGCGCTGACGTTGGCTGTGCCGGCGACGAAGAAGGCAGGCGAGGCAGGGCCGACGCCATGGAAGCTCACGACGAAGCTCAAGGCCGATCCGGCAGGGGCCAAATTCGATCAGGTCGATGTCAGCGTCGGCGCCGATGACAACGCGTTGAAAGTCGGCGGCGTCGGCGATCTCAGGTTCGGCGCCTCGCCGCTGCTACGGGCGGTGCTGTCGGCGCGCCAGGTCGATGCCGACAAGCTCGTCGGCAAGGACGATGCCGAGCCGCTGCGCGTTCTGCCGGCGCTGCGCGCGGGCCTCGCCGCGATCCCGCAGGCGCCGATCCCGGCGCAGATCGAGTTCAACTCCGACCAGATCATGCTCGGTGGCCGCCCGCTCCAGAACATCACGACGGAGCTTCAGACCGACGGCCGGTCCTGGACCTTCCAGCGGCTCGAGCTGCGCGCGCCCGGCATGACGCAGCTGTCGCTCAACGGGGCCACGCCCGGCGCCGACAGCTTTAGCGGCCGTCTCAGCGTGGAGTCGGCCGACCCGGATACGCTGGTGGCGTGGCTCCAGGGCCGCAGCGAGGTCAACCGCCGCAGCACGCGGCCGCTGCGGCTTGCCGGCGACGTGACGATTGCCGCCAACCATTTCGCCATCGACAAGCTGAAGGCCGATATTGAAGGCGGCGCGGTCGAGGGCCGTATTGCCTTCGTCCAGACCGGCGCGAGCAGGGGCTCGCGGATCGACGCCGAGCTCAAGGCCGACCGTCTCGATCTCGACGCCGCCGCGAGCTTCGTCCGCGCGCTCGGCGGCCCACAGGGCGAATGGCCGGAGGAAGCCAAATTGTCGCTCGATGTCGGCCGCGCGATCTCCGCGGGCCAGGAGCTGCGGCCGTTCACGGCAAAGCTCGGCTACGGGCCGGCGGCGCTGTCGCTGGAGCAGTTGCGCTTCGGCCAGGCCAGCGGCGTGACCACGGAGGCGAGCGGCGGCTTCGACCGCGTCAAGGCCACCGGCAAGCTCGCGCTGAAATCTGCCGCCAGTTCGATGCGCGAGCTCACCGCGTTGCTCGAGCCGTTTGCGCCTGCAGTGCGCGCACGCTTCGACGCTCTCCCTCCGCTGCCAGGCGCGACCCGCCTGAAGCTCGACCTCAGCCTCGACAGGAATGCCGAGCATGCCGATCGCAGCGACGCTCGCGCCGTGCTCGACCTCGACGCGCCGCAGCTCAAGGCCACCGCGACGCTTGTCGCGCAGACGCCGGCCGCTTCCGTCGACGGCATCGATATCGACCGCTTGCGCAACAGCGACTTCACGCTGGAGTCGAAAGCCTCGACGCCGCAGGCCGGTGCATTGCTGGCGCTGCTCGGGCTCGATCGCGTGATGGCCGCGGGCGAGGGCGCCTCGCAGTTCGAAGGCAAGGTGACCGGCGCCTGGCGCCGGCCGATGCAATTGACCGCGAAGCTCGGCGGCGGCGGCCTGGACGCGGATGCGCAGGGCAGCGTCGATCTGTCCGCGCAGGAGCCAAAGGCCAGTGTGAACCTGCGCGTGCGCAACGCCAATCTGGCGCCGCTGTTCGGCACCAGTCCGACCGATACATCGACCCGGAATGTCAGCCTGTCCTCGCGCGTCGGGCTGTCAGGCAATCGCCTGACCTTCGACGATCTCGACAGCAGCGCGGCCGGCTCGCATCTGCGCGGCCATCTGTCGGTGACGCTGGATCAGGAGAAGAGCGTCGATGGCGAAGTCGGCCTCGACTCGCTCGACCTGATGCCGGCGCTCGCGATGGCGATCGGCGCTGCCGGACATGATGCCGGCGAGCCGCTGAGCTCCGGGCTTCTCGGCGGCTGGCGCGGCCGCGTCGCTTTCCAGGCGCTGCGCGGCACGCTGCCCGGCGGCATCGAGCTGCGTCCCGTCGGCGGCACGATCAGGAGCGACGGCCAGTCGCTCGCGCTCGATGCGCTGAAGGGCGGCGTCGGCGGCGGCGAGATGTCGGCGAGCCTCGACGCGAGGAATGGCGCCAACGGTCTGACGCTGAATGCACGCATCGATCTTGGCAATGTCGATGCGACGGCGCTGCGTTACCGCGATCTCGCGTTGCCCAAGGGGCGTGCGTCGATCCAGATGGCGTTGACGAGCCAGGGCCGCAGCGTCGCGGCCTTGACCGGCGCGCTCGCCGGCAACGGCACGGTGACGCTGGAGTCCGCCGAGATCGCCGGCCTCAATCCGCGAGCCTTCGAGATCGCCATCCGCGCCAGCGACGGCGGCCAGGTCGCCGACGATGTCAGGCTGCGGCAACTGGTCGAGCCCGCGCTTGCCGCCGCGCCGATCGCGGTCGCCTCGGCACAGATCCCGTTCACGATCCGCGACGGACGCCTGCGCGTCGGTGCGACGCCGCTCGAGGCGAAGAACGCCCGCGCCATCGTGTCCGGCGGCTACGACATTCCCGCCGACCAGGCCGACATCCGTGCCAGCCTGACGCCGATCATGACCGGGCTGTCCGGCGCCCCGCCGGAGATCCAGCTGTTCGCGGCGGGTCCCCCCGACAGGCTGAACCGCACCGTCGATCTGGCGCCGCTGTCGTCATGGCTTGCGGTGCGCACCATCGATCGGGAGACCCGCCGGCTCGATGCGATCGAGCGCGGCGAGCCGCCGCCGGCGACCGCCGCGCTGCCGACGCTGGTGTCGCCGGACCCTGCGCCGGAGCCGTCGCTGACCGACGTGCCGATGCCCGGCCGCGACCCGCGCCGTGCGCCGCCGAAGCCCAAAGCCGCGCCGACGCCGAAGGCGCCGCAGGCCGCACCTGCCGCGCCAAGCCCATCAATTGCAAGTCCTCCACTCATGAGTCCTCCGATCACAAGCCAGGTCGCACCGCTGCCGCCGCCGATCGAGGTAAGACCCGCCCCGGGCCCGCCGCCGGCAAAGCCCAAGCCGAAACCGCCGCTGGTCCTGACGCCGTCGAATCCGTAAGGCGATTAGGTCGTCATGCCCGGGCTTGTCCCGGGCATCCACGGTCTTGGGCGCGTGCGGTGAGGCGTGGATGGCCGGGACGCGCCCGGCCATGACGCCGGGGAGGCATCAGTGCCTCCAGCTTCATCGGCAAGCGGGAGAGGGAGCCAAACTTCCCGCCTTACCCGCCGGTAAACCCATTCCCTCGCATTTGAATGAATTCTCGTCAGCAAAACTGATCTGCCGACTTTACCGGATTCCAGCGTTTGTTCCCTAATGTCTGTTCCCAGAGGAATTCGGCATCCTGCCAGCACAAGCAGGATGGGCTCGCCAAGAACTGGGAAGAATTGGGGTGATCGATATGAATGGGGCGAAATCGCTTCTACAGGATCTGGACGACGCAATCGCGCGCGGCTCCGATGAAAGCCGGGCCAAGGCATTGTGGCATGCGACCGACATCCTGATCACCGGCCGCTACAGCGAAAACGAGATCAGCACGTTCGGCGAGGTCATCGGCCGGCTTGCTGACGAGATCGAGGTTGCCGCGCGGGCGCAGCTCTCCGAACTGATGGCGGGCTGCGATCACGCCCCGCTCAACGTCATCGCCAAGCTCGCCCTCGATGACGAGATCGATGTCGCCGGTCCCGTGCTGCGCGACTCCACGCGGATCGACGAAAAGATGCTGGTCGAGAGCGCCCTGACCAAGGGCCAGTCGCACCTGCTGGCGATCGCCCAGCGCAAGTCGATCGGCGAGGCCGTCACCGACGTGCTGGTCAAGCGCGGCGACCAGGAGGTCGTGACCTCCGTCGCCAGGAACGAGGGCGCACGCTTTTCAGGCTCGGGCCTGCTTCACATGGTCAGACGTGCCGAGGGCGATTCGATCCTCGCCGAGCAGCTCGGCCTGCGCAAGGACGTGCCGCGCCACATCTTCCAGCAGCTGATCTCGAAGGCGTCGGAAGACGTCCGCCGCCGGCTCGAGAGCGAGCGCCCCGAGATGATGTCGCAGATCCAGAGCTCGGTGACCGAGGTTACCGGCGATCTGCAATCCAAGTTCGGTCCGTCCTCGCGCAGCTATTTCGTCGCCAAGCGCGTGGTGACGACGCAGTACCGGCAGGGCAACCTCAACCAGGACTCGATCTCGAACTATGCGCGCCAGCACCGTTTCGACGAGGTGCAGATCGGCCTGTCGCTGCTGTCGTCGCTGCCGGTCGACGTGATCGAGCGCGCGATGATGGACCGCAACCGCGAGATGATCCTGGTGCTGTGCAAGGCGCTTGATTTTTCTTGGGATACGACGATGTCGCTGCTGTTCCTCGGCGCCAAGGATCATCTGATCACGGCGCGCGAGCTCCACGATAGCGAGCGGGAGTTCGGCCGGCTCAAGATCGAGACCTCGCGCAGCGTCCTGAAATTCTACCAGTCCCGCAAGACGGCGGGTGCCGACGCGGGCCGTCAGCCCGAGCTCCAACAGGTGCACTGAGCATCATCCCGGAATTCGAAGGGGAGTATCTGCAATGTTGCCTCAATTCGGCACCGCGGTTCGCAAGACCAAAAGCCTCACCGCCGAGACGAGCGGGTCGGCTCCGGAGAAGGCCACGGTCGATGTCGCCTGGCTCGTGCTGGAAGCCGCCAACGATCTCGGCGACCACGCCGCGATCGAAGCCTGTCGCCGCGTCATCGACGCCGAGCTGAACGGCACCGTCGCCGGCAGTTCGGATACCGATCTCGTGCTGGGCTATTTCAGGTAAGCCATCTTGCGAGCTACGAGCTGACGCTCGCGGGCGAAGCCGCGTTGCGCAGACGTCCGAGCCAGATGGTCAGCCGCCCGCATTCGGGGTCTTCGACCGCATGATCGACGACGTCAAAGCCGCTATCGTCGAGCAATTGGCGGTACTCGGTCGCGTCAAGACTTGCATGATAGAGCGGCTCGCCCTCAAAGCTCCCGATGGCTTCCCCAAATGATGGGCCGCTGGTGAACATCAGCGCCGCTCCGCCGGCGGCATGCCGCCGAAAGACCGGAAACATCCGGCGCTGGTCCTCAGGGTTCAGATGGAAGAAGCTGTTCCAGGCGAGCAAGCCATCGAACGTCGCGTTCAAGGTCAATGAGCGCATGTCCGAAACGAGCCAGGTCGCGTCGGGAAGACTGCCCTTTGCGATGTCGATCATTTCCGGAGCGGCGTCGATCCCCGTGACGACACACCCCGTTTCGAGCAAATAGCGCGCGATCGGCTCGCCGGGGCCGCAACCGATATCGAGCACTTTAGGCTTTGCGGGCAGGAGCGCGACAAACCGGTCGAGCCACTTGCGCTCCGTCAGTTCGCGTCCTCGCTGACGTAACCATGCCGCTGCATGGCGGCGGTACAATCCGACGATGTTGTCCGCGTCAGAATTCATTCGACGTCGATCCAGTCTGTAGGATGGGTAGAGCGCAGCGAAACCCATCATTGCTGCTGAGCGTGCTGAGGCGCGATGGGTTCCGCTGCGCTCTACCCATCCTACGAGCTACGAGCCCGCCTTTCATCGCCGCATGCGGTAGATCACCACGTCCTCGCCATGACGCACGGTGTTCTTCTCGAGAACGTAATTCGCCTTCTCCAGCACGCGGCGGGACGCGCCGTTATCGACATAGACGAGGCCGATGAGGGAGGGCAGTTCGTGGTGCGACAGCCCGATGTCCGTCAGCGCGATTGCGACCTCGCTCGCTAACCCCTGGCCCCAGAACTCGCGCTTGAAGGCATAGGCGATCTCGATCTCGTCGATGTCGTCCACGAGGAGATGCCGGATGCCGGCCCGTCCGGCGAAAGCGCCGTCTTTCGTTCGCAGCACCCACAGCCCGAAACCATGCTGATCCCAATGCGCCATGTTGGTCGCGAGATAGGTCGCCGTGACCTCGGGTGCACGCACGCCGCCGAGATAGCGGGACACTTCCGGATCGAGATGGAGCGCGGCGAGATCGGCGAGGTGGCTTTCGTTCAGTCTCTCGGCGGTCAGGCTCTTCGTGCTGAAGTGATCCATGGAAGCAGGCAGTCGCTTTGGTGCAATCTTGAAGACGCTGAAGCCGATGGTGCGATTGTGCCGGTGTTTTGCCCGAGGGGTCAACGGGCGCGCAGCCGTACGTCCGGTGGCTCCTCATGAGTTCTAACACAACCTAACGAGCAATTTGCGCGGCGTCCGCTAAATGTCGCGACATGAAAGCGGCCGCGATTTCCAAAAAAGCACGATATCAACGGGAGATGATATGACCTCCAAGGCGCCAATCGAATTGTTGCCGCGGCCTGCGAATCTGTCGCGCCGCGGCTTCGTGGGAAGCCTCTCGGCGGGCATTCTTGGCGCGGTTGCGACCGAGGCAGCCGGCGCCGAGACGTTGGCCGATGTTCCCGATCGCGCGCCCGGCGCCGATCTCAGTGCACACAGCGAACGTTCCCGTTTCGCCAGGATCGACCGGATTCCCGAGGCCACCCCGGGCAAGCGCAACGTCGATCCCGGCGATGCCATCAATTCCAAGACCCCGCACCAGAAGCTGGTGGGCAACATCACCCCGACCGATCTGCATTACGAGCGCAGCCATTCCGGCGTGCCTGATATCGATCCCGCGCAACACCGGCTTCTCATCCATGGCATGGTGGGCAAGCCGCAGGTCTTCAGCGTGGACGATCTCAAGCGCATGCCGTCGATCACGCGCGTGGTCTTCATCGAATGCACCGGTAACGGATGGGAGAACTGGAAAAAGGCCGATCCAGATCTCACGGTGCAGAACACGCATGGCCACGTCAGCACCAATGAATGGACCGGCGTGCCGCTCAAATTCCTGATCGAGCTCGTCAGCAAGGACCAGGGCTCGAACTGGATGCTGGCGGAAGGTGGCGACGGCGCGGGCGTCGATCGCAGCATTCCCCTCACAGACGAGATCATGAACGAGGCCTTCGTCGCTTATGGGCAGAACGGTGAGCCGCTGCGGCCGGCGCACGGCTTTCCGATGCGGCTGGTGATGCCGGGCTTCGAGGGCAACCTCAACATCAAGTGGCTGCGCCGCCTCAAGTTCGGCAACGCGCCCTGGATGACGCGCTGGGAGACGGCGCGCTACACGCAACTGCTCGCGGACGGCAAGGCCCGGCAGTTCCAGCTGCGGATGGAGACCAACTCCGTCATCACCCAGCCCTCGGGCATGATGCAGATAAAGCCGGGCGACAACCGCATCTCCGGTCTGGCCTGGAGCGGCCATGGCAGGATCGCCAAGGTCGAGATTTCGACCGACGGCGCCAGGACATGGAAGCAAGCACAACTGAGCCAGCCGGTGCTGTCCAAGGCGCAGGTGCGCTTTCAGATGGATTGGGTCTGGGACGGCAAGCCGACCAGGATCGTAAGCCGCTCGACGGACGACCAGGGTAACGCTCAGCCGGACCGGCAGTCCTTCATCGCCGCGATGGGGACCAATGCGCTGTTCCACTACAACGCCCAGCAGACCTGGAGCATCGACGAGGCCGGGAGGGTCCGCAATGTCCTCGCATAGCAAGTTGTTCCTCACTGTTTTGGTCTCCATCGGGCTGCTCGCGGCGCCTGCATTGGCTTTCGATTTCGGGCGACCGGCGACGCCGGAGGAGATCAAGCTGTGGGACATCGACGTCGGGCCTGACGGCAAGGGCCTGCCTGACGGCAGCGGTACGGCTGCGCGGGGGAAGCAGGTCTTCTCCGACAATTGCGCGGTCTGTCACGGCGAGAACGGCCAGGGCGGCATCAAGGATCGTCTCGCCGGTGGTCAGGGCACGCTCGCGTCCAGCGTGCCGGTCAAGACTGTCGGCAGTTTCTGGCCCTATGCGACGACGTTGTACGACTACATTCATCGCGCGATGCCGTATTCGACACCGGGCTCGCTCAGCGTCGACGAGACCTATGCCGTCACCGCCTACATCCTCAGCCTCAACGGCATCGTTGCCGCCGACGGCAAGGTCGACAGGGAGTCCTTGCCGAAAATCAGGATGCCCAATCGCGACGGCTTCATTCCGGAGCCGGAATTCGACCCGGCAAAGCTGTTCCGCAAGAAGTGAGCGAGCGGCGGATGAAGCTTTCGGCGCTGATCAAGATCCTCGCTGTAATTGCAGCGACATGTTCATGGGGGACACCGGCGATGGCCGCAGACGGACTCATCACCATCAAGAGCAGTTTCGGGCCGGCAGATACGATGAAGCGGCTGGAAGCCGAAGTGAAGGCCAAGGGCCTCACCGTGTTTGCCCATGTCGATCATGCGGCGGGTGCCAGCGCTGTCGGCCTGAACTTGCGGCCGACCGATCTCATCATCTTCGGCAACGCCAAGGGCGGCACGCCGTTGATGCAGCAAGCGCAGACTGTCGGCATCGATTTGCCGCTGAAGGCGCTGGTCTGGCAGGACGAGCAGGGCGTAACCTGGCTCAGTTACAACGATCCCGCCTATCTCGCCGGGCGTCATGGTGTCGGTGAGCCTGCCAAGGCTGCCGTGACTGCGATGACCGGGGCCCTGCATGCGATCGCGACCAAGGCCACCGCACCGTAAGCGTGGCGCGACGGCCGCGTGAGGAGAGCTTCATGAACAGCACTGACGGACAACCCGCATCATCCCTTCCGCAAGGCGGCAGGCTCGCCAGATGGACTGTCATCGCAGTGCTCTGCGCGATGCTCGTCGCCGCGTGCGTTCTCGGCTATCTCGGCTGGATCAGCACCGATACCAGCGTGCCGGCGTCGGGCTATGTCGCGCTGGTACTCGGCGTCGTGTTCTCGCTGGTCGTCGGCGTCGGCTTGATGGCGCTGGTATTTTACAGCAGCCGCAAAGGCTATGACGAACCCGCCGTGCTGATCCCGGAGGCGGAAACCGATCCGGACGATGCACAGGGCAGCCAGCGCTGAGGGGCAACGCAGCGGATCAATGCTGCCATCGCGCTCCCGTTTCGCCCCGACCGGTCAGCCGGCGCATCAGCCATAGCCTGGATTTTCACACCTCTGCCCAGCCTTCGCGTCGACGGCAACGGCAGCGCCGGAGCTGTGAATCGGCTTGCCGATCCCAACGGCGCCGAAGTGAGCCCGCTGGCCTGCGCAGCTGCGACAGGTCGTCGCTCAAAAAAATTAGACGAAATATATTTACACGTCTAATTTATGAACTATAACTCAAATACATCTAATAAATGGATGATCCATTGTGAGTTGTTCAGGAAAACAGAGCTCGCGGAACTCGAATCCGGCCCATGGGCTGGACCAAAGAGCTTCGGCGGCGATCCCCGATCAGGGCGGAGCAATCAGCCTCCGGATTCCAACGCATCTCACCATCGCTTCGAGCCGTGCCCGCCGGGGCAGATACGCGCGCGGATATTTCGTCACGAGGCGGGCCGGGAATTTCGGCTGCGCCGATCGCGGTTTCACAAGGGGGTAAGCAATGTCTCAGTCCAAGCATCACGCTTCGCGCCGAACGGTTCTCGGCCTTCTCGCAGCGGCGCCGGCGGTTCTTTCATCTCGCACGGCATTCGCCGACGAGCCGATCAAGATCGGCGGCATCTTCCCGCTGACAGGCGGCAATTCCGTCTTCGGCAACCAGAATTTTCAAGGGGTCGAAGTGGCCATCGACCTGATGAACGGTCGCGGCGGCATCAAGGGCCGCAAGATCCAGCTGTTCAAGGGCGATGGAAACAGCCCGCAGGCCGCCATCAGCGAGACCAATCGCCTTGCATCGCGGGAAGGCGTGCGCATTTTCACCGGCAGTTCGACGAGCGCCGTCGGCATGGTGGCGAGCCAGGAGGCGGAACGCAACGGCGCCTTCTACTGGGAAGGCATGGCGGTCGCCAACAACTACACGGAGCGTGATTTCAAGAACGTGTTCCGCATGGGCCTCAGCGCGGCCGGACTCGGACAACCTGCTCCGATCTACACCGCCGAAGTGATCGCGCCGATGCTGAAGATCGAGCCGAAGAACCTCAAGGTCGCCGTCATTGCCGAGGATTCGGCGTTCGGTGTCGATGTCTCCAAGGCCGCCATCGAACAGGCCGAAAAGCTCGGCATCAAGATCGGACTGCGCGAGCTCTATTCCGCCAAGACCACCGACCTGTCGCCGCTGGTGCTGAAGCTGCGCTCGTTCGACCCGGACGTGATCATCGCGACCCAGTTCATCAACGACGCCATCCTTCTGCAGCGCCAGATGAAGGAGATGAACTACAGCCCGAGGGCGTTCGTGGGTACCAGCGCCGGCCACTCCACCCTGTCGCTGGCAGAGGCGATCGGCAAGGACGTCAACGGTATCTTCTCGTCGTCGTTCCCGCTCGAAGCCAACGTCAATTCTCTCTCGGCCGAGGCACGCGCGGACCGCGATGAATTCGTCAAGCGCTACGAGGCCAAATTCAAGGTGGCGCCCGCGGTCCAGGAATCGCTGGGGTTCGTCGTCGGCATCGCGCTCGCACGGGATATTCTCGCCAAGGCGGCCTCCGACAATGCCGCCGATCTCCGCGAAGCCTCGCTCAAAGCCGACGTTCCCGTCGGCTCGTACATCAACGGCTGGGGTTTGAAGTTCGACGACAAGGGCCAGAACCAGCGCGCCGTTGGCAGCGTCATCCAGTGGCAGGGCGAGAAGATGATCTCGGTCTATCCGCAGGCCAACAAGGTCCGCGACGCCATCATGGTGCCGCTGCCTGCCTGGAACGCACGGTAAGGCGAGCCGGGTCGGGGCGGACGAGAACCATGGACATCGCTATCCAGCTCGCGCTGTCGGGCTTGTTCATCGGCGGAGTGTACGCGTTGATCAGCGTCGGCTTGACGCTGGTCTTCGGCGTCCTGCGCGTCGTGAACTTCGCACATGGCGAGTATCTGACGATCGCGATGTACATGACCTATTTCATGTTCCAGCGCGTCGGGGTCGATCCGTTCGTCGCAAGCATCGCGGTCGTACCGCTGATGTTCGGCCTCGGTCTTCTCACCGAGCGCTTGCTGATCCGTCCGACGCTCGAAGCCCCCATGTGGTGCAGGTGTTCGTGACATTCGCGCTATCCCTGTTCCTGCAAAATCTCCTGCTGTCGCTGTTCACGTCCGACTTCCGCACGGTCAGGACACCTTACGCGACGGTGGCCTTTCAGATCGGTCCCTTGTATGTGTCCTGGCTGCGCGTCGCAGTCTTCGTCGTGGCGCTGGCGCTGGCGGGCGGCTTGGCGGCGTTCCTGAAATATACCTATGTCGGAACTGCGATCCGAGCGACGGCCCAGGATCGCCGGTCGGCCCGTTTGGTCGGCATCAATGTCGACCGGGTCTATGCAGTGACCTTCGCGCTCGGCTGTGCGCTGGTGGGGGCGGCGGGCATTCTCCTCTCGCCGCTGTTTCCGGTGAATCCCTACACCGGCGCCGACATGATCCTCATCTCTTTCGTCATCGTCGTCCTCGGCGGCATGGGCAGCATCGCCGGCGCGGTGATTGCGGGCCTGCTGATCGGTTTGGTGGAGTCCTTTACCGGATATTTCGCCGGCGGAGAGATGAAGCAGCTCGTCTATTTCGTGCTGTTCATGATCGTCCTCGCCGTGCGTCCCAACGGTCTCCTCGGTCGGAAGGGCGCAGAAGTGATGGACGTCACCTGATGAAAAAGTCTCCTGCGTTTCGTTTTGGGTTGCCGATCGCCGGGTTTGTCATCCTGGCCGCGCTGCCGCTGATCTTTTCCGATGCGTTCGTCGTCGCGGCCGTCACGCTCGCGTTCCTCGGCGCCGCGGCATCGCTGGCCTGGAATTTAAGCGGTGGCTATGCGGGACAGCTCTCGCTTGGTCATGCGGCCTTCTACGGAATCGGCGCCTATGTCTCGACCATCCTGTTCCTGAAAGCCGGCATCAGTCCGCTCATCGGAATGTGGCTCGGCGCCATCCTCAGCGGAATACTTGCCGTGCTGCTGGGCGCCGTCACGATGCGGCTGAAAGGCTCGTTCTTCGTGATGTCGACGCTGGCCTTCGGCGCCGTCGTCCATATCAGCGCCATCAACCTCCGGGACTTCACTGGTGGATCGTCGGGCCTCGCGATTCCGCTGCGGCCCAGTCCCGAGAATCTGATTTTCGCGAAGAAACTGATCTACACCTATCTCGCGCTGGGCCTCGTGGTTATTTTCTACGTCATCACGCGGATCATTGCCGCCAGCAAGGTCGGTTACGCACTGGTGGCCTTCCGGGAGAACCACGACGCTGCGCGTGCGCTGGGCATTCGTACCTTGCCGTTGCGCATCGGGGTCTTCGCGCTGTCCGCCGGCCTCATCAGCATCTGCGGAACGCTGCACGCGCAGTATTATCTCTACATCGATCCCGATAGCGTAATGGGCCTGAACCTGTCGCTCAATTTCGCCTTGATGGCGATCCTCGGCGGACTCGGCACGGCCTATGGTCCCATTGTCGGCGCGCTGCTGGTGTCGGTCGTGTCCGTCGTCATGCAGGTCTATCTCGGCGACCAGATTTCCGGCCTCACGCAACTCGCCTACGCCGCCATCGTGATTCTGGTGCTGCTTGCCGCTCCGATGGGCATTGGACCTTCGGCCCACGCATTCCTGAAGCGGAGGCTGGCGTGGCGGTCCTGACAGCGACGGGCCTGACCAAGCGTTTCGGCGGCTTGACGGCGGTCAAGAACGTCAGCTTCACGGCGCGCCCGGGCGAGATATTATCGATCATCGGCCCGAACGGCGCTGGCAAGACCACGGTTTTCAACCTGTTGACCGGATTCATCAAGCCGGACGCCGGGTCGGTGTCGTTGGACGACGGCGATCTGGGTGGGTTGTCCCCCGAGCGCAGGTGCCGGGCCGGTCTGGCGCGAACGTTTCAGATCGTGCAACCCTTTCGCGGCCTGAGCGTGCTCGATAATGTCGTGATGGGTGCCATGCTTCGAGCGCGATCGATCGAGATGGCTCGCGACATTGCCCGCCAGGTACTGAGAGACCTTGATATGTCCGCCCTCTGCGACGTCTCCGCCGGACAGCTGCCGATCGGCGATCGCAAGCGCCTGGAGATGGCCAAGGTGCTCGCAACGGGGCCTCGTGCGCTCCTGCTCGACGAGGTCATGGGTGGTCTCATCCCGATCGAGGTGAAGCGGATGATCGGCTTCATCCAGAGGCTCAAGGAGCGGGGAATTGCCCTGGTGGTCATCGAGCATCACATGAGCGCAGTCATGCAGCTTTCGGATCATATCCTGGTTCTCCAGAACGGCGAGCCGATCGCAACGGGCGCGCCGGAAGAGGTCACGCGCAATCCGGTCGTCCTGTCGGCGTATCTCGGCGCCAATTTCGCTGCTTCGGGGAGCTGACCGATGCTGCGTGTCCGTGATCTCAGTGTTCGCTTCGGAGACGTTCAGGCAGTCGAGCAGCTCTCGTTCGACGTCGGCGAGAAGCAGATCGTCGGGTTGGTGGGCAGCAATGGCGCCGGCAAGACCACGACGCTATCGGCGCTATCCGCGCTGGTGAAGAACCGGAGCGGGCGCATCGAGCTCGACGGCAAGGACATTTCGCGGTTGACGCCGCACAAGGTCGTTGAACTCGGTCTCATTCACGTGCCGGAGGGTCGGCGGCTATTTCCCTTCATGAGCGTGCTGGAGAATCTGGAGATCGGCGCTTATGGCAAGGCGGCGCGCGGACGACGGAGGCAGCAGCTCGAATTCATCTTCGATCTTCTGCCGCGCCTGGCCGAACGCCGCGACCAGCTCGCCGGAACCCTGTCGGGCGGCGAGCAGCAGATGTGTGCGATCGGACGCGGCCTGATGTCCTGTCCGCGCCTGCTGATGCTGGACGAACCGACGCTCGGTCTCGCGCCGATGCTGGTCGAGGAAGTCTTCAGGCTGGTGAAAACGATCCGCGACCAGGGCGTTCCGATCCTGATCGTGGAGCAACAGGTCGTCCACGCGCTCGAGACGGCCGACTACGCTTACGTGCTGGAAAGCGGGAGAGGCGCCATGCATGGGCTCGGCGCCACCCTTCTGCGGGATGATGGATTGAGGCGTGCCTATCTTGGAATCTGACGACAAACACGATCCTGAAGCGGTCAAGGAGCGGCGTCGCTCGAAGCGCATCGTGCGCCGGCGTGCCGAGATCCTCGACGCAGCGAAAACAATCTTTCTCGCCGGCGATTACGCGTCGGTGACGATCGACGACATTGCTGATGTCGCGGGCATCTCCCGGGCAACGATCTATCTGTACTTCAAGAGCAAGCAGGAAGTGTACGAGGAATTGCTGTTCCGCGACCTCGACGAGATGATCACCGTGCTGACGACGTCCTTCGACCGTAACGACTCGGTCCGCAACAATCTGTTTCGGATGGCCACGGGCTATATGAACTTCTTCCGTGTCCATCCCGAATATTTCACGACGCTGTCGTTCTTCTTTATGCCTGGCCGCAAGGAAACGCTGCCCGCCGAGGCCGCCGCAAAGATCAGCGCGCGGCTGAATGACGGCATTCTCGCGATCGAGGAAGCAATCAAGCTCGGAATCGCGCGCGGGGAGGCAAGGCCCGTCGATGCGCGGGCGGCGACGCTGTCCCTGTGGGGGCAATGGATGGGCAACGCCTACCTTGCCGTGGCCGGGCGGACGACGTTCTACGAACGCACGATCGAACAGGTCTACGCCGACGGTATCGATATCTTTCTCGACGGTCTCACGATGCGCAATCCCGCCTGAAGGACGGGATCGGTCCCTTTCGAAACGGGATGCGGTCGCGCCCGTCGATACAGCAATTCATTTGCCGCAAGGCGTGCCGAACGGCGCGCGAATGCTCTGGGAGAATTCACCTATGAACATCGAAACACATGTGCTGAAAGGCAACGGGCGCATTCCGAATTCGCGCCTGCCGGTCCTGATTTATCGCCAGGCCTTCGACATGCGGCCGCTGGATATCGAGGATCTGTTCCGGAGGAACGAATGGCCGACGGACTGGCACAGTTCGTTCGGCATGTATCCGCGGCATCATTTTCACAGCGACACCCATGAATTGATCGCGGTCACCCGTGGCACGCTGGTCGGCCGTTTCGGCGGTCCCGAGGGCGTGAGCGTCACGATGACGAAGGGCGACTTCGTCGTGATCCCTGCAGGTGTCGGGCATTTCGGAGAGTCGATCACAGAAGATTTGCGCCTGACGGGTGCGTTTCCGCTCGGCCACGCCATCCACGATTTCAGGCTCGGCTATGTCGAGGAATATGCACGGATGGTCGAACGCAGCAGGCGCGTCGCGGTTCCGGTGTTCGATCCGCTCGAAGGCGCGTCGGGTTCGCTCCCGCAGATCTGGCACGATGCGCTCGGGGGATGCACTGATGCCCTCGGCTGAGATCGTAGGTGGCGGCATCGCGGGCCTTGTCGCGAGCATCAAGCTTGCTCGGAGCGGCTGGTCGGTCAGGCTGCACGAACGAAGCGATGCCTTGCGTGCAGGTGGCAATGGTCTGCCGATCTTCGAGAATGGACTGCGCATTCTCGAGGCCCTGGGACTCCATGACGTCATCGAGACGCGCGGACATCAACTCAACAGGTGGATCATCCGCCTGAGTTCCGGCCAGACGACGCATGAGTACGAGCCGTTTTCCGCAACGGGCGGTCGCATCGTGATGTTCCAGCGGCAGGCGCTGGTCGATCCGCTGGCCGAAGCGGCAGCCAAAGCGGGCGTGAGCATCGAGGTCGGCTCGCGGGTTATCGGCGCCGAGCGTGATGGCGTACTTCATCTGGAAGGCGGGCGCCGGCTCGAGGCCGACCTCGTCGTTGCGGCCGACGGCATCCAGTCGGTGGTGAGAAAATCGGTCGCGGGCGCGCTTCCCCTCGGCACGCATCGAAAGGGTGCGATCCGCCTATTGATCCCGATCCATCCGGGCGATTTCCCCGATGGCAACGACCGTGTTGCCATTGAGTACAACGATCCCGGCGGACGCCGCATCGGGCTTCTGCCGTGCTCGTCGCAGACCATGTACATGATCCTGGTGGCGTTGCTCTCGGATTCCGAAGCACTGCAGATGCCGATCAAACCGGAACTCTGGAAGGAGACCTTTCCAACGCTGGGCCGCTATATCGACCGTGTCGGTACAGCCGGTCACTACGATGAATATCATTCCGTCTTCCCGCCGGCCTGGCACTACGGCAAATGCGTCCTGATCGGCGACGCAGCACACGGCATGACGCCGGCGCTGGGGCAGGGTGCGAACTCCGCGATGATGACGGCCTATTCCCTCGGCGCGAGCGATCTGCTGAAGGGATCATTGTCGGACGCGCTCACGGCGTGGGAAGCGAAGATCCGCCCCCTCGTGCACTTCACCCAGAAGTTCGCCGAAGGCATCACCGAGGGACGGCTCGACCCCAAGAACGATATCTTCTTCAGCGATCCCGCGCTCCGCCCCTTGCTGAGCGCCGACATTCCCAACATGCGCTTCGACATGCCGGACATGAACGCAGTGAACGGTCCGCTGCCCAGCCTCGCCTGACGCCATCCAATCTTGCCAAAAGGGTTACCCATGTTTCAGAAACCGCCTGCCCCCGAACAATACGACACGCTGGCAGATACGTCCGGCTACGCCAAACCGACCGAGGATTTCGGCGAAGTGACGATCGGCGATCCGCTCGAGAACCTGCAAAAATTGCGGCAGATGCTGATCGACAAGCGCCGCTATCTGGCGCAGGACGCGATGATCTATCCCGTCGTCTTCCTCGGCCGCGCTCAGGACATCGCCGACGTGCAGAACTTGCTCAACTCGCTGGAGCAGGCCATCACGCACGAGCAGGCCTTGCGGAGCTCGTGAGCGTGCCGAGGCAGCCCTGTCAATTTCGGGATGATGCCATCATGCTCCTGTTTTGCCCGACGGGTCAACGGATTTTCCGAAGGCGTGCCGGATGGGCGCACAAGGAAGGCTCTGCTCATCCCACGAGCTGCGGGGTGAGATACCGGATTTCGCGGCGCTCCATCCGTGCTACGGCCGGAAGATTTTTTGCAGCCGCGTAACCCGTTGATCTCACAGCGTCGGTCTACTGTGCATGGGGTTGTTTTGGAGGTCTTTGGTTCGGAGGAGCTTTACCCCGCCCCGAGCGCCACTGCGACATTGTACGTCAGAAGGCTCGCCGCATAAGCCAGCACCAGCATGTAGCTGAACGTCACCGCCATCCAGGTCCAGCTTCCGGTCTCGCGCCGGATCACGGCGAGCGTCGAGGCGCATTGCGGGGCGAAGATGTACCAGGCCAGCATCGACAGCGCGGTGGCGAGCGACCATTTCGTCGCCAGCACCTGGCCGATCTGCTCGGCCGCTTCCTTGCCGCCCTCGATCGCATAGACGGTGCCGAGCGCCGCGACCGCGACCTCGCGCGCCGCCATGCCCGGGATCAGCGCCACCGCGATCTGCCAGTTGAAGCCGACCGGGGCGAGCAGCGGCTCGATCGCCTTGCCGATGATCGCGGCGAGGCTGAAGTCGATGGCGGGCTCGGTGCTGCCCGCCGGCGGCTGCGGGAACGAGGCCAGGAACCAGATCAGCACCATCATCGAGAAGATCGTGGTGCCGGCGCGGTAGAGGAACATCTTGGCCCGCGTGGTGACGCCGATCGCGATCGATTTCAGCCGCGGCATCTTGTAGTCCGGCAGCTCCAGCATGAACGGCGCCGGCGCATAGTCGCGCAGCATGAAGAACTTGATCAGGAACGAGACGGCAAGCGCGCTGGTGATGCCCGCGGCGTAGAGGCCGAACATCACGAGGCCCTGGAGGTTGATGAAGCCCCAGATCTCCTTGGCTGGAATGAAGGCGGAGATGATCAGCGTGTAGACCGGAATGCGCGCCGAGCAGGTCATCAGCGGCGCGATCAGGATCGTGGTCAGCCGGTCGCGCTTGTTGTCGATCACGCGCGTCGCCATGATGCCGGGGATGGCGCAGGCAAAGCTCGACAGCAGCGGGATGAAGGCGCGGCCGTGCAGGCCGGCGCCGCCCATGATGCGGTCCATCAGGAACGCGGCGCGCGCCATGTAGCCGAAATCTTCCAGCAGCAGGATGAACAGGAAGATGATGATGATCTGCGGCAGGAACACGATGACGCTGCCGACGCCCGAGATGACGCCGTTCTGGAGGAAGCTCTGCAGCAGGCCGGCGGGCAGGGTGGCGTGCACCAATTCGCCGAGCGCGTCGAAGCCTGAGTTGAGCAGCTCCATCAGCGGCTGCGCCCAGGCGAACACCGCCTGGAACATCACGAACAGGATCAGCGCCAGCACGATGAGCCCGCCGACGGGGTGCAGCACCACGGCGTCGATCCGCGCGGTCCAGGTGTCGGGCCGGCTTGGCAGGCTGACGCAATCGGTGATGATGCGGTCGGCCTCGCGCTGGGTGGCGCGCAATTCGGCGACGCTGAGCGCGCGCCAGCTGTTCTCCTGCGGCTCGGCGGCGAGCCTTGCCGAGATCTCGTCGGTCAGCGCGAGCAGGTCGGCCGTGCCGCCCTTGCGCACCGCGATCGAGGTGACCACGGGCACGCCGAGTTCCCCGGCGAGCCGCTCGACATCGACCGTGATACCGCGCCGGGTAGCGATGTCGAACATGTTGAGCACCAGGATCATCGGCCGGCCGGTGCGCTTGAGCTCCAGCAGCAGGCGGATGGTCAGGCGCAGATTGGTGGAGTCGGCCACGCACAGCACGAGGTCGGGCACCGTCTCGCCGCTGGCCTTGCCGAGCACGAAGTCGCGGGTGATCTCCTCGTCCGGGCTGCGGCCGCGCAGCGAATAGGTGCCGGGCAGGTCGACCACGGAGACCTGGCGTCCGAGCGGCGTGACGAAGAAGCCTTCCTTGCGCTCGACGGTGACGCCCGGATAGTTCGCGACCTTCTGCCGGCTGCCGGTCAGGGCATTGAACAGCGAGGTCTTGCCGCTGTTTGGCGTGCCGACCAGGGCGAGATGCAGGAGGGGCAGTTCCATGGAATCAAATATCCGGTCGCGTCAGGCGACGATGATGGCCATGGCTTCACGACGGCGGACCGCGATCGTGATGTTGTCGACCCGCACGGCAATCGGGTCGCGCCCGACCAGCCCCTCGTGCAGGACCTCGACCCGGGCCCCCTCGACGAAGCCGAGCTCGATCAGGCGGCTTTCCAGCTCGATGTCGGAGAGAGCCGAACCCGCATCCCCAGCGGAGAGGTGCTGAATGACGCCGGTATAGCCGCGCTGGGCCAGGCCCAGCGGCATTTGCGAACGCGTATCATTGTTGTCGGTCATGCCCTGTATTTTCAACGCAGGGCATTGAGGTCAAGCTCGCTTCGCGCGCCGAAGCCGCACCTTAGAGTGATTTTAAAGTGCAGACGGCGGGGCGCTGCGGGAAAGCGCCCCGGCCGCTACTGGGCCGGGACCTTTTCCGGCTGGATGGCGGCCATGGCGCGGCTCTTGAAGTAGTCGAGGACGAACAGGCGGATCGCCGAGGACAGATTGCCCTGCTGGCGGTTGCCGTCGATTTCGCCGACGAGCTCGGACAGCGTCATGTTGCGCAGGCCCGAGATCTCCTTCATGCCGTTCCAGAATGCCTCTTCCAGGCTCACGCTGGTCTTGTGGCCTGCGACGACGATCGATCGTTTCACGACGGGCGACTTCATGACTGATCCTCGCGATCGATCTGATGCTGGTCCAGGTGCCCCTTCGCCTTGTCCGCGCGCGTCTCCTCCACCGACCGCTCCGCCTTGGTGCGGCCGAACTTCGCCCGATTGGCGTCCGCCTGCTTCGCCGAGGTTTCCCGTTCGGCGCGCTTCCTGAAACGATTCAGGTTGATGACGTTCCCCATGCCGCGTCTCCATCATCCGCTCCTCTTCAGGCAGGATGAAACTTCCAGAAACAAGGCGCCGCGTTGCGCCCTACAAGACTTGATCGCCATTCGCTCGTCCTCGTCAATCGGCCTCTCGGGCCATCAAACGATGAATTTCGCCCCGTCAAGGGCGGATGGACCTGCGTAGCACGCCGTCCCGCCGCGACATTGACGGTAATCAAATCCTACCCCCCAGGCGTCATATTTGTGTGCCCCGGGCCTCCGTATCATTACGGATGGCTATCGGAATTCGGAGTTCAGCCGGGCCGCGTCATTTTTTCCGGCTGCACCAGGCGGTCGAACTCGTCCGCGGAGACCAAGCCGAGGCGGAGCGCCTCCTCCTTCAGCGTGGTGCCGTTGGCATGCGCGGTCTTGGCCACCTTGGCGGCGTTGTCGTAGCCGATCTTCGGGGCGAGCGCCGTCACCAGCATCAGCGAGCGCTGCATCAGCTCCTTGATGCGCTTCTCGTCGGCTCGGATGCCGCTGACGCAATGCTCGGTGAAGGAGCGCGCGGCATCGGCCATCAGGCGGATCGAGTGCAGCATGTTGTAGGCCAGCACGGGCTTGTAGACGTTGAGCTCGAAATGGCCCTGGCTGCCGGCGACCGTGATGGCGGTGTGGTTGCCGAACACCTGGCAGCACACCATGGTCATCGCCTCGCACTGCGTCGGATTGACCTTGCCCGGCATGATCGAGGAGCCCGGCTCGTTCTCCGGCAGGATCAGCTCGCCGAGGCCCGAACGCGGGCCCGACCCGAGCAGGCGGATGTCGTTGGCGATCTTGAACAGGCCTGTCGCGACCGAGTTGATGGCGCCGTGCGCCAGCACATACGCGTCGTTCGAGGCCAGCGCCTCGAATTTGTTGGCGGCGCTGGTGAAGGGGAGCTTCGTGATCCCGGCAGCGCGCTTTGCGAACAGTTTTGCAAAGCGAGGGCTCGAATTGAGGCCGGTGCCGACGGCGGTGCCGCCCTGCGCCAGCGGATAGAGCTCCTTCACCGCGACTTTCAGCCGGGCGATGCCGCTTTCGACCTGCGCGGCATAGCCGGAGAATTCCTGGCCGAGCGTCAGGGGCGTCGCGTCCTGGGTGTGGGTGCGGCCGATCTTGACGATCTTGGCGAACTCTTTTTCCTTCTTGCGCAGCGCGCGGAGAAGCTCGCCGAGGGCAGGGACGAGATCGGCGTGGATGCGGCTTGCGGCCGCGATATGCATGGCGGTCGGGAACGAGTCGTTGGACGACTGGCTCATGTTGACGTGATCGTTGGGATGCACCGGCTTCTTGGCGCCGAGCTCGCCGCCGAGCAGCTCGTTGGCGCGGTTGGCGATCACCTCGTTGAGGTTCATGTTGCTCTGGGTGCCGGAGCCCGTCTGCCACACCACGAGCGGAAAATGGTCGTCCAGCTTGCCCTCGATCACCTCGCGGGCGGCGCGGATAATTGCGTTGGCGCGGCGCTGGTCGAGCAGGCCGAGCTCCTGGTTGGACTGTGCGGCGGCGAGCTTGACGATGCCGAGCGCATGCACGAGCGAGATCGGCATGCGGTCGATGCCGATGCGGAAATTCTGGCGCGAGCGCTCGGTCTGAGCCCCCCAATAGCGATCGGCGGGGACCTCGATCGGACCGAAGCTGTCGGTCTCGATGCGGGTGGCGGGAGACATAGTCTTCGGGCGGGCAGCTTTGGCCATGAGCACATCCATTCTGCCGCGCGAAACGTCGCGCAGCCTGTTCATGTGCTCTTCTATATAGGCAGTTTGGGCGGGCGCGATGGCTTCGCGCCCAACCTAGATCATTTCTTGCGGAAACGATCGAGCCGAACGACTTCGGCGCCGCCCTGGCTCGGGGCCGACGGCGCTTCCGTGCTGTCCGCAGTCTCGGCGGCAGGCGCGGGCACAGCGACCGCCGACGGCGCGGGAGCTGCCGCCAACGTCTCGGACGCCACCTCGGCGACGTCGGAGGTGTCGAACTGGAGGCCGAATTTCACGGACGGATCGAGGAAGCTCTTGATGGCGCTGAACGGCACGATCAGCCGCTCCGGAATGCCGCCGAAGGACAGGCCGACCTCGAAGCGGTCCTCGAGCACGGTCAGATCCCAGAACTGGTGCTGGAGAATGATCGTCATCTCCTCCGGGTATTGTGCGAGCAGCCGCGGCGAGATCTTCACGCCATCGGCCTTCGATACGAAGGTGATGAAGAAATGATGCTCGCCCGGAAGTCCATGGGCCGCGGCATCGGTCAGTACCTTCCGCAGCACGCCGCGCAGCGCGTCGCGGGCCAGCACATCGTATCGGATATGATCGGTCGCCATGGTGGTCCTGTTGCATTCCAGGAGCTGGGCCCTGCCGGCCCGACTCGCCAAGCCGCAATAGTACCGCGCCTGACGGGTCAGCAGGAGTCCCCGCCGGGAATGAATTAAAAGGTAAGTGGAGGCTTCTGTTGCCAGGTGCCTCCGAACCCCGCCTAACGGAGCTTAACCCGTTAGGACTTCAGAATGGTCTTTCAAACTGCGTTACGCAGCCTGAGCAACCGGAGCAAAGTTGTCGTTGGCAACTATTGCATAGCCCGATAACGGCGGAACAATACCGGGAAAAAGTTCGCCCTTTACGCCCTCGTCGATCCTATTTCGCCCCCGCCGAAGCTCACCTGCGAGTGGGCCAAGCCCGCCGAACGATGAGCTTTGGTGGAGGCGCCGGGTACCGCCCCCGGGTCCGAATGGTTTATTGCGACGACCGTTTATTTCCATAGCCGGCGAACCGGCACCCCCAATATAGGGGGCAAAGGTTTCAAATGACAGGTGTTTCGAGCGGCCCGGGCGAGGTTCCCTTTGGATAGGTTCCGGGCGGTCTTGGGTCTGATCTTGGCTCTGCAGCCGTCTGCGTTCTAAGCTCCTGACATGTCCACGGATTCAGCACCGGCCGCTCAAGAGCCGGGTATCCCCGCCACCCCAGCCGCTCCACCTGGTTTGCCGGCACTGTTCCTGGCCTTTGCCCGGATGTCGCTGGCCGGTTTCGGCGGGGTCCTGGTGTTTGCCCGGCACGCCATTGTCGATCAGCATCGCTGGATGACGGCGGACGAGTTCAACGAGACCTTTGCGCTCTGCCATTTCCTGCCCGGGCCCAATATCGTCAATCTGTCGATGGTGTTCGGGTCGCGGCTGCGCGGGATTGCCGGCGGGGGTGCCGCCTTTACCGGGCTGTTGCTGCCGCCGACGCTGATCATGATCGTGTTCGCCATCGTCTATGCCCGGTTCGGCGAAGTGGAGGTGCTGCGCCGTATCCTCGCGGGCATCTCCTGCGCGGCGGTCGGCCTCTTGATCGCGGTGGTGTTCCGCATGATGACGCCGCTGTTCAAGCGAATGGATGTCGTCGCGCTGATCCTGATGCTCGGCGTATTCGCCGCCATCGGCGTGCTCCGCCTGCCGCTCCAGGCGGTGCTGCTGGTTGCGATCCCCATCAGCATCGGCGTGACCTTCCTGATGCGGCGGAAGGTAGCAGCATGAACAACCAGAATCCGATCTGGGCGCTGATCACCACCTTTGGTTTGATGTCGCTGTTCGCGGTCGGCGGCGCCGCGGCGGCCGTGCCCGAGATGCATCGCATCGCGGTCGACGTGCATCACTGGATGACCGACAAGCAGTTCGCCGACGCCTACGCGATCGCGCAACTCTCTCCAGGTCCAAACGTGCTTATCGTTACGTTAATCGGCTATGCCGTCGCCGGCATCCCCGGTGCGCTGGCGGCAACGCTGGCGATGTGCCTGCCGACGGCGCTGCTTGCCTATTATGTCAGCCGTCTCCTGAACCGGCCGAGCCGATCGCGCTGGCCCGGCCTGATTCAGGCTGCACTGGTTCCGCTCTCGATCGGATTGATGGCAGCGAGCGCCCTGATCCTTGCCCAGTCGACCGATCGCACCATTGCTGCACTGCTTCTGACCGCGACGGTTGCAGTGATAGCCTCGGTCTCGCGCATCAATCCACTATGGCTTTTGCTCGCCGGGGGCCTGTTGGGTTTTGCTGGCATTGTGTGATGAAAATCGCTAGGCAGTGGTGCGGGCGAGGGGATCAACTTCCAAGCCGATTAGAACAACAGTGCTCGTGACTTAAGAGTCGCGGAGGAGACATGCATGGCCGATACAATGGGCCACTCAGCGACAGCCACCCGAAACACGTCGGTGGTGATCGGCTTTTGTCTGCTGGCCGTAGCGCCGCAGATTTTCGAATTCATTTGGTCAATCGGGACGATTTTTGGGTGGGGCGCGGGACGCGGTCCGGCCACCGTCCTGATCAGCCACGCCACCGCGCTGGTCGCGGGCGCGCCCGGGGCGCTGATCGGATCTATCGGCGGTGACACCAAGAAGGCGTCATCCGATGTGCTGCTGGCGCTGATCTATTCCTACCCGGTATTTGCGGCGGCGATCCTCACGCTGTTCATGACAATCCGGTCGGCGCAGGACTATGTCGGCGGGATCGCTCTGATGGCGCTCGCCTTGTTCGCGCTGTGGGCCTCCAGCGATTTGCAGGGAATGCGCGGCTTCTCTTTCGGGGCGGGCACGGCCCCCCGGATGTTCGGCGGGCTGCTCGTGGCTCTCGGCGCCGCCATCGCGTTGACGGGACTGCTGACCGACGGACCGTCGATGGCGCATTACTCCTGGCGCGGACCGCTGTTCGTGATGGCCTCGATCGTCTTCTTTGCCCTGGCGATCCGTCCGCTTGGTGTTGTGGTCTCGGCGTTTACGAGCTTCCTGATCGCGGCGATGGGCACGCATGAGACGCGCTGGGTCGAAACGATCATCGTCGGCGCCTGCCTGACACTCGGCTGCGCGCTGCTATTCCCTTACGTGCTCGGTCTGCCGATGCCGATGTTCCCGCGTTTCCTGGTCCAGTGAGGGCGTAATGGATCTCTTTGCCAACCTCGCTCACGGCTTCGCCGTCGCGTTCTCCCCGATCAACCTCCTGATGTGCCTGATCGGTGCCCTCGTCGGTACGCTGGTCGGCGTTCTCCCGGGCATCGGCACCATCGCGACGGTCGCGATGCTGCTCCCGATCACGTTTGGTCTGCCGCCGGTCGGTGCGCTGATCATGCTCGCCGGCATCTATTACGGCGCCCAGTATGGCGGCTCGACCACGTCGATCCTCGTCAACATACCAGGCGAGGCGACATCGGTCGTCACCGCCATCGATGGTCACCAGATGGCCAAGCAGGGCCGTGCCGGTCCGGCACTGGCGATTGCGGCGATCGGCTCGTTCTTCGCCGGCTGCGTCGCGACCGTGCTCATCGCCGTTCTCGGCGCGCCGCTCACCAAGCTGGCGCTGGCGTTCGGTCCGGCCGAATATTTCTCGCTGATGGTGCTTGGCCTGATCTTCGCGGTCGTGCTGGCCAAGGGCTCGGTGCTGAAAGCGATCGCGATGATCGTGTTCGGCCTGTTGCTCTCGATGGTCGGCTCGGACATCGAGACCGGTGCTTCGCGCATGGCCTTCAATATTCCGGAGCTTGCCGACGGTCTCGGCTTCGCGACGGTGGCGATGGGCGTGTTCGGCTTTGCCGAGATCATCCGCAACCTCGATGCCGGCGCCGAGATGAATCGCGATCTCGTGCAGCAGAAAATCACCGGCCTGATGCCGACCAGGAAAGATCTGGTCGACTCGACGCCCGCGATCCTGCGCGGCACCGCGCTCGGCTCGATCCTCGGCATTCTGCCGGGCGGCGGCGCGGTGATCGCGTCGTTTGCGGCCTACACGCTCGAGAAGAAGCTTGCCCGGGACCCGTCGCGGTTCGGTCGCGGCGCAATCGAGGGCGTGGCGGGGCCGGAAAGCGCCAACAACGCAGCGGCGCAGACGTCCTTCATTCCGCTGCTGACGCTCGGCATCCCGCCGAACGCGGTGATGGCGCTGATGGTCGGTGCGATGACCATTCACGGCATCGTGCCGGGCCCGCAGGTGATGCAGAAGCAGCCCGACCTCGTCTGGGGCATGATCGCCTCGATGTGGATCGGCAATTTGATGCTGATCATCATCAACCTGCCGCTGGTCGGCATCTGGGTGCGACTGTTGCGCGTGCCTTACCGGCTGATGTTCCCCTCGATCGTGATCTTCTGCGCGATCGGCATCTACTCGGTGAACAACGCGCCGGTGGACGTCATTCTCGCAGGTGTGTTCGGTCTGGTCGGCTACTGGCTGATCAAGCACGATTTCGAGCCGGCTCCGCTGCTGCTCGGCATGGTGCTCGGACCGCTGATGGAAGAGAATCTGCGCCGCGCGCTGCTGATCTCGCGCGGTGACTGGAGCGTGTTCCTGACGCGTCCGCTGTCGGCGGTGCTGCTGGGGATCGCGGCCTTCCTTCTGGTGCTCACGGTGCTGCCCGCGTTGCGTTCCAAGCGCGACGAGGTGTTCACCGAATCCGAGAACTGAGCGGGCCTGCGTCGGCGCGCCGCATTCGGAAGTCGAATCGACTTGTGTGACCTCTTCGTGAAATGAAAATGCCGGCCTTTTTGGCCGGCATTTTTTTTCGTGTCCGGGGGGATCGAGATGACTTCCATTCGCACGTTTGCTGCGGGCGCATATGCCGCCGTGCTGGCATCGCTGTGCTCCTTTGTCGCACCGGCACAGGCGCAGACCTATCCGACGCGCGGCATCACCATGATCGTGCCGTTCGCGGCCGGCGGTCCGACCGACGTGATCTCGCGGATCGTCACCTCGCATATGGCGCAGACGCTCGGGCAGAGCATCATCATCGAGAACGTGGTCGGCGCAGGCGGCACGACCGCGACCACGCGCGCCGCGCGCGCGGCCAATGACGGCTATACGCTCATCACCGGGCATATGGGGACGCACGCTGCATCGGTGCCGCTCTATCCCAAGCTCGCCTATCATCCCGAAAAGGACTTTGAGCCGATCGCGCTGCTCGCGGGCACGCCGATCCTGATCCTGGCGCGCAAGGACTTTCCGCCGAAGGACCTCAAGGAGTTCGTGGCTTACGTGAAGGCGAACGCCGAAAAGGTGAATGCGGCGCATGCCGGAATCGGCTCGGTCTCGCACGTGTCCTGCGAGCTCCTGCATTCCATCCTCGACATCAAGCCGGTCGGCGTACCCTTCAACGGCACGGGCCCTGCGATGAACGCGCTGGTCGCCGGGCAGGTCGACTACATGTGCGACCAGATCGTCAACGCGGTGCCGCAGATCAACGCCGGCACCATCAAGGCCTATGCGATCGCAACGGCGGAGCGCAATCCGTCGCTGCCGAACGTTCCGACTACGGCGGAAGCCGGCCTGCCGGCATTCCAGGCCCAGGCCTGGAATGCGATGTTCGCGCCGAAGGGAACTTCACCCGCGATCGTGGCGAGCCTGAACGCCGCCGCCATCAAGGCGCTCGACGACGAGACCGTGAAGAAGCGCCTGCTCGAGCTCGGCAGCGTCATTCCGGCTCCCGCGGAGCGGACGCCGGAGGCGCTGGCCACCCTCGTCAAGAACGAGATCGCGAAGTGGACCCCGGTGCTCAAGCCGGCAAGTTAGCAAGCAGGATCAAGCCGATAGTCGAGGGGCGGGACGTCAGTTCCGCCCCTTGTCGTTTGCGCCGGGAACGCTCATTTTTCGGGGTATAATCGGTGGAGGCAGCGAATCGCCGCTGTCGCGGCACGGGGGTGGCCGGTAAGTTCGCCGCCTCCCCAAAGGCTCTATGGCACATGCACCAGTATCAGGACTTGCTCGAGCGGATTCTATCAGACGGCGCCGAGAAGACCGACCGGACCGGGACCGGGACGCTGTCGATATTCGGCCATCAGATGCGCTTCAATCTGTCCGCCGGCTTCCCGATGCTGACCACCAAGCGGCTGCCGTTGAAGGCGATCGTGCATGAGCTGTTGTGGTTCCTGAAGGGTGACACCAACATCAAATATCTGCGCGACAACGGCGTCACCATCTGGGACGAGTGGGCGGACGCCAACGGCGATCTTGGCCCGGTCTATGGCCATCAATGGCGCTCCTGGCCCGCGCCGGATGGCCGCAGCATCGACCAGATCGCGAACGTGGTCGACATGATCAAGCGCAACCCGGACTCGCGCCGCCTGATCGTCTCGGCCTGGAATCCGGCCGAAGTCGACAAGATGGCGCTGCCGCCGTGCCACTGCCTGTTCCAGTTCTACGTCGCCAACGGCAAGCTGTCGTGCCAGCTCTACCAGCGCTCCGCCGACGTCTTCCTCGGCGTGCCCTTCAACATCGCCTCCTATGCACTGCTCACCATGATGGTGGCGCAGGTGACGGGCCTGAAGCCCGGCGACTTCGTGCATTCGTTCGGCGACACCCATCTGTATTCCAACCATCTGGAGCAGGCGAAGCTCCAGCTCACCCGCGCGCCGCGTGCGCTGCCGGTGATGCGGATCAACCCCGACGTGAAGGACATCTTCTCCTTCCGTTTTGAGGATTTTGAGCTCGTCGGCTACGATCCGCATCCGCACATCAAGGCGGAAGTCGCGGTCTGACGCAGATGTCGCTCAATATCCGCCGCGCGCGTCCCGGCGAAGCCGGGCTCGTTCTCGCCTTCATCCGCGAGCTCGCCGAATACGAAAAGCTCTCGCACGAGGTTGATGCGACCGAGGCGCTGATCGGCGATGCGCTGTTCGGCGAGAGACCGCAACTCCATTGCGCCATCGCCGAGTGGAACGGCGAGCCGGTCGGCTTTGCTGTCTGGTTTGTCAATTTCTCCACCTTCAGCGGTCGCCACGGCATCTATCTCGAAGATCTCTACGTGCGGCCGTCCCACCGGGGCAGGGGGCTCGGCAAGGAGCTGCTGGTTTATCTCGCGAAGGAATGCGTCGACAACGGCTGGTCGCGTTTGCAATGGGCGGTGCTCGACTGGAACGCGCCGTCGATCGCGTTCTACAAATCGCTCGGCGCTGTCATGATGGACGACTGGACGCTGTGCCGGGTCACCGGTCCTGCGCTGACGCGCCTCGCCGGGAGCGCGACCTGATGGAGATCGTCTTCGTGGTGGCCATCGCGGAGAACGGCATCATCGGCGCCGGCAACGCAATGCCATGGCGACTGAAATCAGACCTGGCGCGCTTCAAGGCGTTGACGATCGGCAAGCCCCTGATCATGGGGCGCAAGACGTTCGAATCCCTGCCCCGTCCGCTCCCGGGTCGCACCAACATCGTCATCACGCGCGATGCGGCTTATCGCGCCGCCGGTGCCATCGTCACGACCTCGGCCGCCGACGCAGGCGCGGTCGCGCTTGGCGATGCCCTGCGGCGTTCGGTCGCCGAGATCGCGGTGATTGGCGGTGCCGAGATCTTCCGGCAATGGCTCGATCGCGCGGACCGCCTCGAAATTACCGAAGTGCATGCGCGGCCCGACGGCGACACGCATTTCGACATCGACAGGGCCGATTGGGATGAGGTCGCGCGCATCCGTCATCCCGCCGGCCCCAACGACAGCGCCGACTACTCCTATGTGACATATCGTCGAAGGCGCGGCCATTAACCGCTTTTGCCAATGTTAACATTGACTTTTCCGGCCCCGAGCTTAGCTCGGAGGACGGCGAGGGCTGCGTTGTAAGGGACCTGCCGGTCCCCTATAAAGCCGGACCGGACAATGCGGGCCGGGTTAGTTCTAGTCCCGGTCTGCCGAGGAGAACGTCGAATGCCGTGGAAGAATCAGGGCGGTGGCCCATGGGGCTCGGGTCCGAAGGGACCATGGGGCACAGGCCCGCAACCGGTCGGGCCGAGGCCGCCGGATCTGGAAGACCTTCTGCGGCGCAGCCAGGATCGCCTCCAGCAGATCATGCCGGGCGGCTATTTCTCCGGCATCGGCATCACGCTGATCATCCTGCTCATCATCGCGTTCTGGCTGCTGTCGGGCTTCTTCCGGGTGCAGTCCGAAGAACTCGGCGTCGTGTTGCGCTTCGGCAAACATGTCCGCACCGTGCAGCCCGGCCTGAACTATCATCTGCCCTATCCGATCGAGACCGTGCTGCTGCCGAAGGCGCTGCGCGTCTCCACCATCTCGATCGGCATGACGCTGATCGACGATCCGGCGCGGCGCGGCCGTTCCATTCGTGACGTGCCGGAAGAGAGCCTGATGCTGACCGGCGACGAGAACATCGTCGATGTCGACTTCACCGTGCTCTGGCGCATCAAGCCGGACGGCGTCGGCGACTTCCTCTTCAACATCCAGAATCCCGAAGGCACCGTGAAAGCGGTCGCCGAGAGCGCGATGCGCGAAGTGATCGGCCGTTCGCAGATCCAGCCGATCCTGACCGGCGCGCGCAACGTCACCGAACAGGGCGTGCAGGAGTTGATCCAGAAGACTCTGGACAGCTACGGCGCCGGCATCGTCATCAGCCAGGTGCAGATGCAGAAGGTCGACCCACCGGCGCAGGTGATCGACGCGTTCCGCGACGTCCAGGCGGCGCGCGCCAATCTCGAGCAGTTGCAGAACGAGGCGCAGACCTACGCCAACCAGGTGGTGCCGCAGGCACGCGGACGTGCAGCGCAGATCCTGCAGGCCGCCGAAGGCTACAGGGAGCAGACAGTCGCCGAGGCCAAGGGCCAGAGCTCGCGCTTCCTGAAGGTTTACGAGGAATACAAGAAGGCGCCCGACGTGACGCGTGAACGGATCTATCTGGAGACGATGGAGCGCGTGCTCGGCGGCGCGGACAAGCTCGTCTATGACGGCGGCCCCTCGGGCCAGGGCGTCGTGCCCTATCTGCCGCTGGGCGAACTGACGGCCAAGCGGCCGCCTACCACCGGTCAGCAATCGAGCGGAGGCACCCGATGAGGTCTCCGGTCACAGGTATGGTCACGCTGCTCGGGCTCCTGCTCGTCGTGATCGTCGGCTACATGTCGCTGTTCACGGTGCAGCAGACCGAGCAGACCATCGTGCTGCAGTTCGGCCGCCCCGTCGACGTCGTCACTGACCCCGGCCTGCATTTCAAGGCGCCGTGGAATTCGGTGATCAACATCGACAAGCGGATTCTCGATCTGGAAAATCCGTCGCAGGAAGCGATCGCGTCCGACCAGAAGCGGCTCGTGGTCGATGCCTTTGCGCGCTACCGCATCAAGGACGCGTTGCGCTTCTACCAGAGCATCGGTTCGATCCAGGCCGCCAACATCCAGCTCACCACGCTCCTGAACGCGGCGCTGCGCCGCGTCCTTGGTGAAGTCACCTTCATCAACGTGGTCCGCGACGACCGCGAGAAGCTGATGCAGCGCATCCGCGATCAGCTCGATCGCGAAGCCGGCGGCTACGGCATCCAGGTCGTCGACGTCCGGATCCGCCGTGCCGACCTGCCGGAACAGAACAGCCAGGCGGTCTATCAGCGCATGAAGACGGAACGCGAGCGGGAAGCCGCCGAGTTCCGCGCGGAGGGCGGCCAGAAGGCACAGGAGATCCGCTCCAAGGCCGACCGCGAGGCGACCGTGATCGAGGCTGAAGCAAGGTCCCAGGCCGAGCAGACTCGCGGTGTCGGCGATGCCGAGCGCAACCGCCTGTTTGCGGAAGCCTACGGCAAGGACGCCGACTTCTTTGCCTTCTACCGGTCGATGACGGCCTATGAGACTGGGTTGAAATCGAGCGATACTCGCTTCCTGCTCCGTCCGGACTCGGATTTCTTCCGGTTCTTTGGTAACCCGTCCGGCAGGATGCCCGTCGCGGCGCCGGCCAAGCCATAAGCGACAAGGGGCGGCAGGTCTGCCGCCCCTTCGTCCAGACAAGAACAGCACAACGGGAGGTTCCCATCCGATGAGGTCCATTGCGTTCGCCGACTTCCTCATCGGCCTAGGCATCCTGTTCGTGCTCGAAGGCTTGATGTTTGCGGCCAGTCCCAACTGGATGCGCAAGGCCATGAAGAGCGCCATCGCCACGCCGGACAATATCCTGCGGGCGGTCGGGATCGGTTCGGCCGTTGCCGGCCTGGTCCTGATCTGGGTGATGCGACGCCCGATTTAGCCGTCATGCCAACGCCAAAGTGAAGGCGAGAGGCGGGTTTTCGCCGTATTGTCCGGGCCTTGAGGCCCGTTAAGCTCCGTGCTTGCGCCGTCCCCCGGTTCGAGCGCAGTCTTGGAGTGGAAGGCTTGGAGCCGAATCCTTGTTCTCTGGAGATACCTATGACCGCTGCCACCATTGCCCCGACCCGCTTGCGCTTAGGGCTGGCCGCGCTCGTCGTCAGTGCATTCAGCGCGTTCGGTACGCCGGCTCAGGCGCGCGGACCTGAGGGCATCGCCGACGTCGCCGAGAAGGTGATCGACGCGGTCGTCAACATCTCGACCTCGCAGACCGTCGAGGCCAAGGGCGGCGGCAGCAACAGCATGCCGCAGCTGCCGCCCGGCTCGCCCTTCGAGGAATTCTTCGACGACTTCTTCAAGAACCGCAAGGGACCCGGCGGCGGCAAAGGCGGCGACGGCGGCCCGCCGAAGAAGACCAACTCGCTGGGAAGCGGCTTCATCATCGACACATCAGGCGTCGTCGTCACCAACAACCACGTCATCGCGGATGCCGATGAGATCAACGTCATCCTCAATGACGGCACCAAGATCAAGGCCGAGCTGGTCGGCGTCGACAAGAAGACCGACCTTGCGGTGCTGAAGTTCAAGCCGACCAAGCCGCTCGTTGCGGTGAAGTTCGGCGACTCCGACAAGCTGCGTCTCGGCGACTGGGTGGTCGCGATCGGCAATCCGTTCAGCCTCGGCGGCACCGTGACCGCCGGCATCGTTTCGGCCAAGAACCGCGACATCTCGTCGGGCCCTTATGACAGCTACATCCAGACCGATGCCGCCATCAATCGCGGCAACTCCGGCGGTCCGCTGTTCAACCTCGATGGCGACGTCATCGGCGTCAACACGCTGATCATCTCGCCCTCCGGCGGCTCGATCGGCATTGGCTTTGCCGTGCCGTCGAAGACGGTCGCGGGTGTCGTCGACCAGCTCCGTCAGTTCGGCGAGCTGCGCCGCGGCTGGCTGGGCGTGCGCATCCAGAGCGTCACCGACGAGATCGCCGAGAGCCTCAACATCAAGCCGCCGCGCGGCGCGCTGGTTGCCGGCGTGGACGACAAGGGCCCGGCCAAGCCCGCCGGCATCGAGCCCGGCGACGTCGTCGTCAAGTTCGACGGCAAGGACGTCAAGGACCCGAAGGACCTTTCCCGCGTCGTCGCCGACACCGCGGTCGGCAAGGAGGTCGACGTCATCGTCATCCGCAAGGGCCAGGAGGAGACCAAGAAGGTCACGCTCGGCCGCTTGCAGGATCCCGACAAGGTGCAGGCCGCGGTGAAGACCGACGAGCCCGCGCCCGAGAAGCCGGTGACGCAGAAGGCGCTCGGCCTCGATCTGGCGGCGTTGAACAAGGATCTGCGCACGCGCTACAAGATCAAGGACAGCGTCAAGGGCGTGGTCGTCACGAGCGTCGACGCCAATTCCGACGCCGCCGAGAAGCGCCTTTCCGCCGGCGACGTCATCGTCGAGGTGGCGCAGGAAGCGGTCTCGAGCGGTGCCGACATCCAGAAGCGCGTCGACCAGCTCAAGAAGGACGGCAAGAAGTCGGTGCTGCTGCTGGTTTCGAATGCCGACGGCGAGCTGCGCTTCGTGGCGCTGAGCGTGCAGTAACTTCATCCGTCATTCCGGGCGATGCGGAGCATCAGACCTCAGGTGCGCGATTGCGCACCTGAGAATCTCGAGGTTCCCCGTTGCGCAATTGCGCACCTGAGGTCTGGTGCTTCGCGCCATCCCGGAACGACGAATGAGTCAGTCCCCCACGAACTCATCCCGCCGATATCCCTGCGCATACAATAGCGCGGTGAGATCGCCATGATCGATCCGCGCAGCCGCGGCAGCCGCCACCGCCGGCTTGGCGTGATACGCCACGCCGAGCCCCGCGGCCTGGATCATCGCAAGATCATTGGCGCCGTCGCCGACGACGACGGAGTCGACGTCGTCCAGATCGAACGATTCCATCAAATCCACCAGCGTCGCCAGCTTGGCCGCGCGGCCCAGGATCGGCTCCTTCACTTCGCCGGTGAACTTGCCGTCGCGCACGACGAGCTCGTTGGCGCGGTTCTCCTGAAACCCGATCCTCGCGGCAATTGCGGTCGTGAACAGCGTGAAGCCGCCGGAGACGAGGCAGGTATAGGCGCCGTGGGCGCGCATGGTCGCAACCAGTTCGCGGCCGCCCGGCGTCAGCGTGATGCGTTCGGCCAGCACCTTGTCGACGACGCTGGCGGGAAGGTCCTTCAGCAGCGCGACGCGTTCGCGTAGCGCCGGCTCGAACTCGATCTCGCCGCGCATCGCGCGTTCGGTGATGGCGGCGACATGCGCCTTCAGCCCGGCAAAATCGGCGAGCTCGTCGATGCATTCCTGGCCGATCATGGTGGAATCCATGTCGGCGAGAAAAAGCTTCTTGCGCCGGAAGCCGACTGGTTGCACCACGATGTCGATCGGCAGGTCGCCGCGAAGCTCGCGGAGCCGCTGTTCGATGGCGTGACGGTCGCCTTCGAGGTTACTGTCGGCGCCGAAGGGGATGTCGACCGCAACCCCGTCGAACAGCCAGTGCGCAGGTAGCGCCTGGGGCAGCACGGTGCGGGCGCCGTCGACGATGGTAGAGTCGAGCGCAGGATTATCGGGGTTGCAGATCAGCGTGGCGACGAGGGACATTTGAGGTTTTCGTGAGCGAGGGGCAAGTCGGCAGAAGGCCTATTGGCAAGGCCGTGCTTATCGCAGGCCCGACCGCCAGCGGCAAGTCGGCGCTGGCGCTCGAGCTTGCCCTCAGCGCGGGCGGCGTCGTGATCAATGCCGATTCCATGCAGGTCTATCGCGACCTCCGCGTCATCACGGCGCGTCCCACGCGGGCCGACGAGGCGCTCGTGCCCCATCATCTCTATGGCCATGTCGATGCGGCGGTGAACTTCTCGGCCGGCGCCTGGGTGAGCGATGCGGCGAAGGCGCTCGAAGCGGCGCAAGCCGAAGGCCGGCTGCCGATCTTCATCGGCGGCACCGGGCTCTATTTCAAGGCGCTGACGGCGGGGCTCTCCGTGGTGCCGCCAATCCCAGCGGAAGTACGCGAGGACGTTCGGGCGCGGCTGGAGCGGAGCGGCGTCGAAGCGCTACATGCGGAACTCGCGGCTCGCGACCCACGGGCGGCCGCGCGATTGAATCTGCGGGACCGCACGCGCATAGCGCGCGCGCTCGAGGTGATCGAAGCGACCGGCCGCTCGCTGCTCGACTGGCACCTAGAGGGCCAGCCGCCGCTGTTGCCCAAGGACAGCTTTCGCGCCGTTTTCCTGGCGCCCGAGCGCGACGAGCTCTATGCCCGCATCGATGCCCGCTTCGACGCCATGCTGGGTGCGGGCGCGCTGAATGAGGTCGAACGGCTTGCCGCCCGGCATCTCGATCCTCTGCTGCCGGCCATGAAGGCCCATGGCGTGCCGGCCCTGATCCGACATCTGCGCGGGGAGATCAGCCTGGCGGACGCCGCCACGATCGGCCGGGCCGACACCCGCCACTATGCCAAGCGGCAATTCACCTGGTTCCGGCACCAACTGCCCGAATTCGAATGGGTGAAGCCGGAGGAGGCGAGAGGGTGGCTAGCAGCAGATGTGGGCGCTACCCGGGATCCCGGTTGAGGTGCTTTTGTGCCGGGGTTCCTGCATTTACCTCTCGCCGAAGCCTGGGAACACCGCTAGACTGCCAAAATCGCGCGGGAACGGCCGCATCGCCTTGACATCCGGGCTTTGGCCGCTATGTTTCGCGCAACCTTTGGGAAGTCGAGCGCCTGCCATGCGTAATATTATTACCAAGCTCCTTATCGCCGTCGTACCCAGGCACACCGCCGGGGGTGGCTAGCTGCCATCCACATGACAGGCGGTGTGCAGGGTCCCTCTTCGGGGCCTTTTTTATTTCCTGAACCCGACACGAACGAAGCCGCTGACAACAGCGCATCCGGAGCAAGCCAATGAGCGACAAGAGCCACGATCCGAACCAGATGACCGGCGCCGCGATGATCGTCCGCGCGCTCATCGATCATGGTGTGACCGACATTTTCGGCTATCCCGGCGGCGCGGTGCTTCCGATCTACGACGAGATCTTCCAACAGAGCGAGGTTCAGCACATCCTGGTTCGCCACGAGCAGGGCGCGGGCCACGCCGCCGAGGGCTATGCGCGCTCGACCGGCAAGCCGGGCGTTGCGCTGGTGACCTCCGGCCCGGGCGCCACCAACATGGTGACGCCGCTCACCGACGCGCTGATGGATTCGATCCCGCTGGTCTGCATCTCCGGCCAGGTGCCGACGCATCTGATCGGCAATGACGCGTTCCAGGAATGCGACACGGTCGGCATCACGCGCCCCTGCACCAAGCACAATTGGCTGGTGCGCGACGTCAACGATCTCGCCAAGGTCCTGCACGAGGCCTTTTACGTTGCGACCACGGGCCGTCCGGGTCCGGTGCTGGTCGACGTGCCGAAGGACGTGCAGTTCGCGACCGGCACTTATCATCCGCCGCGCAAGTCCGACGTGCACCGCTCCTACGCCCCGCGCGTGAAGGGCGATGCGACGCAGATCCGCAAGGCGGTCTCGCTGCTCGCCAATGCAAAACGTCCCGTGATCTACAGCGGCGGCGGCGTGATCAATTCCGGCCCCGAAGCGACCAAGCTGCTGCGCGAGCTGGTCGAGGTTACCGGCTTCCCGATCACCTCGACGCTGATGGGTCTGGGCGCGTATCCCGCGTCGGGCAAGAACTGGCTCGGCATGCTCGGCATGCACGGCACCTACGAAGCCAACATGACCATGCATGATTGCGACGTCATGCTGTGCGTCGGCGCGCGCTTCGACGACCGCATCACCGGCCGTGTCGATGCGTTCTCGCCGAACTCGAAGAAGATCCACATCGATATCGATCCGTCCTCGATCAACAAGAACATCCGCGTCGACGTGCCGATCATCGGCGACTGCGGCAACATCCTCGGCGACATCCTCCAGGTGTTCAAGGCGGAGGCGAAGAAGCCCGACATCAAGGCATGGTGGCAGCAGATCGCGCAGTGGCGCGCCCGCAACTCGCTCTATTACAAGAAGAGCAACGACGTCATCCTGCCGCAGCACGCGATCCAGAGCCTGTTCGAGGCGACGCGGGGCAAGGATACCTACATCACGACCGAGGTCGGTCAGCACCAGATGTGGGCGGCGCAGTTCTTCGGTTTCGAGGAGCCGCATCGCTGGATGACATCCGGCGGTCTCGGCACCATGGGCTACGGCCTGCCGGCCGCGGTCGGCGTGCAGGTGGCCCATCCGGACAGCCTCGTCATCGACATCGCGGGCGATGCCTCGGTGCAGATGACGATCCAGGAGATGTCGACGGCGGTTCAGTACGAGCTGCCGATCAAGATCTTCATCCTGAACAACCAGTACATGGGCATGGTGCGGCAGTGGCAGCAATTGCTCCACGGCAACCGCCTGTCGCATTCCTACTCGGAGGCGCTGCCGGATTTCGTCAAGCTCGCGGAGGCCTATGGCGGCGTCGGCTTCCAGGTGCACAAGCCCTCGGATCTCGACGGCGCGATCCAGGAGATGATCTCGGTCAAGCGTCCGGTGCTGTTCGACTGCCGTGTCGCCGCGCTCGAAAATTGCTTCCCGATGATCCCCTCCGGCAAGGCGCACAACGAGATGCTGTTGCCGGAGCAGGCCAACGACGAGGCCACAGCGAAGGCGTTCGCCGGCGGCAAGGCGCTGGTGTGACGTCATGTTCGACCTGACGGAGCTCGAGCGCGCACATGCGATCGTGGGGCAGGCGGTCCCGGCGACGCCGGCGCGCGGCTGGCCGCTGCTCGCTGAACGCCTCGGCACCGAGGTCGTCGTCAAGCACGAGAACCACACGCCGATCGGCGCCTTCAAGGTGCGCGGTGGCCTCGTCTACCTCGAACGGCTGAAGCGCGAGCGGCCGAACGTCCCGGGCATCATCTCGGCGACCCGCGGCAATCACGGTCAGAGCCTGGCCTTTGCGGCGAGCCGTCACGGCGTGCCTGCGGTGATTTACGTACCGCGCGGCAATTCGGTCGAGAAGAACCGCGCGATGAAGGCCTTCGGCGCCGAGCTGGTTGAGCACGGCGAGGATTTTCAGGCCGCGCGCGAAGAAGCCGGGCGTCACGCACAGTTCGCGGGGCTCCACATGGTGCCGTCTTTCCATCCGGATCTTGTGCTCGGCGTTGCGACCTACGCGCTCGAGCTGTTCAGGGCTGCGTCAGACCTCGATATTCTCTACGTGCCGATCGGACAGGGCTCCGGCATCTGCGGCTGCATCATGGCGCGCGACCTGCTTGGCCTGAAGACCGAGATCGTCGGCGTGCAGTCGACCGAGGCGCCGTCCTATGCGCTGTCGTTCGCGGCAGGCCGCGTCGTGACGACCGAGACCAGCAACACGCTCGCCGACGGCATGGCGACGCGCATCCCCGACGCCGAAGCGTTCGCGCTGATCCACAAGGGTGCTTCCCGCATCGTTGAGGTCACCGACGACGAGGTCGCCGCGGCGATCCGCGCCTACTGGACCGATACGCATAATCTCGCCGAAGGCGCCGGCGCCGCCGCGCTCGCCGCGGCGCTCCAGGAAAAGGCAAAACTGTCGGGCAAACGCGTCGGTCTGGTGCTGTCCGGTGGCAATATCGATTTCGATCTTTTCAAGCAATGGGTGGTCGCACCATGACGCGACCGCTCACCAAATACACCGCTGTCATCGTCCGGCTTGACCGGACGATCCAGTACGCCGCGGCCGTCGTGGGAATCTCGGCGCTGGTGATTACTGGATGCCCCGCCTTCGCGGGGCATGACAAGAAAGAATAGAGGGGACGACAATGAACCAGCCCGCATCCGCCTACTTCATCGAAGAGCGCCACGATCCCAACGAGACGCACACGCTTTCGGTGCTCGTGCAGAACGAGCCGGGCGTGCTCGCGCGCGTCATTGGCCTGTTCTCGGGACGCGGCTACAACATCGAGAGTCTCACGGTCTCCGAGACCGAGAGCCAGAAACATCTGTCGCGCATCACCATCGTCACCACGGGCACGCCGATGGTGATCGAGCAGATCAAGCATCAGCTCGATCGCATGATCCCGGTCTACCGCGTCGTCGACATGACGTTGACCAAGCGCTCGATCGAGCGTGAGCTGGCGATGGTGAAGGTGCGCGGGCAGGGCGAGCACCGCGTCGAGGCGCTCAGGCTGGGGGACGCGTTCCGCGCCCGCGTGATCGACGCCACTACCGAAAGCTTCGTGTTCGAGATCACAGGCAATACCGACAAGATCAACCAGTTTATCGACCTGATGCGTCCGCTCGGCCTTGTCGAAGTGTCGCGCACCGGCGTGGCCGCGATCGGTCGCGGGCCTGAAGGGATGTGAACCATGCTGGCGCGCGACTGGTACTACAATGAGCGGAACCGGATGGGCATCGGGCCCACGGTGGCGTCGATTTACGACTCCCACGACGATGCCGATCTGCGTGCGCGCGCCGCGCTGAAAATGTTGGGCGTCCAGCGGGGCTGGCGGATCGCCGATATAGGCTGCGGCAACGGCGTGCTGGCGACCGAAGCGTCGCTGATGGGTGCGCAGGTCGACGCCATCGACATCTCGCCGGCGATGCTGGCGCTGGCGGAAATCTACGCGCGGGACCGCAAGGCCAAGGTCGCGACGCAGTCGGCTGGCTTGCTGAGCTTCGCCTACCAGCCGGAATCCTACGATCTGATCGTCAGCGAGTTCACGCTGCATCACCTGCCGGATTTCTGGAAGGCGGTGGCGATGTCGCGGATCTATCGCGCGCTGAAGCCGGGTGCGACCTTCTATCTTCGCGACATCGTCTACGCCTCGATGCCGGATGCGGTCGAACGCGACGTCGAGCAATGGGCCGACTGCCAGATCAAGAACCACGATTTCTCGCGCGAGAGCGTTGTGACGCATATGCGTGACGAATATTCCACCTTCGGCTGGGTGATGGAGCGGATGCTGACCGACGTCGGCTTCACGCTGGTCTCGGCCGATTACCACGCGCCGATGCACGGCACTTATCTGCTGCGGAAACCGAAAGCCGGGGAGCAGGGCTGAAGTCGTGAGAGAAAACCGCAACTACGACGCAGCTGCGCTCCCTCCCCCGCTCGCAGGGGAGGGCTGGGCAGAGGGTATCTCCACGATCGAGAACCCTGGTCAGCCTGCTGCTCGCCTCCCTCTACCCCGTCCTCATGGATGCATGATGCCGCAGTTTTCCATGCAGAAACGGGTTTCCCAGGGGGCTGAAAATGCTCTAGACAGCCCCCGAAATCCGCAAATTTCACCGTCCGAGACTTGACCAACGGCCGATTCTGGCCATCTGAACGAGGAAACGACCATGCGTGTTTATTACGATCGCGACGCCGACCTGAACCTGATCAAGGGCAAGAAGGTCGTCATCGTCGGCTACGGCAGCCAGGGCCACGCCCATGCGCTCAACCTGAAGGACTCCGGCGTCAAGGACGTGGCCATCGCGCTGCGCAAGGATTCGGGCTCGGTCAAGAAGGCGGAAGCCGCCGGCTTCAAGGTGATGGAAGTCGCCGAAGCCGCCAAATGGGGCGACCTCGTCATGATGCTGACCCCGGACGAGCTCCAGGGCGACATCTATCGTGAGCACCTGCACGACAACATGAAGAAGGGCGCAGCGCTCGTCTTCGCGCACGGTCTCAACGTCCACTTCAACCTGCTCGATCCCCGCGCCGACCTCGACGTGCTGATGATCGCGCCGAAGGGCCCCGGACACACCGTGCGTTCGGAGTATCAGCGCGGCGGCGGCGTGCCCTGCCTGATCGCGATCGCCAAGGACGTCTCGGGCAACGCCCATGACCTCGGCCTGTCCTATGCTTCCGCCGTCGGCGGCGGCCGCGCCGGCATCATCGAGACCACCTTCAAGGAAGAGTGCGAGACCGATCTGTTCGGTGAGCAGGTCGTGCTCTGCGGCGGCCTGGTCGAGCTGATCAAGGGCGGCTACGAGACCCTGGTCGAAGCCGGCTACGCGCCGGAGATGGCCTATTTCGAGTGCCTGCACGAGGTGAAGCTGATCGTCGACCTGATCTATGAAGGCGGCATCGCCAACATGAACTACTCGATCTCGAACACCGCCGAGTATGGCGAATACGTCACCGGCCCGCGCATTGTCACTGCCGAGACCAAGGCCGAGATGAAGCGCGTTCTCGCCGACATCCAGGGCGGCAAGTTCGCCCGCGACTGGATGCTGGAGAACAAGGTCAACCAGACCTCGTTCAAGGCGACCCGCGCCAAGCTCGCCGCGCACCCGATCGAGGAAGTCGGCGCCAAGCTGCGCGACATGATGCCCTGGATCAAGAAGGGCGCGCTGGTCGACAAGAGCAAGAACTGAGGCTTGCTTGCCCCGGATGCAGTGCAGCGCGTAAGCGGTGCGCTGCTGATCCGGGGCCCATCGCGGCTTCTGGGTCCCGGCTCTGCGCTTCGCTTCGCTGTGCTTGTCCGGGACACGAGAGCGAAAACACAAGCTTCGCTCGCCAAACCAAATCTTAAACCTTCGCGACTATATCTGAGCGGGATCGCAAACAGCGGTCTCGCTCTTTTCATCTCGCGCGAAGCATTGCTGCTTCATTCAAGTTCTTCGCGAGTTGAAGTGCTCTCCGAGCAGCAAGAACTGACGCTTAAACCACATTCTTGACCTCGCGTCGTTTCTCGGAATTTCCCGCAAGCTTCCAGACTCCGAAATGTCAGCGTCTTCAGAGTCGAAGCCTGGGCTCTTCATCCGCGTTCTCAGCGCGCGAACGGTCTGGTCGTGCGAGGTTCGCGTGCCGCTTTATCCTAAGAATCAACACCTGCTTGCTGCCTCCCGCGGCAGACCGCCAGGCAAAATATGGCGTCGGTGCGCAGCCTGAGAACCGGTTGGCATTGCACGTCATGACGTCCCTCCTACATGATCCCCCGGGGGAACCTGAGGGGGAAACGAACATGCGATCTGTCGTCGTCACCGGCGCGTCCACCGGCATTGGCTGGGCCATCGCGAAATTTCTGATCGGGCGCGGCTATCGCGTCTTCGGCAGTGTCCGCAAGCCGGCCGATGCCGACCGGCTCAAGGGTGAGTTCGGTACGGATTTCACGCCGCTGCTGTTCGACGTTACCGATGAGGCCGCCGTGCTGGCGGCGGCGCGCGAGGTCCGCGCTGCGCTGGGCGGCGAGACGCTGGCGGGTCTCGTCAACAATGCCGGCATCGCGGTCGCCGGTCCCGTGCTCGAATTGTCGGCGGATGATTTCCGCCGACAGATGGACATCAACGTCATTGGCCCTGTGATCGCCACGCAGGCCTTCGGGCCGCTGCTTGGCGCGGACCCGTCGCTGAAAGGGCCGAAGGGCCGGATCGTGATGATCAGCTCCGTCGCGGGCAGGAACGGCAATCCGCTGTCGGCGCCTTACTGCACCTCCAAGCACGCCATCGAGGGGCTGTCGGAAAGCCTGCGCCGCGAGCTGATGCTGTTCGGCATCGACGTCATCATCGTCGCCCCCGGCGCGGTGAGGACGCCGATCTGGAGCAAGGCCGAACAGATCGATCTCTCCGTCTACCAGAACTCGCCCTATCTGCCGGCGCTCAACAAGGTCATGGCGTTCATGATGGAGCTCGGTGCGAAGGGCCTGCCGGCCGAGCGCATCGCCGAAATCGTGTTCGAGGCGCTGACCAGCCCAAATCCCAAGGTCCGCTACCAGATCACGCCCGATCGCATGCGCCATCTGATTGGTGCCGTGCTGCCGAAGCGGACGCTCGACCGCATCATCGCCAAGCGGCTGGGGCTGCTGCCGCAGGGTTAATCGAAGTTAGTGCGCCACGGCCGTTCGCCCACGGGGATGGGCGGCCATCGCGACCGGCCCGGCGCCACCTCGGGGGAAGCCAGATCGCCGGCCACCGAGGCTGCCCGGTGCCGTACGGCCTTTCGCCACCTACTAACATTAAGCGAAGGTCGGACTGCGACGCGCGTTGCTTGTCGGTGACGGTTCAATTACAGTTTTATGACACGGTGCAGGCTTCCGGATGCACCGAACGCCGCAGGCCTGCCGACGGCTCGGCATCACCGCGCCGGACCAGCTGTTGCGTGTCGTCGATGGCGTCCGCGCCCAATCCAGGTCCTTCTGCTGCCACCGCCGTGCTGGCGAGCGTCGCCGCGCTCGGAATCTGGCGGCTGCTTGCGGTTGCCGCACCGCATCTGGCGGCGCTCGGCCTGATGTACGAGACCGAGACGGACTTCGGCTCGCGGCTGTCCTTCGCGCTCGCCTGGGGCATCCTCAATTTCCTCTGGATCACGCTGCTGCGGCGGCCCGCATTGTCGGGCGCGCTGTCGCTGACCATGGTCGTGGTGCTGGTGCTGCTGTCGCGGCTCAAGCACGACGTCGTGCAGATGACGGTCAACTTCATCGATCTGATGATGATCGACCGCGACACTGTCGCGTTCCTGTTCACGATCTTCCCGAATCTGCGCTGGTCGGTGATCCTGGCCGGCCTCGTCACGCTGCCGTTGATGTATGCGCTGTGGTGGCTCGATCCGTTCCGCATCCGCAGGCTGCCGGCGCTCGCCTGCAAGCTCGCCTGTCTTGCCGCACTGGTCGGCTATTCGCTTTACCACCCCGACGAGGCCTGGCGCGGCTATTACGACGACGGCTATCTCTCGAAATTCTTCCGCTCCGGCGTCAGCGCGGTCTCCGACTTTGCGCAATACGGCTTCATGGAATCGGCCGCCGCGTCCAACGAGCGCCTCAACATGCCGCTGGTCGATGCCTGCCATCCCGCCGGCCGCCGGCCGAACATCATCATGATCCATGATGAATCCAGCTTCGACATCCGCGCCGCCCAGGGCATCAAGGTGCCCCAGGGATATGGCAGCCATTTCAAATCCTGGGACGGCAAGCAGCGCGCGTTCCTGGCCGAGAGCAATGGTGGCCCGAGCTGGTTCACCGAATACAACGTGCTTGCCGGGCTTTCGTCGCGCTCGTTCGGCCGCTTCGCCTATTTCGTGACGCGTATCGCCTCAAACCGCGTCGAACGCGGGCTACCGCTGGCGCTGCGCCGCTGCGGCTACGACACCCTGTCGCTCTATCCCGCCTATGGCGGCTTCATGGCTGCGCGCAGCTTTCAGATGACGACCGGCGTCGAACGTTTTCTCGACTCCAAGGATCTTGGCGCCAAGGATGTCGAGCCCGACAGCTTCTTCTACGACAAGGCCCTCAAGCTGATGGGTCAGCAGCCGCCGAACAAGCCGCTGTTCACCTTCGTCTATCTCGGAGCCAATCATTTCCCCTGGGAGACGCGCTTCCGCCCGGACCTGCTGCCGAACTGGCGCGCGCCGGGCAACGTGCCGTCGATCGACGAATATCTGCGCCGGCAGGCGATGAGCGCCGAGCAGTACAAGGCCTTCCTGGCCGGCCTGAAGAAGAATTTTCCGGGAGAACCCTTCCTGATCGTGCGCTATGGCGATCATCAGCCGGAGTTCGCGCCGGCGATCCTCGAGCCCGGGCTCGACGAGGGCGCTCTCGGCAAGAAGCTCGATGCTTACGATCCGCGCCTCTATGCGACCTACTACGCGATCGACGCCGTCAACTTCGAGCCGGTGAAGAGCGAGGCCGTGATGGACACGGTCGACGGCCCCTATCTGCCGCTGGTGATCCAGGAAGCCGCCGGCATTCCGCTCGATCCGTCCTTTGCCGAGCAGAAGGAGATCATGCTCCGCTGCAAGGGCATCTTCTATGGCTGCAAGGACGGCGCCGAGGCGCGGCGGCTGAACCGGCTGCTGATCAATGCAGGGATGATCCGGGGGCTGTAGGGCTAGGTTTTGGCCGTCAGCGATGCTCTTGACCGTCAGCCTGAGGTGCGCGCCCTGCGGCGTAGTCGCAGGGCAAGCCTCGAAGGGCGACAGCCCGGCTGCACCTCGGCCGTCCATCCTTCGAGGCTCCGCGCGCACAGCTTCGCAGTGCACGCCTCGCACCTCAGGATGACGGGGTGGGCAGCGGACCGATTACTTGCTCACCTTCTCCCACAGCCACTTCGCCACCGCATCCGGTGAGGAATTCGCATCGTTGCCGGCGGCACGCAAATTGGCTTCGCGCATCGTGGCGATGTCGATCTTGCCGAGCAGCGGATTGAGCGCCGTCTTGAGCCGTTCGTCGCCGGCACGTTTCGGCGCCAGCAGCAGGATGGCATCGTAGGGCGGGATCGCGTGCCTGGGATCGTCGAGCGCCGTGAGATCGTATTTCGCGATCAGGCCGTCACTGGTGTAGCCCGCGATCACGTCGACCTCGCCGCTGGCGACTGCCGCATACATGAAGTCCGGCTGCATCTGGCGCTGGGCGCGGAACGAAAGGCCATAGGTCTTTTGCAGCGCCGCCCATTCGGGGCGCGAGAAGAACTCGTAGTCGCCGGCAATCGACAGCTTCGGAGCATGCGCCGCGAGATCGGCGATGGACCGGATGCCAAGCGCCTCGGCGCGCACCTTCGGCATCACCAGCGCATAGGCATTCTCGAAGCCGAGCTCGCCGAGCAGGGTGACGTTGTCCTTGGCGAGCGCCGTCTTCAGCTCCGCCAATAATTCCGCACGCGGCTTGATGTCGGTGCGGTGAAGCTGATTGGCCCAGAGCGTGCCGGAATAGTCGACATAGAGGTCGATATCTCCTGCCTTCAACGCCTCGAAGATCACGCTCGAGCCGAGACCTGATCGCGCGGTGGAGGGCAGGCCGCCCGCCTGGAGACGATCCCGGAGCAGCGCCGAGAGCACATATTGCTCGGCGAAGGTCTTGGCGCCGACCACGTAACCCTGCGACGTGCGGCCCATCGAGGGCACCAGGGTCGCTGCGACCAGCGCCGCGATCCCGGCGGCGCCGAGCCCGGTGCGTAGGCGGCTGCGCCGGCGCAGGCCGCTCTCGATCAGTCCAAGCAGTTGATCTACGGCGAGCGCGAGCAGGGCCGATGCAAAGCAGCCGAACAGCACGAACACCCAGTTCTGGGTCTGCAATCCCGCAAAGATGTAGTTGCCGAGGCTGGTTTGCCCGATCGGCGTCGACAACGTTGCGGTGCCGATTACCCACACCGCGGCGGTGCGGATGCCCGCCATCATCACCGGCAGCGCCAGCGGCAGCTCGACCATCACGAGCGACTGCCGCGAGGTCATGCCGACTCCCTCCGCGGCTTCGATCAACGCGGGATCGATGCCGTTCAGTCCGGTGATGCCGTTGCGCAGCACCGGCAGCATCGAATAGAGCGCCAGCGCCAGCACCGCCGGCAGGAAACCGAAGGCGGAGAAGGAGACACCGAACCAGGCCAGTGTCAGCGACGCCGCCGCGAGCAGCAGCGGATAGAACAGCGCGAGCAGCGCCAGCCCGGGCACCGTCTGCACGATGCTCGCAAAAGCAAGCAGGATGCTCCGCGGCGCCGGACGATTGCGGGTCAGGATCGCCAGCGGCAGGCTGACGGCGAGACCCAGCGCCAGCGCGGCGAGGCTCACCCGCACATGGTTGCCGAGATAGTCGGGCAAATGCGACAGCGCCTCGCCCCAGCGCGGATCGGAGAGGAGGCTCATGCCGCACCGCCCTGCGGCAGCAGCGCGTTCAGCCGCTCGACCTGGCGCCGCGGCGTGCGCAACAGCTCCAGCACATAGTTGTCGCTGCTCCCGGACAGCTGCGCCGGCGTGCCCTGCGCCAGCAGCTTTCCGCCGCGCATCACCGCGATGCGGTCGGCGAGCAGGATCGCCTCCGTCATGTCATGCGTGATCATCACCGTGGTCAGCCCGAGGCTGCGGTGGAGCGCACGATAGTCGTCGCCCAGCGCATCACGGGTGAGGGGATCGAGCGCGCCGAACGGCTCGTCCATCAGCACGATGCGTGGTTTTGCCGCGAGCGCCCGTGCCACGCCGACGCGCTGCCGCTGGCCGCCCGAGAGTGCTTCGGGCAGCCGGTCGCGATGGGCGGTCCGGTCGAGTTGCACGAGCTCAAGCAGCTCGTCGACACGCGTTGCAATCGCCGTTGCCGGTTCGCCCAGCAGCTTTGGCGTGATCCCGATATTGTCCGCAACGCTCAAATGCGGGAACAGTCCACCGCTCTGGAAGACGTAGCCAATTCGCCGCCGCAGCGCGACAGGATCGACATTCCGCACGTCCTTGCCCTCGACCGTGATCGTGCCGCCATCGGCCTCGATCAGCCGGTTGGCGAGCCGCAGCAATGTGGTCTTGCCAGATCCCGAGCCGCCGACGATGGCCAGAAACTCGCCCTCGGCGATGTCGAGCGACGCATCGTCGACAGCCTTGAGGTGACCGAAGCTCTTGCTGACATGGGAGTAGCCAATCATCGTCCTGGACGGCATCGGGCGGGGGCTCACTTCGCTGACCCGCCCACCGAGGGAGGGGATGACGAGGCCCATGCGTAGCACGCTTGGCGGCTTGATTGAACTTGGCCGCGCGAGCGGCTAAGGCATCGGGCCAAGTTCGGAGGGAACACATGACAACGCCGACAGCGGTGGCGCTGGAAGATGCCAAGGTCGCGTTCCGGCTCGGGGACGGACGGGTCTATACGGCGGTGGAGAAGGCGCATCTGGCGGTCGCCCAGGGCGAGTTCGTCGCCATTGTCGGCCCGACCGGATGCGGAAAATCCACGCTGCTCAACGTCGCGGCCGGACTGCTGAAGCCGGCGGCGGGCAGCGTCAGGATATTCGACCGGCCGCTCGCGGGGCTGAACCGGGATGCCGGCTACCTGTTCCAGGCCGATGCCTTGTTCCCCTGGAAGACCGCGCTCGACAATGTCGCCATTGGGCTCGACATCATGGGGGCGCCGCGTGCCGAGGCGGTGCAGCGCGCGCAGAAATGGCTCACGGCCGTCGGCCTCGGCGCATTCGCCAATCGTTATCCGCACATGCTCTCCGGCGGCCAGCGCAAGCGCGTGGCGCTGGCGCAGGTCCTGATCCGCGATCCCAAAATCCTCCTGATGGACGAGCCGTTCGGGCCGCTCGATGCGCAGACCCGCCAGGTGATGGGCAATCTGCTGCTCGACCTCTGGAATGCCGACCGCAAGGCGGTGCTGTTCGTCACCCACGATCTCGAAGAGGCGATCGCGCTCGCCGATCGCGTCGTGATCATGTCGGCCGGGCCGTCCTCGCGCATCATCGGCGACTGGCGCGTCGGCTTGCAGCGCCCGCGCGACATTTTCGAGGTGCGGCTTGACAAGGAGTTCCACGCGCTCCACCGCGAGATCTGGAACGTGCTCAAGGACGAGGTGATGAAGGGCTACGCGCAATCCACCCAAGCGGCGGAGGCGGTCTGATGTCGCGCGTCACGCTGCTTGCGCTGCAAGTCCTTGTCGCCGTGGTTTGCGTCGCGCTGTGGCAGTTGCTGTCGACCGTGCCGGTGTTCGGCAAGATCCTGCTGCCGCCGTTCTTCTTCTCCAATCCGGTCGACGTCCTCGCCCAGATCGTCAAATGGTTTTCGTCCGGCGTGATCTGGAAGCATCTCGGCATCACGCTGACGGAATCAATCCTGGCCTTCGTGATCGGATCGGCCGGCGGTGTGCTGGTCGGGTTCTGGTTCGCGCGCCAGCCGCTCGTCGCCGCGGTGTTCGACCCTTACGTCAAGATGGTGAACGCGTTGCCGCGCGTCGTGCTGGCGCCGATCTTCGCGCTGTGGCTCGGCCTCGGCATCTGGTCAAAGGTCGCGCTCGGCGTGACGCTGGTGTTCTTCATCGTGTTCTTCAACGTCTATCAGGGTGTGAAAGAGGTCAGTCGCACCGTGCTCGACAACGGCCGTATGCTCGGCATGAGTGAGCGGCAGTTGATGCGGCACGTCTATTGGCCGTCGGCGCTGTCCTGGATGTTCTCCTCGCTGCATACGTCGGTCGGCTTCGCCGTGGTCGGCGCGGTCGTCGGCGAATATCTGGGATCGGCGGCCGGGCTCGGCTACCTCATTCAGCAGGCCGAAGGTGTGTTCGACGTCGCTGGCGTGTTCGCCGGCATGTTCGTGCTGTCGGCCTTTGTCATCCTGATCGATTATGGGGTTACGCTGGTGGAGCGACGCCTGCTGGTGTGGCGGCCGACCGTGGACGGGCGCGGCTAGGCCGCCGCGCCCGTCCGCTGACGTTTATGTGATCGACCGGCTGGAATAGAACGCGCGCCCACGCGTCAAACCCCCATGCAACCACCTGCATGGGAGTTCAGGATGCCCCCCTCACAGTTTCGCCGCGCGGTAGCGGCGCTCGCAGGCAGATGTCGATGCCCGAGGCCTGGCCTCGGCACGGCGCTGATCTGCGCGCGGGTTCTCGTCGCATTCGCACTTCCTCCACTTGTATTCGCACATGAATCTCATCCGGTCGCTCCGCCGGTTGCGCTCAGTTCCGAGGAGAGCGTCTTCCTGCAAGAGAACGATGCCGCCATGACCAGGATGATGAACGACATGGCGGCCAAGCCGACCGGTGACATCGATCGCGACTTTGTCGCGATGATGAGCCCGCATCATCAGGGCGCCATCGACATGGCGGTGATCGAGTTGCGATACGGCAAGAACGAGCAACTGCGCCGCATCGCCCAGGAAATCATCGTCGACCAGATGCAGGAGATCGCCGCCATGAAGCTCGCCATCGGCGAGCCGGCGACCGACACCACGCCTGCTCCGACCCAGCCGCAATCCGTTCCCATCGCAACCGTTCATCATCATCAGGGAATGCAGATGGACATGTCCCCTGGAATGAAGAAGTAGGAGCCGCAGATGACCACGTTACGAAGCCATACGATGAAGAGCATTTTCCTGGCGGCCACGATGCTGGCGACGGGTTCGGCCGCATGGGCAGGACAGGCGCCGGGCGCGCTGTCCGCCCTCGACATTCCGATCAGTCATCACGATCGCGTCTACGCGGCGGAGCAGTTCTCGAATACGGTTTCGGTCACCGACCCCGTCGACAACAAGCTGCTTGGCGTGATCCGGCTTGGCGACCCGCAGCCCGGCAATTTCAGCCCGCTCTACAAGGGCCAGGTGCTCGTCCACGGCATGGGGTTCTCGCCCGATCACAAGACGCTCGCCGTCGTCTCGATAGGCTCGAATTCGGTGAGCTTCATCGACACCGCAACCAACGCGGTCAAGCACGTGACCTATGTCGGGCGGTCGCCACACGAGGCGTTCTTTACACCTGATGGCAAGGAGGTCTGGGTCACCGTCCGCGGCGAAAACTACATTTCCGTCATCGACCCGATCAGCTTCAAGGAGACAACCCGCATCACGACGCCGAACGGCCCGGGCATGCAGATTTTCTCGCCCGACGGCAAGTACGGCTACATCTGCTCGTCCTTCAATCCCGAGACCGACGTCGTCTCGGTGGCCGAGCACAGGATCATCGCCACTGTGAAGCAGGAGAGCCCGTTCTGTCCGAACATCGCGGCGACGCCGGATGGAAACCAGGTGTGGTTCACACTGAAGGACGTCGGCCGGACACAGGTGTTCAACGCGAGACCTCCGTTCAACGCGATCAGGACGATCGACACCGGGCCGATTACCAATCACGTCAACTTCGCGCACACCGCCAAGGGAACATTCGCCTATGTCACCATCGGTGGTCTGAACGAGGTGAAGGTGTTCCGCACCGACGACTTCTCGCAGGTCGCCACGATCCCCGTCGGCAATCTGCCGCACGGCGTGTGGCCGTCCGGTGACGGCACCCGCATCTATGTGGGGCTGGAAAACGCCGACGCGCTTGCGGCGATCGATACGGCGACCAACAAGGTGATCGGGAACGTTCCGATCGGCCAGGCGCCGCAGGCGATCGTCTATGTTCCGAATGCTGCGCCTGACCCGGATGACCGCCAGAACCTGCAGGTGCTCGGCGTGGCCGGCCAGGTCGCTCATCTGGCGCTCGCGTCGAAAGACGGCACAAAGCTCGGCAAGACGCCGACCAGCGTCTCACTGTTCGATCAGGGCCTGATCCAGATCTTGCAGGCTTCGGTGACGGGACTTCAGCCCAAGCAGAAATATGTGTTGGCGTTTGCGGAACGCAGTGACGGGAGCGGCCCGTTGCAGCCGCTGGCAGCCTTCATGACGAACCCGGCCGGATCCGCTATCGTCAACGCGGCTGGTCCGATCCGGCAGATCGTCGACCAGTCTGCCGCAGCTGCAAGGCGCTATCTGGTGATAGCGTCCGGCGACGCGGCGATGCCGGGCGAGGCGGTCCAGATCGAGGCTCAATGACGGCGGTTCGAACGGCAATGGAGAGGTGGCGGAGCGCTTCATGAAGGACATGCTGGTTCAGGTCGAGCCGCTGATCCCCGCGCTTCGCCGCTATGCGCGCGCGCTCATGCGCGAACGCGCGGCCGCCGACGATCTGGTTCAGGATTGCCTGGAGCGCGCCGTCAGCCGCTGGCACCAGCGGCGCGACGGCAGCGTGCGCGCCTGGCTGTTCGCCATCCTTCACAACCTGGCGGTCACTCAATTTCGCCAGGCGGCAACGCGGGGCAGGCATATGCCGATCGACGATGCAGGCGACCAGGAGCTTGTCAGCGCGGCGGAGCAGGAGCACAGGCTGATCTACCAGGACGTCCTGGGCAAGCTTGCGAAACTCCCGGAGGAGCAGCGGGCGGTGTTGTTGCTGGTCGCAGTCGAGGATCTCTCTTACGCGGATGCCGCGGAGGTGCTGAACATCCCGATCGGGACCGTGATGTCGCGCCTGTCGCGTGCGCGGGAGAGACTGCAGCAGGAGATGGACGGCGTTGCGGCGGGAAATGTCGTGGCTTTGCGGAGTGTGAAATGAATCAGCGGACGATCACCGAGGATGATCTCCACGCCTATGTGGACCAGGCCCTCGAGCCGGAGCGTCGCGCGGAGGTCGCATCCTATCTGGACGATCATCCGGATGCCGCCGCGCGTGTTGCGGGCTTCGTTGCCCAGCGTGAGCAGTTGCGCGGCGCGCTTGCGTCGATTGCCAATGAGCCGTTGCCGGCAGAATTGAACTTGTCGCACATCATCGAGAGCCGAAAACGGCGTCCCCTGCGAACGTGGGGAGCGATCGCTGCGATGTTGCTCCTCGGTATCGGCGGTCTCGGCGGGTGGACCATGCGCAGCGTGTTGCAGGAAGGCTCGAACGGACTCTCTGCGCTGGCGCAGGAGGCGGCCTATTCCTATGGCGTCTACGCACCGGACCGCGTGCGGCCGGTCGAGATACGCGCCTCCGAGAGTGCGGAGCTCACACGATGGGTCTCCAGCCGGCTGAAACAGCCGGTGAAGGTGCCCGATCTCTCTGTCTCGGGCTACAGGCTGATGGGGGGGCGCCTGGTTGCGACGTCCCATGGCCCGGCCGCGATGTTCATGTACGACGACGATCGCGGCGACCGCCTCGTCGTGCTGACGCGTCCGATGAGCAACCGCAATCTGGATACGCCGATGATGCCGCAATCGACCGGCGATGTCGCGGGCTTCGTGTGGGCGGATGGCGGCATGGGTTACACGCTCGTCGGCCAGCTTCCGGGGGAGACCCTCAAGCCGATCGCAAACGAAATCCGGAAGCAGGCGCGCCCGATCTAGCGCCGGAATTCACCAAGCGGGCCCGCGCAGCGGCGCGAGCCCGAACGCTCGCCCCGCCTTGACGCAGTGAGTCTCAATCCAGCAGCTTGGTATCATCCGGTGCCTGCGGCGGCGTCTTGATCGCGATGGCCTTGACCTGGCCGCTGATCGGCTTGGTGCCGCCATGCGGGGTGCCCTTCGGGATGATGACGAGGTCGCCCGGTTTCACCGCCACTTCCTTGTCGCCGAGCCAGATCGTGCCGGTTCCGTCGAGGATGTACTGGATCTCGTTGGTGTTGGGATGCATGTGCTTGGGCACGTTGCCGACCTGGATCGAGATGGTGGCGCCGTCGGCGCTCGCGAACATTTTCGAGCGATAGCCGACGTTGTTGGCGGGCCCGAGCGCATCGCCCTCCATCTCGCCGGTGTGGATGAGCTGCGCCGTGACGTTCTCGGCGGCGAGGGCCGGCCGGAGCAGCTGGTTGGCGCCGCATCCGGCGGCAAAGGCGGCGGCGATCGACAGCCCGATTGCAAGGCGATTCATGGATGTTCTCCCCATCAAGAATTGTTGTTGTGGGCTCATGCTATTGCGCCGAAAGGCCGATGACCAGTGCATTTAGGCAGCGCTTCTCAAGCCGGTCCGGCTGCTCTATGGTGCCGCCAGCCGAACGGAGGAAACCAATGAAGAACACGATTGCCAGGCTCGCCGGCGCGCTGATTGCGCTGACGCTCACCACCGGATTTGCCGCGGCGCAAAGCAAGGTCACGATTGCAATCGGCGGCGGCTCCTGCCTGTGCTATCTGCCGACGGTGCTGGCCAAGCAGCTCGGCGAATACGACAAGGCCGGCCTCAATGTCGAGCTGGTGGACCTCAAGGGCGGCTCGGACGCGCTGAAGGCCGTGCTCGGCGGCAGCGCCGACGTGGTCTCCGGCTATTTCGACCATTGCGTCAATCTCGCCGCCAAGAAGCAGGAGCTTCAGGCCTTCGTGGTCTATGACCGCTATCCCGGCCTCGTGCTGGTGGTCTCGCCCGCGCACACCAGCGAAATCAAATCGATCAAGGATCTCGCTGGCAAGAAGGTCGGCGTCAGTGCGCCCGGCTCCTCGACCGATTTCTTCCTCAAGTACCAGCTGAAGAAGAACGGGCTCGATCCCGCCGGCACCGCCGTGATCGGCGTCGGCTTGGGTGCCACGGCGGTCGCCGCGATGGAGCAGGGCCAGATCGATGCGGCCGTGATGCTCGATCCCTCGGTCACCGTGCTCCAGGGCAGCCACAAGGATTTGCGCATCCTCAGCGACACCCGCACCCAGAAGGACACGCTCGAGACGTTCGGCGGCGAATATCCGGGCGGCGCGCTGTATTCGACCGCGGCATGGGTTGCCAAGCACGAGAAGGAGACGCAGGCGCTCACTGACGCGATCCTTGCCACGCTCGCCTGGATTCACTCGCACTCGCCCGAGGAGATCATGGCGAAGATGCCGGAGGAGACGGTCGGCAAGAACAAGGATCTCTATCTCGCTGCGCTGAAGAACACGATCCCGATGTTCTCCGAGACCGGCAAGATGGACCCGAAGGGCGCGGATGCCGTGCTCGCGGTGTTCAGCGTCGGCTCGCCGGAGGTGGCCAACGCCAAGATCGACGTCAGCAAGACCTTTACCAACAAGTACGTCGAGCAGGCCAAGAAGACCACCGGGAGCGCCAAATAGCCGACGCGAATGCGGGGGCAACGGGCGCCATGACGTCACCTGTCATCCATCGCGTCACGACGCTTGATTTTGCGGTGCGCCCGATGGCGTGGCCGTTCGCCGAGGAGCGGCGCGCCGAGATCGCCGCGCATTTCGCCGAGAAGCAGCGCGAGCGGCCGAAGCTCTGGAACGGCCGCATCCTGCTTGGGCGTGATCCCGTGTTCAGCAGCGGGCGTTTCACCGCGACCTATTTCGAGACGGATTTTGCGAGCTTTCTCGCCTGGCGCGATTGGGGCTTTCCCGACAAGGCGGTGTTCAACGGCTTCGGCATGGGCGCGTTGCGTGCCTCCGACGGCGCGTTCATCATGGGCGAGATGGCGCAGCACACCGCCACTGCCGGGCGGATCTATTTTCCTTCCGGCACGCCCGACCTCGATGATGTCAGGGACGGCGTGCTCGACATTCCCGGCAGCGTCGTGCGCGAGCTCGCCGAGGAGACCGGATTGACTTCGGTCGACTACGTGGCCGAGCCTGACTGGCACTGTGTCGTCACCGGCCCGTCGATTGCAATGATGCAGGTCCTCAACCTGGATATGCCCGGCGAAGCCGCCCGTGCCCGGATCGAGACCAATCTCGCGCGCGAGGCCGAGCCCGAGCTGTCGGCCATTTATCTCGTGCGCGGGATGAGCGATCTCACGCCGACCATGCCGCGATTTGTCACGGCCTTTATCGAGCAGCAGTTCGCGTCGCGCTGACGCGCGAGGCTTGACATCGCTGCGCTCAGCCCATGTGATGGGCGAAAAGCAAAAGCAAAAAGAATGCAATGCACAATCGTCCAGGGAGGTTTTGATGCGTCTGCGCATGGCTGCCCGCTTGGTACGTGGGCTGTTGGTCGCGCTTGCCGCGACGGGCTTGATGGCTTCGGCCGAGGCTCAGGAGAAGAAGATCAAGATCGGCGTTGTTTTCGACCTGACCGGGCCTCTCGCGGGCGGCGGCTCTGAGCTCGGCTATATCGGCGCAAAAATCATCCTCGACCATTTCGCCAAGACCGGCGTCGAGGGCTACAAGATCGAAGCGGTCTACGCCGACGCGCAGAGCAAGCCCGACATCGCCATCAACGAATCCGTTCGCTTGCTCGAGCAGGAGAAGGTCGACATGGTGCTCGGCTTCTTCTCTTCGGCACAATGCGTTCCGGTGGCCGCCCGCGTTGAGCAGCTCAAGAAGTTCATGTGGATGACGACCTGCATCTCGTCGGCCGTGTTCAACGACAAGGGCTACAAATACGTCTTCCGCCCGCAGGCGAGCGGCGACCAGTTCGGCATGATGACGATGGATTTCATCGCGCAGAACGCCAAGGCGAAGTTCGACAAGGAGCCGAAGGATCTGCGCGTCGCGATCATCCACGAGGACGGCGCCTATGGCGTCGACGTCTCCAGGGGCAACGAGGCCGGGGCGAAGAAGGCCGGCTTCAATGTCGTGATGAAGGAAGGCTATTCGGCCACCGCGCCGGATCTGTCGGCGCTGGTGACCAAGCTGAAGCGCGCAAAACCCGATGTCATTTTCCACACCGGCTACAACCCTGACATCACGCTGCTGCTGCGCCAGGCCCGCGAGCAAGGCCTCAAGTTCGGCGCGCTGATGGGGCATGGCGCGGGCTACGGCGTTTATGAGAAGCTGAAGGAGGGCATGGGCGCTGACGCCACCTACATCTTCAACACCGACCCGATCTCGATCTGGCTCGCCAACCAGAAGACCATGGATCCGAAGCTGCCGCCGGTGATCAAGATGGTCGGCGAGGAGTTCGACAAGATCAGGCCGGGCGTCGCCATCCGCTCGGCCCATGTCGGTATCGGGGCGTCCAACACCTATGTGTTCATGGCCGACGTGCTGCCGCGCGCAATCAAGAAGTATGGCGGCGTCGATCCCGATGCGCTGCGCAAGGCTGCGCTCGACACCGACATCCCCGAAGGCGGCACCATGCTTGGCTTCGGCGTCAAATTCTACGGTGAGGGCACGCCGATGGCCGGGCAGAACGAGCGGTCATTCCCGGTCGTGATCCAGTACATCGACGACAAGTCCTCCGTGGTGTGGCCCAAGAGTCAGGCGCAGCGCGAGGCCATGCTGCCGCTGCCGAAGGGCACCACCTACAGCAACCAGTAGCGGCGGAGAGCGGCGGTGCTGGAAGTCAGCGGGCTGGTGAAGCGCTTCGGGGGCTTCACCGCCGTCAACAGCGTGTCGTTCAAAGTCGATCAGGGCGAGATCCTCGGCCTGATCGGTCCCAACGGCTCGGGCAAGAGCACGATCTTCAACATGCTCTCCGGCACGCTGGCGCCGACCGCAGGCTCGATCCTGTTTGACGGACGTGAGATCGCAGGTCTTGCGCCGCACCGGATCATCAACAGCGGTGTCGGACGTACTTTCCAGATTCCGCGGCCGTTCCGCCGTCTGACTATCTTCGAGAATGTCGCGCTCGCCGGCTTCTACGGCCAGGGCCGCCACAGCCGCGCCAGGGCCGAGGAGGCGGCCGAACGGTCGCTGGCGATGGTGGGCCTGCCGACCGATCGCCATGCCAGCGTCGATGGGCTGGGTGCCGCCGGACTGAAGAAGCTCGAACTCGCCAAGGCGCTCGCCACAGCGCCGAAGCTGCTGCTCGCCGACGAAAGCCTCGGCGGACTCGACGAGGCCGAGATGGGGCAGGCCGCCGACATGCTGCGCAACATTCGCGACGAGCTCGGCATCACCATCATCTGGGTCGAGCACATCATGGGCGTGCTGATGCGCGTGGTCGATCGCGTCATGGTGCTCGATCACGGCGAGAAGATCTCGGAGGGATTGCCGAGCGCGGTCGCGGGCGATCCGCGCGTGATCGAGGTCTATCTCGGCACCGATGCCGAGACCACGCAGGCCGCCGCGGCCGCAGCGCGGCGTCGCGCGGGAGTGCAGTGATGCTGGAGCTCCGCGGCGTCAATGCCGGCTATGGCACGTTTCAGGCGCTGTTCGACGTCAGTCTCGACGTCAGGGCAGGCGAAGCCGTCGGCGTCATCGGTCCCAATGGCGCCGGCAAGACCACCTTGATGCGTGTCATTTCCGGCCTGATCCGGCCCTCGCGCGGGTCGATCCTGATGGAGGGCGTCGACGTCGTGGCGACGCCGCCGCACAAGATCGTCAGTCTCGGCATCGCGCATGTGCCGGAGAACCGGCGGCTGTTTCCGCAGCTCTCGGTCGACGACAATCTCAAGATGGGCGCCTTCATGAAGGAGGCGCGCGGCCACTACGCGGAGCGGCTGGACGTCGTGTTCGACCTGTTTCCGCGCCTGAAGGAGCGCCGCCACCAGATGGCCGGTACCATGTCCGGCGGCGAGCAGCAGATGTGCGCGATCGGCCGCGCGCTGATGTCCAATCCGAAACTCCTGCTGCTCGACGAGCCGTCGGCCGGACTTGCGCCGGTCGTGGTGCAGCAGGTGTTCGAACTGGTGAAGCGGATTCGCGCCAGAGGCCTCACCGTGCTGATCGTGGAGCAGAACGTGCAGCAGGTGCTGAAGGTGGTCGACCGCGCCTATCTGATCGAGGCCGGCACGATCAGGGCGTCCGGCACGTCGGCCGAGATGCTGGCGAGCGACACGGTCAAGGAAGCGTATCTCGGGGTGTGAGGTTCATGCAGGCGATCCTGGACATATTCGACATCTACCTGCTGGAGGCCGTGATCAACGGCATCCTGCTCGGCGGGGTGCTGGCGCTGCTTGCGCTCGGACTGAACCTGATCTTCGGCGTCATCGACGTGACCTGGATCTGCTACGCCGAGCTCGTGATGATCGGCATGTACGCCATGTATTTCCTGGTGCAGTATTACGGCATCAGCTATTTCGTCGCCGCGCCACTCACGATTCTGCTGATCGCGATCCTCGGCGCGGCGCTGCACTATCTCGTGATCGCACCGCTGCTCACCGCTCCGCCGATCAACCAGCTGCTTGCGACGGGCGGCGTGCTGTTCGTGCTCCAGAGCTTTGCCACCGTCGCCTTCGGCATCGACTTTCGCAATCTCGGCATCCGCCTGCCGGTGCTCGCCTTCGGCGAGATGAATTTCAGTTACGCGCGGCTGTTGTCGTTCCTGGCGGCGCTGGTCGGCATGGTCGCCGTCTACCTGTTCATGACGCGCACCTTCACCGGCACCGCGATCCGCGCCATCTCGCAGGACCGGCAGATCATGGCGCTGATGGGCGTCGACACCAGGCGCATCTATCTCATCACCTCCGCGATCGGCGGTGGGCTGGCCGGGCTCGCCGCCTGCCTGCTCGTGCTGCAATACGACGTGCATCCCTTCGTCGGCCTGTCGTTCGGACCGATCACCTTCCTGATCTGCGTGCTCGGGGGCTTGGGCAATTTCATCGGCGGCTTCATCGCCGCCTTCGTCTTTGCCGAGATCATCTCGCTCGGCGGCCTGTTCTCCGATCTCGAATGGGGCTATGTGCTGGCCTTCGCCTTCTTCATCGTCATGATGTTCATCCGGCCCGCGGGCCTGCTTGCGAGGCGGCGATGAAGGGGCAGGGGCGGCTTGCAGCTTGGGCGGTGGGGCTGGCGGCGCTGGTTGCGCTGCCGTTCGTCTACCGCGATCCCTATCATCTGCACATGCTGGTGCTGATCCTGATCTGGTCGTTCGCCTATACGTCGTGGTCGATGATGGGGCGGTTCGGCCTGGTCTCGCTCGGCCATGGCGGCTTCATGGGGATCGGCGCCTACGTCACCGCGCTGCTGTGGAATCATCTCGGCTGGTCGCCCTGGATCGGCATTCCCATCGGCATGGTCGCGGCCGGCGTGCTGGCGCTGATCGTCGGTTATCCCTGCTTCCGCTTTCGCATCACCGGGCATTATTTCGTGCTGGTGACGCTGGCGCTGTCCGGCATCGTGCTCCAGGTCATCACGGCGACGCGCGACTACACGGGCGGCTCGCTCGGCTATACGCCGAACCGCGCCTCGGGGAACAAGCTGCTGGCGCTGCAATTCGACGACAAGATCACCTGGTACCTGATCGCGCTCGGGGTCTGGCTGCTTGGCATCGTGGTCTGGCACTGGGTCGATCGCAGCATGGCGCGCTACGCGCTGGAGGCGATCTCGGAGGACGAGGACGCCGCGGCCGCCGCTGGCGTCGATGTCACGGCGGAGAAGCTGAAGATCACGCTGCTCAGCGCGGTGATGACGGCGCTGGCGGGCGCGGTCTATTGCCAGTACCAGATGTTCATCACGCCCGACACGGTCAGCGGGATCGCGGTGTCGCTCCAGATGGTGTTCGCTGCGATCGTCGGCGGCCTGTTCGTGTCGCTCGGCCCGACCTTCGGCGCCGTCATCACCATCCTGCTGGCGGAAACCCTGCGGATCGGCTTCGGCACCAGGGCGGTCGGCTGGGACAACCTCGTCTACGGCGTGCTGCTGGTCCTTTTCATCATATTCCTTCCCAAGGGTATCCTTGGTAGCTTGCTCGACCGACTGAAGCCGCAACGCAAGGTGCCCCGCACTCATGAGCAAGAAGCCGTCCAAATCGCTCGCCCAGGAACTTGACCGCTACATCACGCCGTTCCGCTACGATGGATCCGGCAAGTTCCACCTGAAAGAGCACAAGACCAATGCGAAGGGCGACCTCGACAAGGAGAAGGCGCAGGACATACTCGACGCCAACAAGGGATGCCTCGCCGATTTCCAGGAGAAACTCTATGCCCAGGACCGCTGGTCGCTGCTGCTGATCTTCCAGGGCATGGATGCCGCCGGCAAGGACAGCGCCATCAAGGCGATCTTCGATGGCATCAATCCGCAAGGCTGCGACGTCCATGCGTTCAAGCAGCCGACCAGCCACGAGCTCGATCATGACTTTCTCTGGCGTCACGTGGTTGCGCTGCCCGCGCGCGGCCATATCGGCATCTTCAATCGCTCGCACTATGAGGAATGCCTGGTCACGCGCGTGCATCCGGACATCCTTGCCAAGGAGCAGCTGCCGCCCAAGCTCATCACCAAGAACATCTGGCGGGAGCGATTCGAGGACATCACGGCTTTCGAGCGTTACCTGGCGCGCAACGGGACCATCGTCCTGAAGTTCTTCCTCAACGTCTCCAGGGAGGAACAGCGGCGGCGCTTTCTCGAACGGCTGGAGGTTCCTGCCAAGCAATGGAAGTTCTCCATGGGCGACATCAAGGAGCGCGCGCTGTGGCCGCGCTACCAGGCGGTCTATCAGGACATCGTCCGCCACACCGCGACGTCCCATGCGCCCTGGTATGTCGTGCCCGCCGATCACAAATGGTTCGCGCGTGTGGTGATCGGCTCTGCGATCGTCGCGGCGCTCGACAAGCTCGACCTGCGCTTCCCCCGCGCCGACAAGTCCTCGCTGGAAGAGTTCAAGGAAATCCGCAAGGCGCTGGAAAAGGAGGAGGGGACGAAGCGGGCAAAATGAACAAAAGCGAAAACAACCCCATGCACAGTAGCCGGTGATAATGAAATCAAGGGCTTGGCTGCTATCGCGGACGGAATTTCGGATTTTTGAAATTCTGTTTGACTCGTCGGGCAAAACAGGGGTATGGTGCCATCATCGACTGGTGGCCCTCAGGAGCGGCCAGGTCTCGAATCCCGTAGGGTGGGCAAAGGCGCGTTAGCGCCGTGCCCACCGCTTTTCCGGGGATGAGATTGGTGGGCACGCTTTCGTTTTGCCCACCCTACGACTTCAGCGCAAGCCGACCCTCAGTATCCGCGGCCCCACCAGTAGCAGAAGCGCTCGACATTGGCGGGAAGGCTGGCCTCGTAGTTCGCCCACTTTTCGTATTTCGGCAGCTTCACTTCCTTCATCGCGGTGTCGAAGCACTTGCCGGCATCGGCCGCCTTCTTCACCTCGGTGGAGAGTTCCTCCATGTAGGCGATGTCGTCCTCGATGTCCTTCTTGGTGCCGAAGCGGCCGCCGGCATAGGGATGGCCGGGGATCATCCGCTCCCAGTCGAGCGAGGCGAGCTTCTTCAGCGAGGCGATGTATTCCAGCGGCGAGGCGTTGTCGGGGATGTTGCGGAACTGCACGGATTCGATCGGCGCGAAGTCGACGACGAAGACGATCTTCTCCTTCGGCAGCCGCATCACCAGCGAATTGTCGGAATGGTTGCGGCCGACATAGTTCAGCTCCAGCGTGGTGCCGCCGAGCGTGATGGCCTTCTTGTCGTCGACCACCTGGTCCGGCATCACGACGTCGGCCAGCAGCGAATTCTGCTTCTTCAATTCGAGCAGGCGTTCCTTGGTCCGCCGGTGGGCGACGAAGGTCGCGCCGAGATCCTTGAACGGCTGGCCGCCGGCGATGTGGTCGTAATGATGATGGCTGTAGATCACGTATTTGATCGGCTTGTCGGTGACGGCCTTGATCGCGTCGATATAGGGCTTGGCGGGACGCAAATACGAGATCGGATCGGTCGCGATCACGCCCTGCGGCGTCACGACGAACATCGACTGGTGGCCGCCATAGCGGAAGACGTAGACGTTCTCGGTGCCGTCGACCTTCCTGGTCGAGGTTTGCGGCGGGGTTTGTGCCGCGGCGGATCCAAGTCCGGCGACGAGCGCGGCGAGCGTAGCGAGGCAAATGGATTTCTTCATGTCTGGCTTTCTGGAAAAGATCGAGAGCGGGAGAGGCGGATATCCTTGCCATCACAAACGCTGCCGGGAAGAGTTTATTCCGCTGCATTGAGTTGCAGGGCGCGTCGCGGCGGGATAATTCATGCTGCTGTGCGTAGCCACGGAGGACTCGTGCATCCAAATGTGATCCCTGAGGCGTCGATCCCGCTTGACAGTTTTGTGTCACAGGAGGACCATCAGCTTGGTCGCGAATACGCGACGCGCAACGTCCACATCCAGAGCAAGGGGAGGTCTATGACTCCACCTCCGCAAATCCAGCCGCGTTGAGTGCGATGGAGCTCGTTCGGACTATCGCATAGCGGCAGAAACCGCGAACGGCACGCCGGGTAAAGGTCTAGTGGGCTGCATCAGTGTGGCATAGCCCCTACCTGCCCGGCGCTGTGCGTTTTGCTGCCCGCTGATCGCGTCGGGCGCCCTGACGGACCCGCCGCGTATGTCCTGATATCCGCTTCTCTCCTCCTCCTCACCGTCATTCCGGGGCCGAGCCCCGGAATGACGCGAGAGATTCTTGCGCGCGCCGCATTTCAACACGCGGGCATCGTCGCCGAAGCTATGGTTCCCGATCCTGCGGTGCGGCAAATGCCAAGAGATGGTCGCCTCAGCAGCAAACTTCCGACACAGGGCGCGGGCGAATAGCGTCCATCCGACATGACGCATGCGCTTCGGCGGTGACGATTCCGCCGTGGCGCATCTATTGTTTCAGGGAATCCTCGTGTCGCTTAATCTCGTCTCCGCGCTTTTCGCCGCGCTCTTCCTCGCCATCTCGTCGCTCTCTCCGGCTCGTGCCGAGCCGCGTGCGCCGGCCGTCAATACACCGGCCGCACTGTCGCCCGACGAAGCCAGGCGGGCGCTGGAGACGCTTCAGGACGACAAGAAGCGCGCGCAAATGATCGACACCTTGCGCGCGATCGCGACTGCGTCTGGTCCTCAGCAGCCCGCGCCTGAGCCGAAATCGCCAATTCCGCTCGCGGCCGACGGCCTCGGTGCGCAGCTCTTGCTCACCGTGTCGGAGGAAATCGGAGAGATTTCGCGGGAGGTCGCGGATGTCGCGCGCACGCTGACGCATTTTCCGGCGTTCTATTACTGGATCGTCCGCACCGCCAACGATCCGGCCGCCTACAATCTCCTGATCGAGATCTCCTGGAAGCTCGCGCTGGTGTTCGGCTGCGCCCTCGCGGCGGAGTGGGTGATCTTCCGGCTGATCCGTCGACCTGTCATATTCCTCGAAGCGCGCGTGCCGCAGACCGTGCACGTACCAGTGCAGCCGCTCGCCGTCGGCGACCCGCCGGCATCCGCGTCCGGCGTCGCCGCCCAGCCCGAACAGCACCGGCGCCGCGTCAGCCTGGCGCGCGCGTGGCAGCTACTGTTGCGGTTGCCCTTCGTGCTCGGCCGGCTCGTGCTCGAACTGCTTCCCGTGCTCGTCTTCGTCGGCGTGGCCACGGCGCTGCTTGGAACGGAGATCGGCGATGCCGGCATCGTCCGCCTCGTGATCCTCGCAGTCGTCAACGCCTATGCGTTCTCGCGCGGGCTCATCTGTATCGTCCGTGCGCTGGCCGGACCTTACGGCCTGTTTCCGGTTCGTCCGGAAACGGCGGCCTATATCGAGATCTGGGCGCGCCGCATCGTCGGCGTCGGCGTCTCCGGCATTGCGTTTGCCAATGTGGCGCTGCTGCTCGGCCTGCACCGCGCCGGTTACGCTGCGCTGCTGCGCATGGTGATGCTGGTGGTGCATCTGTTCATCGTCGTCATCATCCTGCAATGCCGCCGTCAGGTCGCCGAGGCGATCCGCGCGCCGGCCGACCGGCAGGGCATTACGGCCCGGTTGCGCAATCGCATCGCGGCCGGCTGGCACTATCCCGCCATCGCGCTCGACATCGCGCTGTGGGCGGTCTGGGCGCTCAACATCCGCAATGGCTATTCGCTGCTGCTGCAATATTTCGTCGGCACCGTCGCGGTCGCGCTGATCACCCGCGTGGCCATCATGGTGACGCTGAGCTTGATCGATCGCGGCTTCCGCATCAAGCCGGAGATACTGCAGCGTTTTCCGGGCCTCGAGGTCCGCGCCAACCGCTATTTGCCGCTGCTCCGCAGGATCGTCTCCGGCGTGATCGCCTTCATCGGCTTCGTGGCGGTGCTCGAGGTCTGGGGTGTCGACGCCATCGTCTGGTTCTATGGCGGTCAGATCGGCAGCCGGCTGATCTCGGCCGTGGCGACCATCGGCATCGCCGTGTTCATCGCCGCGGCGATCTGGGAGGCCAGCAACGCGCTGCTGGACCGCCAGATCAATACGCTGTCGCGGGACGGCCACTATGCCCGCGCCGCGCGCCTGCGCACGTTCCAGCCGATGCTGCGGACGGCGCTGCTGTGCCTGATTGCCACCGTGGTCGGCCTGACCGCGCTGAGCGAGATCGGGGTCAATGTCGCCCCGCTGCTGGCGGGCGCCGGCATCGTCGGCATCGCCATCGGCTTCGGTTCGCAGAAACTGGTGCAGGATCTCATCACCGGCCTGTTCCTGCTGCTGGAGAACACGGTGCAGGTCGGGGACAACGTCAGCGTCTCGGGGCTGTCAGGCGTCGTCGAGAATGTTTCGATCCGCACCATCCGCCTGCGCGCGGGCGACGGCGCCGTGCACATCGTGCCGTTCAGCGCGGTCACGACCATCACCAACGCCAGCCGCGGTGCCGGCAACGCGTCCGTCAGCGTCAACGTCGCCTACAAGGAGGATACCGACCGCGCCGGCCAGATCCTCAAGGACATCGTCGAGGAGATGCGCCGCGAGCCGGAATTCCGCAGCCTCATCCGCGGCGATCTCGATCTGTGGGGCATCGACAAGGTCGACGGCGCGATGGTGTCGATCGTCGGTCAGATCCGCTGCACCGAGGCCGGCCGCTGGCCGGTCCAGCGCGAATTCAACCGCCGCATGAAGCTGCGCTTCCAGCAGAGCGGCATCGAGGTCGCATCTCCGGTCCAGACCATCTTGATGCAGATCGCGCCGCCGGCTGATAGCGCCGTAAATCTGACGCCGCGACGGGCGGTTGGATAGCCGCCCGCCGAAATTTCCAGCTTGCCTCGGCTCACACGGCATCGTTCACTCCGGCTCCAGCCTGCTGACGACAAGCGGGCGACAAAAAGGGGTGGGGAGAGACGAATGCGGGGGCTGTGGGCCGGATTGTGCGGTCATGTGATCGTCGTTTGCGCGTTGCTCGGATGGGTGTGGACCGCACCCGGCAGCGCTCAGCCGTTTCCGTCGCGTCCCATCACTCTCATCGTGCCGTTTTCGGCGGGTGGGCCCACGGATACGTTGGCTCGGATTCTGTCCGAGCGGATCGCTGCCGAATTGCACACCACCATCGTGGTTGAGAACGTGGCCGGTGCCTCCGGCACCATCGCCGGCGCCCGCGTCGCGCGTGCGACACCTGACGGCACCACGATCACGATCGGCCATTGGGGTACGCATGTGCTGAACGGCGCGATCTTCAAGCTGCCTTATGACGTGCTGGCCGATTTCGAGCCGGTCGCGATGATCGCGATGGGCACGCAACTCATCGTCGGCCGGAAGTCGCTCGAGGCCAACAATCTGAAAGAGATGATCGCCTGGCTGAAGGCCAACCCCGGCAAGGCGACCGCCGGCACGGCCGGCGCCGGCACCGGCGCGCATGTCGCCGGCGTCTTCTTCAAGGAGAAGACCGGCACCGATTTCCAGTTCGTGCCGTATCGCGGCGCGGGGCCCGCCATGATCGATCTCGTCGCCGGCCAGATCGACATCATGTTCGACCAGGCCTCGAACTCGCTGCCGCAGTACAAGAACGGCGCGATCAAGGCGTTCGCGGTGACGTCGCCGACACGGCTTGCCTCCGCGCCCGACGTGCCGACCGTGGACGAGGCGGGCCTGCCGGGTCTCTATATCTCCTACTGGCACGGCATCTGGGCACCGAAGAACACGCCGAAGGAGATCGTTACGAAGCTCAACGCGGCGATCGTCGCCGTGCTCGCCGATCCCACCGTCAAGGCGCGTTTTGGCGAACTGGGCCAGGAGATTCCGCCGGTGGATCAGCAAACGCCCGCGGCGCTCGCAGCTTTCCAGAAGGCCGAGACTGAAAAGTGGTGGCCGATCGTGAAGGCTGCGGATATCAAGCCGGAATAGGGCTGTCGCACGACACTCTCTCATGCCCGCAGAGTGTGAAGCTCTCTCGTCATTCCGGGGCGCGACTTCGTCGCGCCCCGGAATGACGAGGAGAGAGCGGACGCTGCTCTCGCCCTCTCACCATGGGGAGCCAGCGATTTCGCCGTTAACCTTTTCTCGCGGGCCAATCTCGCTGCGGTGCGAGATCACAATCAATGCCCGAGAGGCTGCATCCTTGATATAAGGGGACCACTGGCCGACAATGCCTTTGGTTCAATGAGAAACTCCCTGGGGGAATTCGTGAATAGACCTGCTCGGGTCAGCGCCCATTCGACATCATCCGACACCGCGCACGGCATGGCGCTGCTGCGCGATCCCCTGCTCAACAAGGGCACCGCCTTCACGGAGGCGGAACGCGACACGCTGGGCCTGCGCGGCCTGCTGCCGCCCTGCGTGCTGACGATGGAGACGCAGGTCGAGCGCGTGCTGACCAACCTGCGCATGCTGCCGACCGATCTGGAAAAATTCGTCGCGCTGAACGCGCTGCATGACCGCAACGAGGCGCTGTTCTTCCGCGTCGTCGTCGACAATATCGACGAGATCCAGCCGATCATCTACACGCCGACGGTCGGGCTCGCCTGCCAGAAATTCGGCCTGATCTACCAGCGGCCGCGCGGCATGTTCATCTCCTCGCGCGATCGCGGCCAGATCGCGGACATTCTGAAGAACTGGCCCAATCCCGCAAAGCTCATCGTCGTCACCGACGGCGAGCGCATCCTTGGGCTTGGCGATCTCGGCGCCAACGGCATGGGCATTCCGGTCGGAAAGCTCTCGCTCTATTCGGCTTGCGCCGGCGTGCATCCCGAGCAATGCCTGCCGATCGTGCTCGACGTCGGCACCAACAACGAAGAGCTGCTGAGCGATCCCTACTATCTCGGCTTGCGGCAGCGGCGGCTCACCGGCGAGGCCTATGACAGCTTCGTCGACGAATTCATGGTGGCCGCGCGAAAGACGTTCCCGGGCGTGCTGATCCAGTTCGAGGATTTCGCCAATCATTCGGCATTCAAGCTGCTGCACAAATACCGCGACGATGCCTGCGTCTTCAACGACGATATCCAGGGCACCGCGGCGGTGGCGCTGGCCGGCCTGTTCTCGGCGCTGCGCGTCAACGGCGGCAAGCTGAAGGACCAGCGCATCCTGTTCCTCGGCGCCGGCGAGGCCGCGACCGGCATCGCCGATCTCGTCGTGTCCGCCATGATGGCCGAGGGGATTTCCGAGGCGGAAGCGCTCCGGCGCAACTGGCTGGTGGACTCCCGCGGCCTGGTCGTCAGCGGTCGGGATGGTCTGTCCGGTCACAAGCTCCGCTACGCTCATTCCGACCAGGCGCCGATCGCCGACTTCCTCACCGCGATCAAGACGCTGAAGCCGACGGCGATCATCGGCGTCGCCGCGGTCGGCGGCGCCTTCACGCCCGAGGTGCTGAAGACGATGGCTGCGCTCAACGAGCAGCCGATCGTGTTCGCGCTCTCCAACCCGACCTCGAAGGCCGAATGCTCGGCGGAGGATGCCTACCGCTACACCGAGGGCCGCGCGCTGTTCGCCTGCGGCAGCCCCTATGACCCCGTCAAGCTCAACGGCCGCACCTTCGTGCCGCGCCAGGGCAACAACTCCTACATCTTCCCAGGCGTCGGCCTCGGCGTCATCGCCAGCCGCTCGCGGCTGGTGACGGACGAGATGTTCATGGCCGCCGCCCATACGCTCGCCGATTGCGTCGGCAAGGAGGATCTCGTCCAGGGAAGCCTCTATCCGGCGCTCCCGCGCATCCGCGAGGTTTCGGTCCGCATCGCCGCCGCCGTCGCAGACGTGGCATTCCAGCGCGGGCTCGCGGACGGACCCGCGCCGAACGATGTGAAGGGCCTGGTCCAGTCGCAGATGTACGAGCCGAAGTACTGAGGGCTCGTCAGGCACACCGTCGGCCACCTGTCTCGATTCAGGACACGCCACTGTGGTGGAATCGTCACAGGCGGCGCGAAACGGTCCTGGCTCTGGCCTTGGCCTCAGCCCTGCTGTTCTTCAGCCAAGGTTCTGCCCTGATTGCCCACCGAAACTTGAGGCGTGTTCGGAGGGCGTATCATGTCTCGCTTTGCACGTGCCGAAACGGCCCGGAGTTCGCTGGCAACGTCATGCCGGTTGCTGTTCGCCATCACCGCTGCGGCGTCGCTCGCCGCCTGTGCGCAATCGCCGGTCGGCCGCCAGAAGGCCGATCTTGGCAGCGCCAACCGTCAGGCCGCCGTCGAGCGGCCGCACCGGGTGGCGGCGCTGCAGCCGCGGCCGATCAGCCGGGTGCGCGTCCCTGATGGTGACGCCAAGCAAAGCGCCTCGCACGGCGTCGCCAGCTTCTATTCGGACACGGAGACTGCAAGCGGCGAGAGGTTCGACAAGAACGAATTGACCGCCGCGCACCCGACCCTGCCGTTCGGCACGAAGCTGCGCGTGACCGATGTCTCCTCCGGCCGTTTCGTGACCGTCAGGGTCAACGATCGCGGACCCTTTGTTCGCGGACGCGTCGTCGACATCTCACCGTCCGCCGCCGAGGCGCTCGGCATGATGGACAAGGGCGTCACCAACGTCCGGCTCGACGTCGTGCAATAGACTTCGATTCATCGACGCCAGGACGCCATGCTTAACCGGCTGTTAGCCGGTCTGTCGCACGATAGGTCCCCACACAAATTGGGCTCTTGGGGGAGGCGGCGTTTGAACACGATCCAGTATCTCGAAGATCAGGCCGCACGCGCCGAGCGGCTCGCCAAACGGATCACGGATACGCTGACGATCGAGAGACTCCTGAGCTTCGCCGGCGAGCGCCGCCGCGAGATCGAGCTCATCGCCGGCAGTCCCCGGCGCGCCTGACTTCCATAAACCATGCTCTGAACGCATGCGCGCCCGCTTCGAGGCGCGGAACTTCTTCTCGCCTGCGGCGTCATGTCAATGATGAATGTGGAGGAGGAAGTCATGGGTTTTGGACGAGGTGCTCTGCTTTGGATGCTTGGTGTGCCGCTGCCGATCGTTCTGCTGCTGGCATTGTTCTGGCATCACTGAGGTTGCCACACGAAAAGCGCCGCGGAAGCGGCGCTTTTTTGTTGCCTGCGGTTTGTGGCGAACGACGCGCGATCAGGTGTGGCTCTGGACGAAATCGCTGAGATAGTCGGGCAGTCGGACACCGTCGATGTCGCAACGCGCCCGGATCTCGCCGGCGACATCTTTCGAGATGTCCTTGGTCCAGTGCTCGAGCGTGTTGAACGAGATCACCTTGATCGGATCGTTGAAGCAGCCGCCGACGAGCTCGCCGATCGTGGCTTCGAGATCGCTGCGCTCGATGCGGATTTCATTGGCCTTGCCGAGGCGATCGATCACCACGAACAGGGTCTGGTCTGCGCCATAGGGCACGACCGGGGAAGGCACGCCAGCTCCAAGCATCTCAGACACTCACGCTTTGGCTTCCGATCCCCGTTAACGGAAACAACCGGACGAAGGTTCCAGCCGAAGTCGGAAAGCAGGTGCGCAGCTTGTCGCGTGCGTGCACCCCGCTGTCAGAGAAATTCTCTCAAGCGCGATAGCTCGGTGACGTGCTCGGATGAGAGGATGTCGGTGACCAGCGGCGGCTGCGCCGCGGTGTGGATCTCATAGAGATGCCTTGCCGTCGCCGGCTTCTCCATGAAGGCCGAGATGCATTGGTCGAGCGTGCCCTGGCTGACCTGGTAGGGCTCCCGGTCCGGCCGGCGCTGGTTCGCGAGTGACGGCCATTTATGCAGGGCCGCGAACGCACCGAAATCAACCTTTGAATCCGCAACCACGTCACCCATCCCAACGCCTCACGCAAAAAGAACCCCAGCAAACAACCTAGCGTGCCGGGGCCCATACCCATCGCTGCATCTCAATGCCAACCGCCCAACGCGGCGGCCGGGAAAAAGTTCCCGGCCGCCCGGCGGGTCCTCAGCTCGCGGCCGCCGCGATTCTGTGCCCGGGGCTGGATTGACCCTGGCTGTGCTCGTCGTCGCGACTGATCTGCGGTGGAAGCCCGGCGAAGCGCCGCAAGGCCTTGGCCATCTGTACTCGGCCCGGCACGCCGGTGATCACCACGTCGACCATGGCGAAGGACGAGTGGAAATGACCGCCCGCCTTGAGCTGCTCGACCGGGACGCCCGCGGCGGCCATGGCCTCGGCATAGGCGATACCCTCGTCGCGCAGCGGATCGAACTCGCTGGTGACCACGAAGGCCGGCGGCAGCCCTGAGACCTTGCCGCGCAGCGGCGAGGCGCGCGGATCGGTGCGGTCGGCCGGCGAGCAGTAGAGATCCCAGAACCAGTACATCAGCGAACGCGTCAGGAAATAGCCGGTCGCATTGTCGTTGTAGGAGGGACGATCGAAGGTGCAGTCGGTGACAGGGCACACCAGTAACTGGCCCGCGATCTGCGGCCCGCCACGGTCGCGCGCGAGCTGGCAGGTGACGGCGGCGATGTTGCCGCCCGCGCTCCAGCCGGCGACCAGCACCGGGCCCGGCTTGCCACCAAGCTCGGTGGCATGCTCGGCGATCCAGCGCGTCGCCGCATAGCCGTCCTCGGCCGCCGTCGGGAAACGGTGCTCCGGCGCATGGCGATAGCCGACGCTGACGAACATCATGCCGGTCCGCCGCACCATGTCGCGGCAGAACGGCTCGTCCGACTGCTCGTCGCCGAGCACCCAGCCGCCGCCGTGGAAATAAACCACGACCGGATGCGGCCCGGGCGCTGCCGGCTTGTAGACGCGATAGGGCAGCGGACCGTCGGTGCCCGGCAGCGTGCCGTCGACGATCTCGCCGATCGGCCGTCCGGCGGGACGGCCCTTGTTGAACTCATTGACGAAGGCACACGCGCCTTGCGCGCCCATCGACTCGATCGGCGGCAGGTTCAGCGACGCGAGCAGGTTCAGCACCAGCCGCACGTCCGGCTGCAGGCGCACGACTTCGCCGTCATTGCATTGCGCGGCGACGTTCGGGCCTGTCAGCTTGAAGCCGAGCATGCCGTGGCTGGTGACCTCGTCGCAGATGCTGCGATAGGGACCGACGCCGCCAGTGTAGGGCATCAGGCCCTGCACCTTGCCGGGCACGTTGGCGCCCGTGTACCAGGTGTTGGCGAGCCGGTGCAGCGTCACCATCGAGCAGTCGGCCATGTGCCTGTTCCAGCCGGCCTGCGCCGTCGCGGTCGGCTCGATCGTGGTGAAGCCGGCGTCGCGCAATGCGGCAAGGCGATCGACGACCCAGTCGACATGCTGCTCGATCGACACCGCCATGTTCGACAGCACCGACGGGCTGCCGGGGCCGGTGATCATGAAGAAGTTCGGGAAGCCTTCGACCGCGAGCCCGAGATAGGTCTGCGGCCCCTGCGCCCAGACGTCGGTGAGCGACTTGCCGCCGCGTCCCGTGATCGGATGCACGGCGCGGATCGCACCGGTCATGGCATCGAAGCCGGTGGCGAACACGATGACGTCGACGTCGACATTGCGCCTGGCCGTCGTGATGCCGCTCGCGGTGATCGCCTTGATCGGCTCCTGCCGCAGATTGACAAGCGTGACGTTAGGCCGGTTGTAGGTGGCGTAGTAGTTGGTGTCGAGACAAGGGCGCTTGGCGCCGAACGGATGGTCGTCCGGCATCAGCGCCGCAGCGGTCTCGGGGTCCTTGACGGCAGCGCGGATCTTCTCGCGGATCAGGTCCTGGACGATCCTGTTGCCGTCGACATCGACCGCCTGGTCGGCCCAGAGCTGCGTCAGGATGTGGACGAGGTCGCCGGCGGCCCAGGCGCGTTCAAACCGCGCGCGGCGCTCGGCATCGCTCAATTGCCAGCTCACGACCGTCTGCTGCGGGTAGGGCACGCCGGCCATCGATTGTCGCGCCTGCTCGCGATAGGCGGCGCGGTCGCTCTCGAACAGCTCCTTGCGATCGGCAGGCGGCGGGCCGTTATGCGCGGGCAGCGCAAAATTCGGCGTGCGCTGGAACACGGTGAGATGCGCGGCCTGCTCGGCGATCAGCGGGATCGACTGGATCGCCGACGAGCCCGTGCCGATCACGGCGACGCGCTTGCCCGCGAGCTTCACCTCGTCATGCGGCCAGCGCCCGGTGAAATAGACCTCGCCCTTGAAATCCTTGACGCCGTCGATCTCCGGCGGCTTCGGCGCGGAGAGGCAGCCCGTGGCCATGATGTAGTGGCGGCAGGAGACCGGCGCGCCGTTGTCGGTGGTGAGCTGCCAGCGCTCGGCCTTCTCGTCCCATCTGGCTTCGGTCACCTTGGTCTTGAAGCGGATATCGCGGCGCAAATCATAGCGGTCGGCGACGAAGCCGAGATAGCGCAGGATCTCGGGCTGGGCCGCGTATTTCTCCGACCAGGTCCATGCCGTGTCGAGTTCCGGATCGAAAGTGTAGCTGTAGTCGATGGTCTGGATATCGCAGCGCGCGCCCGGATAGCGGTTCCAGTACCAGGTGCCGCCGACATCATCGGCCTCTTCGAGCGCGACCGTCGTGAACCCGGCCTTGCGCAGGCGATGCAGAAGGTAGAGACCAGAAAATCCGGCGCCGACCACGGCGACGTCAACTTGTTGGGCTGTTCCACTCGCCGCCTTGGACTCACGTGCGGCGACCATTGCGTCAGACATGGCATTCCTCCCGTGCTTTTGTTTTGCCGGCAGGCTAGCGCTGCAGGCTCGGCTTGTCATCAGAACAAGTGCAATCTTCGGTAGTCGTTTGCGGCGCGATCGTGACCGCGCGAAGGTTGTGGCGATACACGCAGTGCGATGCACAATCGCCGTGATAGTCCGGTCTAATCAGACCACATCGTTCTGTGTATGCTTGCGGCTACAAGCCACGCGAGCCCAAGGCGTCATGACAGAGTTGAGTGAGCGAACCAAAGCGAACCTGGACGTCGTCCTGGAGGAGACGTGCCGCCAGCTGCCGCACGGCGGCGATCACGACAGCCGCAGACTCGTTGCCGAGCGGCTGATCAAGGCGGCGCAGTCCGGTCGCGCGACCCTCGGTGAACTCGGTATCGTCGCGCGCCGCGCGCTGGCGGAGATCATCGCCAAGGGCGGCTAGGTCCGCCGCAGCGCTTGCCTTGCCTCGAGCCGCGGACGTAACCTCCCGGGAATCCTTATCCGCGCATGGGGATCCCCAGGATGCGGTCGCTGTTTGCGTTCCTCGTGGCCTCTTCGCTGCTCTGCGGCGCCGGTGCGGCCGTCGCGCAGGCGGTCGGGCAGTTTCCATTCGCGTTGACGCGTGAAGGCCAGATGCTCGGCGCCGTCGAGGGCGAGGTGGCGTCTTTCAAGGGACTGGCCTACGCAGCTCCGCCGGTCGGCGCGTTGCGCTGGCGTCCGCCGCAGGCGACGGCCGCGAACCCGGAGATGCGTACCGCCTACGAGTTTGGCGCGCCGTGCCTGCAGCCGTCGCTGCCGGGCGCGAGCGAGGATTGTCTTGCGCTCAACGTGTTTCGTCCCTTCGGCGTCGACGGCCCGCTGCCGGTGATGGTGTTCATCCACGGCGGCGCCTTCGTCAGCGGCACTGCGAACGATCCGGCGTTCGACGGCGCCAAGCTGGCGCAGGCCGGCCTCATCGTGGTCACCATGAACTATCGCCTCGGCGTGCTGGGCTGGCTTGCCCATCCGGCGCTGTCGGATGGCGGCTCCGGCAATTACGGCCTGATGGACCAGATCGCGGCGCTACAATGGGTGCGCGACAACATCGCGGCCTTTGGCGGCGATCCTGCCAACGTCACCCTGTTCGGCAATGGTACGGGCGCGACGTCGATCGCGCTTCTGATGCTGTGCGCGCAGTCGCGCGATCTGTTTCAGAAAGCCATCATGCAATCGATACCCGGTCGCGCGCGGCTGCGCTCGGCGCAGGAGGCGGCGGCTATGGGGCGGCAATTCATCGCCATGCTCGGGGAGCCTGCCGACTTGCGCGCCGTCGAGGCGTCGCGGCTCCTTGCCGCCGAAAACCGTCTGCTCGACGAATCCCCGCGCAGCTTCGCTCCGGCGATCGATGGACGTCTGGTGAACGGGGACGTTGTCTCAGGGTTCGCGGCCGGACACGAAAGCCGGATTCCGGTGATCATCGGCTCGAACGACGATGAGACGGGCTTTGACGGCGAGCTCGACATCAAGGCGGCGCCGGCGTCTTCGGGCGAGAGTATCGACGAGCTGCGCAAGCTCTATCGCGGTCTTGCCAGTCCTTCGGACCTGGCGGCAAGGCTCTACACGGACAAGGTGTTCTCGGAGCCGGTGCGACTGCTGGCTCGCCTGCATGCCGCAACCGGCGCAGCCGTCTTTCGCTATCGCTTCGCCTATGTGCCCGAGGCGCGGCGCGCAAATCCCGACGAAGGGCACGGGCGCGAGCTGCAGTTCATCTTTGGCGTGGAAGGCGTGCCCGGTGCTGGAATTCTCTCGCGAGGCGATCGCGAGGTCGCAAGCCGCATGCGCGCCTACTGGACCAATTTCGCGCGGACAGGCGATCCCAACGGACCGGACCTGCCGCGTTGGGACGTGGCTGCTGGCGATCGGTTGCTGCTGATCGCGAACGATGGCATCGCGAGCAGCGCCGACTCCTGGTCGGAGCGTCTGGATCGGCTCGCGCGCTAGCGCAGGATGAGTTGGGCTTAGGCCGCGAGCTCGACGCGCGGCGCCGGGCTCAGCCGGTCCTCTTCCAGATAGTCCATCGCGCCGTCCTTCTCGACGGCATAGAACTGCTGGCCTTCCCGGGACCTGTAGGCGGCGCGAACGACGCCACGGCGGCCCTTGTCACTGTTGACGACGTCCCCCAGCGCAAACTTCTTCATCTCACGTCTCGCTTGTCTTCAGGCCGACTCCTTCGGCCATGGCTGGATTGTGGGCGGCAAATCGTTAACGACTTGCTAACCATGCCGGGTTGCCTATGCTTCGGCCGATCGCGTGGTTGCACCACGCGCATGTCGTCCTTGAAGCGAGCCCGCAGCCATGACCCGATTACCGACTCTCTTCCTGTCGCATGGCGGCGGTCCCTGGCCGTTCATGGAGGACCGGCGGGTGCAATATGCCAGGACCGCCGCGGAGTTCGGCCGGCTGCCGCAGCTTCTCCCCGAGAAGCCCAAGGCTGTGCTCGTCATCACCGGCCATTGGGAGGCCGAGGCCTTCACGGTGTCGACCTCGGCGCATCCGCCGATGGTGTACGACTATTACGGTTTCCCAGAGCATACCTACCACCTCAAATATCCGGCGCCGGGCAGGCCCGAGCTCGCAGCTACGGTGAAGGCGCTGCTCATGGGTGCGGGCCTCGATTGCCGCGAGGATCCCAACCAGGGTTTCGATCACGGCACCTTCGTGCCGCTCGGCCTGATGTATCCGAACGCCGACATGCCGATCGTGCTGCTGTCGCTGAAGTCGAGTTACGATGCGGCCGAGCACATCAAGGTCGGGCAGGCAATCGCATCGCTGCGCGACGACGGCATCCTGATCGTCGGCAGCGGGCTCACCTATCACAACATGCGCGGCTTCGGACGGGCGGAGTCCAGGTCTGTCTCGTATGATTTCGAAGCCTATCTGAACGAGGCGATCAGCAATCCGGATGCGGCGCAGCGCAACGCGATGCTGGTCGACTGGGAGAACGCACCGAGCGCGCGCCTTGCGCATCCGCGCGAGGACCATCTGCTACCGCTGATGGTGGCGGCGGGCGCTGCCGGCAGCGACATCGGCAAGCGCGTCTTTGTCGACGAGGTCGCAAGCGTCGCGATGGCGTCGTATGTGTTTGGCGGCTGACTCTTCCTTCTCCCCTTGTGGGAGAAGGTGGCGCAAAGCGCCGGATGAGGGGTATCTTTCCGCGCATTCAAACGAGAATGGGACTCGCGGAGAGAGACCCCTCACCCGTCTCAATCGCGCAAAGCGCGATTGATCCACCCTCTCCCACAAGGGGAGAGGGTTCAATCTCACCCGTATTTCAGCTTCATGAACAGGATCCCGCCGGCGAGCAGAATGGTGATGGCGTTGGCGGCGACCAGCGGCGCGTCGCCGCTGAGCAGGCCGTAGATCAGCCACAGCGTCAGGCCCAGCACCATGATCAGGAACATGCCGAGCGAGATGTCGCGCGCCGAGCGGGTCTTCCACACCTTGATGGCCTGCGGCGCGTAGGCGATGGTGGTGCAGGTGGCTGCGGCAAAGCCGATCAGCTTGATCGCGAATGGGTCCATGCCCGCTCTATAGCATGGATTCGACGGCGCCTCCGCCTCAGGCGCGCCGCGCCACGAGATCGCGATAGAGCGCAGCATAGTCGCCGGCGCGGTTGCGCCAGGAGACGTCGGTCGCAAGGCCGCTCAATTGCAGCCGGCGCCAGATCCCCTTGTCGTGGAACGCGGTGTTGGTCTTGCGCAGCGCGCCGGCGAGGGCATCCGCGTTGACGGGTGCGAACTTGAAGCCGGTGGCATCCCGGTCCGACGCGTCAGCCTCGCCGATATCTAGGATGGTGTCTTCGAGACCGCCGACGCGGGAGACGATCGGCACGGCGCCATAGCGTAGCGCGCAGAGCTGGGTCAGGCCGCACGGCTCGAAACGCGACGGTACGACCAGCGCGTCCGAGCCGGCCTGTATCAGATGCGCCAGGATCTCGTCATAGCCGATCACGACTCCGATCCGCCCTGGGTTGGCACGGGCGGCGGCCTGATAGCGATCCTGCAGATCGCGGTCGCCGCTGCCGAGCAGGGCGAGCTGCATGCCTTCTGCCAGGATGGTGGGAATGGTCTCGAGCAGAAGGTCCAGACCCTTCTGCCAGGACAGGCGGCTGATGACGCCGAGCAGCGGCGCCTCGTCCGAGGAATCGAGATTGAATTGCTGCTGAAGCACGGCCTTGTTCGCGGCCCTGAACGTCAGGTCGTGCGCGCCGAAGCGGTAGGCGATGTGCGGATCGGTCTGGGGATTCCACACCTCGGTGTCGATGCCGTTGAGGATGCCACTCAGCACACCGGCGCGCTCGCGCAGCAGGCCGCCGAGCCCCATGCCGCCTTCGTCGCTCTGGATCTCCCGTGCGTAGGTTGGCGACACCGTGGTGATGCGATCGGCAAATTGCAGGCCGGCCTTGAGAAAGCTGATGCCGCCGAAATATTCGAGGCCGTGGACATCGAACGTGGCGTCCCGGGGCAGGCCGATCGCGCTTGCCAGATCGCGGTCGAACTTGCCCTGATAGGCCATGTTGTGAATGGTCATCACGGTGCCGGGCCGCGGGCGACCGTCATAGTGCAGATAGGCCGGTGCGAGCCCGGCCTGCCAGTCGTGGGCGTGCACGACATCGGGCACGAACGCCGGCACGAGGCCGTGGCCGATATCGGCCGCGATCCGCGACAGCGCGGCGAAGCGCAGGCCGTTGTCGGGCCAGTCGACGCCCTCCGTGGTGACGTAGGGGTTGCCCGGCCGCGCGTAGAGATGCGGCACATCGAGCACGAACAGATCGAGCCCGTCATGCGAGCCGGCGAGCAGGCGTCCAGGTCCGTCGAAATAATCCGGCCAGCGCTGGATTTCATCGGCCCCCGCGAGCAGCCGCATCACGTCGGGATAGCCAGGCATCAGCGTGCGCATTTCGACGCCGTGCGCCTTCAGCGCAAGCGGCAGCGCGCCGGCGACATCCGCGAGGCCGCCGGTCTTGACGATCGGATAGACTTCGGAGGCGACCGCGAGGACGCGAACAGGCGTCATGTATTGAGCCTGTCGATCATCGGCTGGGTGATGAGCGAAATACCCTGCTCGGTGGTGCGGAAGCGCTTGGCGTCGAATTCAGGATCCTCGCCGACGACGAGCCCCTCGGGAATCTCGACGCCGCGGTCGATCACGACGTTCTTCAGCCGCGCACCGCGGCCGACATTGACGTAGGGCATGAGCACCGCGTTCTCGACATTTCCGTAGGAGTTGATGCGCACGCCGGTGAACAGCAGCGAGCGGCGCAGCGACGCGCCGGAAATGATGCAGCCGCCGGAGACCAGCGAGCTCACGGCGTGGCCGCGACGGCTCTCCTCGTCATGGACGAATTTGGCTGGCGGCGTGATCTCCGAATAGGACCAGATCGGCCAGGCGCGGTCGAACAGGTCGAGTTCCGGAACGACGTCGGTGAGGTCGATATTGGCGGCCCAGTAGGCGTCGACCGTTCCGACGTCGCGCCAGTAGGAGCGCGCTTCGGTCCCGGTCCGCACGCAGGAGGTGGAGAACTGGTGCGCGATGGCGCGGCCGTTCTTGACGACGTAGGGAATGATGTCCCTGCCGAAATCGTGGTTCGAGTTCGGATCCCCGGCGTCGCGCTTGAGCTGGTCGAACAGGAATTTCGAGTCGAATACGTAGATGCCCATGCTGGCGAGCGAGACGTCCGGCTTGCCCGGCATCGGCGGCGGGTCGGCGGGCTTCTCCAGGAACTGCTGGATCCAGCCGTTCTCGTCGATATGCATGATGCCGAAACCCGAGGATTCCGCGCGCGGCATTTCGAGGCAGCCGACCGTGACGTCGGCGCCGCTGTCGACATGCTGCCGCAGCATCACTTCGTAGTCCATCTTGTAGATGTGGTCGCCGGCGAGCACCACGATGAAGCGGCAGGCGTGCGCCTCGATGATATCGATGTTCTGGTAGATGGCGTCAGCCGTGCCGACATACCACATGTTCTCCGACACGCGCTGGCTCGCCGGCAGGATGTCGAAGCTCTCGTTGCGCTCGGGACGGAAGAAGTTCCAGCCCATCTGAAGGTGGCGGATCAGGCTGTGCGCCTTGTACTGCGTCGCGACCGCGATACGGCGGATGCCTGAGTTCACTGCGTTCGACAGCGCGAAATCGATGATGCGGGACTTGCCGCCGAAATAGACCGCGGGCTTGGCGCGCCGATCGGTCAGTTCCAGCAGCCGGCTGCCGCGCCCGCCTGCCAGGACGAATGCCAGCGCCTGGCGGGCAAGCGGCTCATTTCCGGCGGCACTCATGTCATCCTCCCACACTCTGGCGCAAACCAAGGCCTTCGCGAGGCGCCCTTCGGCCGCGCACCATTGGAACCGATAGTAACGGTACGAAGAGTAAATCGGGAAGGTGCTTGTTGGTTGCGAACGCGCGGGAAGCTTAATGCTTTGCCGTGGTCCTGCGGCCTCCGGCTTTGTCGTGCCGGTGTCATATCCGGGCGGCGCGAAAGCCGAGGCCTGACCACAATTGAGGCATGTTTGAGCACGGCAGACGTGGCTCTCTTGTGCGCCGCACGCAACCGGAGGCTTTGACTTTCGGAGACTTTGATTTGGCGCAAGGATGGCTGATCATGGTCTTGCGATCCTTTTCCAAGCGAAACGTGAGATAGGGAGCAAGACGATGAGGTTCTGGAAAACGGCAATTGCCTGTTCGCTGGCGGGTGCGGTGATGGCCGGCCAAATCGAGCAGGCGGCGGCGGCCCCGCTGCCGACCAACGTCGCGACCATGAAGGCCGCCGTCGGTGACGATGTCACGCAGGTGCATTGGCGCGGCGGAGGCTTGGGATGGGGCATCGGCGGGTTCGCCGCCGGCGCGATCATCGGCGGTGCCATCGCCAGCGGCGCGCCTTACGGCTATTACGGCGGCGGCCCGTATTACGGCGGTTATGGATATCCGGGACCAGGCTACGGCTACGGCTATGGTTATGGTTATGCGCCGGCCTATTACGGCTATGGCTACGGACCGTACTACGCGCCGCGTCCCCGATACTACGGCTACAGGGTCTACCGTCCGTATTACGGCCCTCGTTACGGCTACTACCGGCCATACCGGGTCTACCACCGTCACTATCACCGCGGATATTGGTAGTCGCGCGCGGTCAGAGCGAGAGCCACACGATCAGGCTCATGCAGGCGAGGTGCAAGAGCACGATCGCGGCGAGATGCAACGGGCCGGCCTTGAGGCGAGGCCTGGGCATCCCGCCGCTCCCCGCCTAGATTCGTTTCCGTTCCGATGAATCGGAACGGAGCTCCAGATGGTTGTTTTGACGCGTTTTCCTCACGCGAACCGGTCTCCACTTCGCTCGAAAACGCCCTAATTCGAGCCCGCAGCCGCGGCGGTGAAGCTGCGGTCGACGGCCTTGCTGACGTCGAGCGTCTTCGGCAGGATGCCGTAACGCGTCGCGCGGTCGGACGCTTCCTGCACTTCCTTCACGACCTTCTCGTCGATCACGATCGGGCTGGTGCGCTGTGCGGTGTAGGCCGACAGCAGCACGTCCTCCGGCAGCTTGGTCAGCTCGGCCGTGCTCCTGGCTTATTCACTGATGTGATCGAGCGACCACAGCCGTGCCTTGTTCAGCCTCTGCAACAAATCTTGCACCGCCGCGCGCTTGGTGGCGATGGCGTTGTCGGTCGCGACGATGAAGGTGATGGTCGGCGTCAGGCCTTCGCCGTCCGCGATCACGCGGGCCCTGTCCTTCAGCGTCGCGAACGAGATGTAGGGCTCCCACACCGCCCAGGCGTCGATCGAGCCGGCCACCAGCGCGACCTTGGCATCGACCGGGCCGAGCGGCGCGAAGGGTCGCGTCTTCCAGCCTGATCTGCGCCTTCTCCAGCGTCGCGTCGATCAGGAACTGGCCCCAGCCGCCGCGCGTGCCGGCGAGACGCTTGCCCTTGAGATCGGCGGCCGACTTGATCGGCGAATCCTGGCGCACGAGAATCGCCTGCGTCTTCGCGTCCGACTTGGTGCCGCCGATCGCCTTGATCGGCGCGCCGGCCGCATAGACCGAGAGGAAGGAGAGATCGCCGGTATAGCCGACGTCGAGCGCACCGGCGTTGAGCGCTTCGAGGATCGGCGCTGCGGCTGGGAATTCCGACCATTCGATCCTGTAGGGCAGGTCCTTCGCGTAGCCGGAGATTTCGAGCAGCGAACGGTTGCCGCCCTTCTGGTCACCGACGCGCAGCACGATCGCGTCGGCGGCGAAGGAAGCGGCCGCGGTCGACAGCGTGATCGCGGCGGCGAGCAGCGATGCGGCGAGCCGGCGGGCGATGGGATGGTCGTGGGAGTTGATGCTCATGTGATCTGTCTTGTTGCCGGCTTGTAACTTTGGCTCACGACGCGTGAGCGAACGATGCAGTGGGACGATCAAGTCTATGATCGCGAGCTTTGCAGTCAATGAAATGCCCGACCTTATTGCGCGCGCGATCGGCAAGGACGTTTCAGCAATTCCGCAACTGACGGCCGCACACGGCCTTCGTCGATCCGACCACGCCGGCGGACGCGGCGCCGCGCGAGAGCATCGAGATCCGCACCCTGGTCTTTCACAAAGAGTAACAATGTGTGATGGCACTGCCGGGCGTTGCCCGGCAGTGTTCCCGGAACCAAGGGGAACAAGGCGACGTTTGCAGCGCGGGGCAGGGCAACCGGGAGCGGTGCCGTGCGAGCGCAGACGACCTTATTGCTTTGTGCTTCGATTTCTTCTCTGGCCCTGATCTCCGTTGCGCATGCCGAGAGCGGGCTTGCCTCCTATTACGGATACGGAAAAGCGGGCAAGGGCGGCGAGCTGACTTGTGCCCATCGGACGCGCCCCTTTGGCAGCGTGCTCCGGGTATCGTATGGCAGCCGATCCATTCAATGCCGCGTCAACGATCGCGGTCCCTTCATTCGAGGTCGCATCGTCGATCTGTCCGTGCCGGCCGCCCGCGCGCTCGGCATGATGAGTGCCGGCGTGGTGCGGGTCTCGGTGGAATAGAACTGCCGGCGCGCTATAGTGCCGCCCAAAGCATGGGTGAGGGGCGCTATGGCCAGGATTCGGGTGGGACTCGTCGGCTGCGGTTTCGTGTCGGAGCTGCACATGTATGCGTTCCGGCGCGTCTATGGTGTGGACGTCGAAGTCGCGGCGGTCGCCGCGCGCGGCGACAAGGTCGTCGAATTCGCAAGAAACCATGGCGTTCCGCGGGTCTATCGCAGCTTCACTGATCTGATCGCGGACCGCGAGCTCGATGTCATCGACATCTGCACGCCACCCAACCTCCACGCCGAGATGATCGTCGCGGCCATGCAGGCCGGCAAGCATGTGATCTGCGAGAAGCCCTTTGCCGGCTATTTCGGCCGCGAGGGCGACCAGCAGCCGATCGGCAAGCATGTGCCGAAGGCGCTGATGTACGAGCGTGTGCTCGAAGAGATGGACGCCACGCGCGCCGCGATCGAGCGCACCGGACGCCTCTTCATGTATGCCGAGGACTGGATCTACGCACCCGCGGTGACCAAGACCGCGGAGATCATCAAGGCGACGAAAGACAAGATCCTGTTCATGAAGGGCGAGGAGAGCCATTCCGGTTCGCACGCGGCACACGCCGCGCAATGGGCGATGACCGGCGGCGGCTCGCTGATCCGCATGGGCTGCCATCCGCTCTCGGCGGTGCTCTATCTCAAGCAAGTCGAGGCGAAGGCGCGCGGCGAGACCATCCGCGTTGCCAGCGTTACCGGGGATGTCGGAAACGTCACCGCCTGCCTGAAGCCTGACGAGCGCAGCTACATCAAGGCCAATCCGCTCGACGTCGAGGATTGGGGCACGCTCACCGCGACTTTCTCGGACGGCACCAAGGCGACCGTGTTTTCCGGCGACATGATCATGGGCGGCGTCCGCAATCTGATCGAGACCTATACGAGCGGCGGCTCGCTGTTCGCCAACATCACCCCGAACAATCATCTGATGAGCTACCAGACCAGCGAGGAGAATCTCGCCAGCGTCTACATCACCGAGAAGGTCGACCGCAAAACCGGCTGGCAATATGTCTGCCTCGAGGAGGAATGGACGCGCGGCTATTTGCAGGAAATCCAGGATTTCATGGAATGCGCCGCGACCGGACGGCAGCCGCTGTCCGACCTCGCGCTGGCCTATGAGACGATCAAGGTGAACTACGCCGGCTATTGGGCGGCAGAGGAGGGACGACGGGTGGTGCTGTAGCGGCCTTCTCGTCGCGGGCGTTGCCTACCACGCTCCGGCGACGATCATCAGGGCAATCGTCATGCACGAGAGACAGGCAATCGATGCGGTATAGAATTCGGGCGTGTTCAATGTCGTCTCCTGAAAAGTCTTCGTCCTGAAATAATGCTGCAGCGACAGGCGCCACTCATTTCCCTGAACGCTTCGAATCTGCTTCGTCGCCGGCATTGGTATCGCCGGCGCCATCCGGATCGGAGCCATCGTCAGCCGGCTGGAAAATCTCAGGATGCTTGCCCGTCAGCAGAAGCTGCTTGCGCATCTCAGCGAGGCGGGCGCGGCAAAATTCCTTGTAGAGCAATTCGAGTATGGCGGGCATTGTCACCCCCATCGCTGGGATTCATTTTCTCAAAATGTCTGATTCCACTGGCGTGGCTCGCAATGTGAGCCGTTTTGCCTGTCATGCCGACCCAAATGGGATTGGCTGATCTGCTTCTACGCCGGAAAATGAAGCCGAACTCATTATCCAGATCACACAATCTAGAAGGCTTTTGTTTCAAAACGACTTCGTCCCACAACCTGCGCGCGCTCCCTCGTGGTCGAAAATCCAACCACAGCGTGAAAAAGATTACCGGAGGATGCAAGCACATCCGGCTGCAACGCGCTTGGCACCGTCGGCGCAGCGCGGCGACTTACCCTCCAGGGGAGGGTAAGCAGACCGCCGTGACGCGTTCGGTCATCACGCCCCGTAAGTCGATCCCTTCGGCAGCGGAAACACCGGGTCCTGGGTGCGGATGTTGGTCGGCCACACCACCGAGATGTGCTCGCCGGCGTTCTGCATCACCACCGGGGTCGAGCGTTCGTTCTGGCCTGACATCGGCGTGCCCGGTGGGAAAAACTTGACGCCATAGCCCTGGATGGTGCCGCCGGCGGGAATGTCGACGTCGAGTGCGGCCTTGCGAATGGCCTCGGGCTCGAAGCTGCCGTACTTCTCCCTGGCGACCGGCAGCACGTTGTTGAGCAGCACCCAGGTCTGGTTGAACCCCATCGAGCAGTGCGGCGGCACGTCGGTCGCGCCGGTCTTGGCCTGGTAGCGAGAGACCATGGTCTTGGTGAGGTCGCCGATACCCGGCGCGAGCTTGGCGGGATCGAGCAGCTGCGCCGGCACCGGATCGATGTTGCAGAAATTGTCGATGTCGGGGCCGAAGGTGGCGCGCAGCTTGTCGAGCTGGCTGTAGCCGGCGCCGGCGCCGAACAGCATCTTGAAGCGCAATCCGCTCTCTCGCGCCTGGCGCAGGAACAGGGTGATGTCGGGGTTGTAGCCGGCATGCGAGATCACATCGACCTTGGCCCGCTTGAGCTTGGTCACGAGTACCGAGAGGTCGGGCGCGGAAGCCGAATAACCCTCGCGCATCACCACCTGGATGCCGGCCTGTTTGGAATAGGCCTCGTCGGCGGCGGCGACGCCGACGCCATAGGGGCCGTCCTCGTGGATCAGCGCGACCTTGACCTCGCCGGGCTCCATGCCGAGTTTTGTCTTTGCGTGCTCGGCGATGAAGCCGGCAAAGGCCTGGCCATATTGGTCGGAATGGATCTGCGCGCGAAACACGTATTGCAGGTTCTTGTCCTTGAACACGGCGGTCGAGACCGCGGTCGTGATCCAGAGGATCTTCTTCTGCTGCTCGACTTTCGCCGCCATCGGCACCGCATGCGCGCTGGAATAGACGCCGTTGATGATGTCGATCTTTTCCTGGCTGATCAGCCGTTCGGCCTCGTTGATGGCGACGTCGGCCTTGCTCTGGGAGTCCGCGGCGACAGGGACAATTTTGGTCTTGCCGCCGATGCCGCCCTTCTCGTTGACGAGGTCGATGGCGATCTGCGCGCCGACCGAGGAGGCGACCGAGCCGCCGGCGGCGAAGGGGCCGGTGAGGTCGTAGATCAGGCCGATGCGTAATGTCTCGGCTTGCGCCTGGGCCCGTGTCCAATCGAGGCTGAGTGCGGCGGCGGCAGCCGCCGAACTCTTCAGCAGCTGCCTGCGTGAAGTCGGCATCCTATCCTCCCTCAAAGCCGTCTGTTGATCGTGCCGGTTATTTTTTTGCGAAGTATGGGGAGCGGGCCGGCGGAAAGTCAACATCGCTAAAGTCTGGCTCTGTCCTCCCGGTACAGAACGCAATTGCGAGATGGAGTTATGAAGCAGCGCGCGGTTACTGTTTCAAGCGGCGAGCAAGATAGCCCGCGGTCTTCCCGCCGGCTCGAGCGACTTGACGCGGCGTTCCCGATGCGACGATACGGCCACCCTCGTCGCCGGCGCCGGGGCCGAGATCGATGATCCAGTCGCTGTGAGAGACGACGTCCATGTCATGCTCGACCACGACGACGCTGTTGCCGGCGTCCACGATCCGCTCGAGCTGCGCGATCAGCCGCTCGACATCGCGCGGATGAAGACCGGTGGTCGGCTCGTCCAGGACATAGAGCGTGTGGCCGCGCTGCGGTCGCATCAGCTCGGTCGCCAGCTTGATCCGCTGGGCCTCGCCGCCGGACAGCTCGGTGGCGGATTGACCGAGGCGGATGTAACCGAGGCCGACTTCACGGACGACCGAGAGCGACCGGTTCAGCGCGGTATCGTCGCGGAAGAACTCGAAGGCCTCGTCAACCCGCATGGACAGCACGTCCGCGATCGATCGGCCGCGGATCTTCACGTCGAGCGTCTTGTCGTTGTAGCGCGCACCCTTGCAGGTCGGGCAGGGCGCATAGACGCTCGGCAGGAACAGAAGCTCGACGCTGACGAATCCCTCGCCCTCGCAGGTGCTGCAGCGGCCTTTTGCGACATTGAACGAGAAGCGTCCGGCATCGTAGCGGCGGGACTTCGCCTGCGGCGTTGCTGCGAACAGCTTGCGCACATGGTCGAACAGGCCGGTGTAGGTCGCAAGGTTGGATCGCGGGGTTCGGCCGATCGCCTTCTGATCCACCACGACGAGGCGATCGACCTGGTCGAGGCCGGCGACGATCTTGCCACCCAATGTCTCGATCGTGGGCGTAAGGTTGTCGTCGTCGGTATCAGCGGCGAGCGTGTGGCCGAGATGGCCGGCCACGGCATCGACGAGGAATTGGCTGATCAGGCTCGACTTGCCGGAGCCCGACACGCCGGTGATGCTGGCGAGGACGCCCAGCGGGATGTCGACATCGAGACCGCGAAGATTGTTGCGGGTCACACCCCTGACCTTCAGATGCCCCTTTTGCTCGCGGTGGGTCGTCGGCAACGGCTTTCTTGGATGTGAGAGATAGCGGGCGGTTCGCGATTGCTCGATCTCGCCGAGCCCCGCGGGCGGCCCGCTATAGAGAACGAGTCCGCCGCCTTCGCCGGCGTCGGGCCCGACGTCGACGAGCCAGTCGGCATGCCTGATGACCTCGATCTCGTGTTCGACCACGAAGATCGAATTGCCCGCGTGCTTCAACCGGTCCAGCGCCCGCAGCAGCGCTTCGGTGTCGGCCGGATGCAGGCCGGCGGAGGGCTCGTCGAGCACGTAGACCACGCCGAACAGGTTCGAGCGGACCTGCGTCGCCAGACGCAAGCGCTGCAACTCGCCCGGTGACAGCGTCGGCGTGCTGCGCTCGCAGGCGAGATAGCCGAGGCCAAGGTCGAGCAGGACGGCGAGGCGCGCGGACAGATCCTCGCAGATGCGCTTGGCGACGACAGTCTTCTCCGACCTGTCTGCTGAGGCTCTTGCGAACGGCTGGATCAGTTCCTGCAATTGCTTGAGCGGCAGGTGGGACATCTCGGCGATATTGAGCCCGGCGAACTTCACCTTGAGCGCCTCCGGCTTCAGCCGTGTGCCGTGACAGGTCGGGCAGTCCCGGATGATCATGAATTGCGCGACGCGGCGCTTCATCATCGCACTCTCGGACTTGGCGTAGGTCTGCATCACGTAGCGCTTTGCGCCGGTGAACGTGCCCTGGTAGCTCGGCTCCTCCTTGCGGCGCAGCGCCCGTTTGACTTCTGCTGCGTCGTAGCCGGCATAGACCGGAACGGTCGGCTGCTCCTCCGTGAACAGGATCCAGTCGCGATCTTTCTTGGGAAGCTCGCGCCAGGGCTTGTCGACGTCGTAGCCCAGCGTCGTCAGGACGTCCCGGAGGTTCTGTCCCTGCCAGGCACTCGGCCAGGCCGCGACGGCGCGCTCGCGGATCGTTCTGGTGTCGTCCGGCACCATGGATTTCTCAGTGACGTCGAGCATCCTGCCGATGCCGTGGCAGGTCGGGCAGGCGCCTTCCGGAGTGTTGGGAGAAAACGATTTCGCATAGAGCATCGGCTGCCCACGCGGATAGTCTCCGGCCCGGGAATAGAGCATCCTGAGCAGGTTCGAGATGGTTGTCACGCTGCCGACGGACGACCGCGTGGTCGGCGCGCCGCGCTGCTGCTGGAGCGCAACGGCGGGTGGCAAGCCTTCGATGTCGTCGACTTCGGGGATCTGCATCTGGTGGAAGAGACGCCGCGCGTAGGGTGACACCGATTCCAGATATCGTCGTTGCGCCTCGGCGTAGATCGTTCCAAAGGCGAGCGAGGATTTTCCGGAGCCCGACACGCCCGTGAACACGACGAGGGCGTTGCGTGGAATCTTGACATCGACGTTCTTGAGATTGTGCTCACGCGCGCCTCGCACCCGAACGAAGCCGTCGTCTCGTGTCAGCCCATCCGGCCGGGTCGGTCGATCGTCCATCTCGCTCCTCCAGGACCGCATGCGGCCGGCTCCGCTTGGCGCCGGTCGCGATTGGAGACTAACGGAAAGATCGTATGATGGGTCCCCCGATGCCAGCATGCCAATTGTGTTCGGCACAAAGCGAAGGCCCGTCGCGGCATGGCGACGGGCCTTGCAGGCATCGTTGGGTTGCCGGTACCAGGTGCGGCGCCGGTGTTACTGCGACAGCTTTACGAAGCTCGGAAACTTCAGCTTGCCTTCGGCAATCTTCTCGGGCCAAACCACGACCTGCTTGGAGTCCTGCCACTGGAACACCAGGCCTGAAACGGTCGCGGGGCCGGACTTGATGCCGTGGGTGAACTCGTCGTCCTTGCCGTAGAACTGGATCTTGCCGATCGTGCCTTCGAAGTCGGTCTTCTCGAGTTCGGTGACCATCTTGTCGGGATCGGTCGAGCCGGCGCGCTTGATGGCGTCGGTGATGATGTAGACCTCGTCATAGGCGGTGTAGCCGGTATAGGCCGGCGGCATGCCGAACTTGGCCTTGAAGGCGGCCGCGAACGGCTTTGTCTTGGAGGTTACCGCGACGTCGGGCGTTGCAACCGCCAGCGACGGCACGCCGTCGGCGGCGCCATTGGTGTCCTTCCAAAAGCTCGGGCTCAACGCCTGCGCGCTGATGCCGAACATCGGGATCGGCACCTGCTGGTTCTTCCACTGCACCGTCGGCTGCACGCCGACATGCGAGATGCCGGTGACGATCACGTCCGGCTTCTTGGCCTCCATGTTGTTGAAGATCGGCGTGAAGTCGGTGGTATCGGGCGAGAAGCGCACATGCTCGACGACCTTCAGGCCGGCCTTGGGCAGGCAGGCCTCATAGCCGATGTCGAGCGGCTTGGTCCAGGCGGCGTCCTCGCTCATGATCGCGACGGTCTTCATGTGCATCTTGTCGACCAGGAGATCCTTGGCCGCGTCGCAGACGATCTGGGCTTGCGCGGCCGAGGTCAGATAGCCGTGGAAGGTATACTTGTTCTTCTCGTAGTCGTTGTGGATCGCCTTGGTGATCTCGTTCGAGGCGGCACCCGGCGTGATCAGCGGCATCTTCAGCCGCGCCGCCCAGGGCTCGAGCGCCAGCACGACTTCGGAGATGTAGCTCGCGATCACGGCGGAGACCTTGTCCTCGCTCACTGCGCGCTGGAAGGCGCGCACGGAGTCGGCCGAGGAGCTCTTGTTGTCATAGGTGACGATCTCGACCTTGCGGCCGAGGATGCCGCCCTTGGCGTTGATCTCGTCGGCGGCGATCTGCGCGCCGCCCGGGGTCGCAGCGCCTGCGATCGACTGCACCTCGGCGATGACGCCGATCTTGATCGGATCGTTCGACTGCGCGTAGGCGGGCGCGGCGAGGCACAGCGCCAGCGCTGAGGTGAGGAGGCTGCTCGCCAAAATCGTCGATGATCGCATGGTCGTTTCCCTTCGTTGTTTTATTGTTGATAGGCGACTTAGAGAAAATCGGCCCCGGCCTCGGCGGCGAAACGGCCGGGATCGCCCTCCCAGACGATCCTGGCGTGTTCCAGCACATAGACGCGGTCGGCATGTGGCAGCGCGAAGGTCACGTTCTGCTCGCCGAGCAGCACCGTGATCGACGTGGTTTGCCGCAGCTTCGTGAGTGCCTTGGACAACAGCTCGAGAATGACGGGGGCAAGGCCCAGCGTCGGCTCGTCCAGGATCAGGATCTGCGGCTGCATCATCAGCGCGCGGCCGATCGCCAGCATCTGCTGCTCGCCGCCCGACAGCGTCTGGGCCAGCTGGCCCTGCCGCTCCTTCAGGATCGGGAACAGCTCGAACAGCCAGGCGAGCTGCGTCGCGCGCTTGTCGTCGGAGAGATGCTGGCCGCCGAGATCGAGATTTTCCCGCACGCTCATCTCGCCGAACAGCTCGCGCGATTCCGGGCATTGCACGAGACCGCTGCGGGCGATCTTGGCCGGGCTGGTGCCGCGCAGCTTTTCGCCGCCGCGCACGATTTCACCGGTGTAGGGCAGGAAACCGGAGATGGTGTTGAACAGCGTGGTCTTGCCGGCGCCGTTGAGGCCGACAACGGAGACGAACTCGCCCTCGTGGATGTGGATCGAGACATTCTCCAGCGCCTGCGCCTTGCCGTAATGGACGCTGACGTTCTCGACCTGGAGCAGAGGCACCTTGTCCTTGAAGCTGGTCTCCGGCCGCGCATGGGTCTCGATCGCGCCGCCGAGATAGACCCGGCGCACGGTCTCGTTCTTCATGACGTCCTCGGCCTTGCCGGTGACGATCTCCTCGCCGAGATACATCGCGAGCACGCGGTCGACCAGAGCTGCGACGCTCTTGACGTTGTGGTCGACCAGCATGACGGCGCGGCCGTCGTCGCGAAAGCTGCGGATCAGGTCGGAGAACACGTCGACCTCGGCGCGCGTGAGGCCGGCGAACGGCTCGTCGACCAGCACGACCTTGGGATCGCGCGCGATCGCCTTGGCAAGCTCGAGCCGCCTCAAATCGGCAAACGGCAGCGTCGGCGGTCGGCGATTCATCACCGAGCCCAAGCCCACGCGGTCGGCGATCCATTTGGCGCGCTCGACCAATGCCTTGTCCGGGAACAGCATGAACAGGCTGTCCGGCAGCAGCGCGACCATGATATTTTCCAGCACGGTCTGGCGGTTCAGCGGCCGCGAGTGCTGGAACACCATGCCGAAGCCCTTGCGCGCGATCTTGTGCGCGGGCAGGCCGGCGACATTCTCGCCCTCGAAGATCACGTCGCCGGCGGTCGGGCGCTCGATTCCCATCACGCTCTTCATCGCGGTGGATTTGCCTGAGCCGTTCGGCCCGATCAGGCCAAAGATTTCACCGCTATTGACCTCGAAGCCGAGGTTCTTCACCGCCGTCAATCCGCCGAAACGTTTGGTCAGGCCGCGAACTTCGAGCACGGGCCGGTTTGTCTTCATGTCCATTACGAGCGAGCCTCGCGCGAGAGGGCCGCTCCGAGGAAGCCGCCGGGGAAGAACAGAACGACCAGCAGCGCGACTGCCGAGACGATGAAGGTGGCGAGTTCGCCGGTCGGGCGCAGGAATTCGCCGGCGACGATCAGGAAGATCGCACCCAGCGCAGCCCCAAGCACCGTGCGCCTTCCGCCAAGAACGGCGGAGACGATCACGTTGACGCCGACCGCGACGTCGACGACGGTGCCGACCGAAGCGGTGCCGAAATAGAACACCAGCAGCGCGCCTGACAGGCCTGAGAAGAATGCGCTGACGATGAAGGCCGCGAGCTTGTGCTTGACGATGTTGAAGCCGAGTGCGCCGGCCTGCACCGGGTCCTGGCCGCTGGCTTGCAGCACGAGGCCAACAGGAGATTGCGACAGGCCGTAGAGGATCGCCGCCGAGATCGTCATGAAGCCGAGCGCGATCCAGTAGTTCGCGCCGGCATTGATGGTGATGACATCGGGAATGGTCAGGCCGATCTCGCCCCCGGTGAGGTCCGCGAACACCACGATAAAGTTCTGCAGCATCAACACCGCGACCAGCGTGGTCAGGCCGAAATACGGTCCGCGCACGCGAAGGGCCGGCAGCGCCAGCACGAGGCCGGCGAGGACGGACGCGCTCGCACCGAGCACGATGCAGAGATAGACGGACCAGCCGAACTGGGCATTGAGGATGCCGGCGGTGTAGGCGCCGACGCCGATCAGGAAGGTCGGTCCGAAATTCACTTCGCCGGCGAAGCCGAACAGCAGATCCCAGGCCATCGCGAACACGCCAAAATAGAACGCGACGGTGAGCAGCCCGAGCACATAGCCGGAGACATAAAGCGGCAGCGTCGCCGCGATGATCACGAGCGCGAGCGAGATGAAGAACAGGCGTGAGGTGAAAAAGCTCGCCATCTCAGCGCCTCCCTAGAAGGCCCTGGGGCCGGATATACATCACGAACACGAGCAGCAGCAGCGCCGGAATGGTGCGATAGGCCGGCGAGACCAGATAGGCCGTCAGCGTTTCGAGATAGCCGACCACGAAAGCGGCGATCAGCGAGCCGGAGACGCTGCCGAGGCCGCCGAGCACCACGATCGAGAACGCGCTCGCGGTGAGCGGGCCCACGCTGTAGGAGCTGACGCCCAGGAACATCCCGAGCAGCACGCCGGCGATACCGGCGAGGATGCCGTAGATACCCCACACCACGATGTAGATGTTGGTGAGCTCGAGCCCGAGCAGGGTGACGCCGCGCGGGTTCATCGAGGCCGCCAGCACCGCCTTGCCGGTGCGGGTGCGGTTCACCAGCAGCCACAGCAGTCCGATCACGAGGCAGCACACGATCGCGGTGAAGATCTCGTTCTTCGGCGTGCGGACGCCGAGCACGTCGACGACGCCCTCGACGATCGGTAGCACCGTCTTGGCGTTGTTGGTGAAGAAATACGCGATCAGCTCCTGGATCATGATGCCCCAGAGCAGCGTCCCCGTGAGGACGAAGATCTCCTTCTCCTCATTGGGGATGCGCCGGGAGTCCTGGATCGGCTTCACCACCGCAAAGTAGGTGGCAAACGCCGTGAGGAGGGCGACCCCGACCCCGATCAGCGCGCCGGCATAGGTGCCGACGTTGAGCACGCTGGCGGCGGCCCAGGCGGCCACCGCTGCCGCCACCATGATGGCACCGTGGGAGAGGTTGAGCACGCCGGAGACGCCGAAGATCAACGTGAAGCCGGTGGCGCCGAGAGCGTAGAGAGCGCTGATGGCAAAGCCATCGATCAGAATCTGGAAAGCTCGCATCTATGATTGGCAATCTATGGCTGGCAGCCGGGCTGCCGCTTTGAGGAAAGGTGCCGTTGGGGCGCGCAAGTGGAAGCTCCCGGGAGGTGGTCCCGGGAGCATGTCCTGCCGATCAGTTGCTGAGCTTGATGAAGCTCGGGAACTTGATGTCGACCTTGGCGACGTCCTTCGGCCAGACCGCGCTCTGCTTGCCGTCCTGCCATTGCAGCATCAGCCCGGTGATCAGGCCCTTGCCGTATTTGATCGAGTGCGTGAACGGATCGTCCTTGTTGTAAAACTGGACGCGGCCGATCGTGCCTTCCCAGTCGGTCTTCTCCAGCGCATCGACCAGCTTGTCAGCGTCGGTCGAGCCGGCGCGCTTCACGGCGTCGGCGATGTAATAGACCTCGTCATAGGAGGTGTAGCCGGCATAGGACGGGTAGTTGCCGAACTTCTTCTTGAAGTTCTCCGCGAACGGCACCGACTTCGGCGTCACCGCGACGCCAGGGCCGGAGACGCCCTGGTAGAGCACGCCTTCGGCCGCCTGGTTGGTGTCCTTGCCAAAGGTTTCGTTGGTGGCCTGCGAGGAGATGCCGAACATCGGGATCGGCACCTGCTGGTTCTTCCACTGCACCGTCGGCTGCACGCCGACATGGGAGATGCCGGTGATGATGACGTCCGGCTTGGAACCTTCGATCTTGTTGAAGATCGGGGTGAAGTCGGTGGTGTCGGGAGAGAAGCGGATGTGGTCGAGCACCTTCAGCCCGATCTTGGGCAGGCATTCTTCGTAGCCGACATCGAGCGGCTTGGTCCAGGCGGCGTCCTCGCTCATGATGACGGCCGTCTTCATGTGCAGCTTGTCGACGAGCAGATCCTTGGCGCCGTCGCAGACCGAAAGCGCAAGCGCCGCCGAGGTCAGATAGCCGTGAAAAGTGTACTTGTTCTTCTCGTAGTCGGCGTGAACGCTCTTGCTGATCTCGTTGGAGGCAGCACCGGGCGTCACGAACGGCGTCTTCAGGCGCGAGGCCCAGGGTTCCAGCGCCAGCACCACTTCGCTGATATAGCTGGCGATGACCGCGTTGACCTTGTCCTCGTTCACCGCGCGCTGGAACGCGCGCACCGAATCTGCCGAGGAGGAGTGGTTGTCGTAGCCGATGATCTCGATCTTGCGGCCGTCGACGCCGCCCGCGGCATTGATCTCGTCGGCGGCAAGCTGGGCCGCTTGCGGGATCGATGCGCCGGCAATCGCCTGCGCTTCCGCGATCACGCCGATCCTGATCGGATCGGCCGCAAATGCCGCGCTCGACGCGACCAACACCGCGCCTGTCGCGGCCGCACCAAGCGCACTTCGCAATGCACAAGAGAGTGCTTTATTCATATTGTTTTCTCCCTTTGGACCAAGCTTCTTTGAGCCATTATGTCGCAACTATAACGGCGAGCGTATTCTCGGCAAGTGAAACTGTATTCAGGATTGTACGATGAGGACTAAAGTCTAGCGGCTGCGTAAATTGCAGGCAGAACGCGGGCGAGACTCGGCGTCATGATCAGGCATGTAAATTTCGTCGGCCGGCATGCCGATGCGTTGGACACATGAAACTGCTGCAGACGAGCCGCGATCGCTTAACCTGCGTAGCCTCGTCCCAGCGACTGGCGTTGTCGGTGCCGATCCAGCGCCGTGTCGACCAGGCGCGTCAGCAACTCTTTATACGGCACGCCCGAGGCTTCCATCATCTTCGGGTACATGCTGATCGACGTGAAACCGGGCAGGGTGTTGATCTCGTTGAAACAGAAATCGCCGGTGTTCCGGTCGAGGAAGAAATCGACGCGCGCAAGATCGCTGCATTCGAGCGCGGCGAAGACCTGTACTGCGAGCGCGCGCACGCGCTCCATCTGGCTGGCGTCGAGCTTCGCCGGGAGATCGACCCGCGCGCCGTCGGGATCGAGATATTTGGCCTCGTACGAATAGAACTCGTGATGGGCGTTGGGATTGAGCTCGCTGGCGACGCTTGCAAACAGCGTCTCGCCCTCGAGCACCGCGACCTCGATTTCGCGCGCGTCGATACCCTGTTCGACCAGAACCTTGACGTCGTAACGAAACGCATCGTCGAGCGCAGCGCCAAGTGCATCCCAGATCTTGACCTTGTGAATGCCGACGCTGGAGCCCATGTTGCACGGCTTGACGAACACCGGGAGCGTCAGGCCCTCGATCGCTTTCGCGAGGGATGCGATGCGATCCTGAGCGTAGGCCTTGCGGGTGAGCACGCGATAGGGCGCGATCGGAACGCCGGCGAATTGCGCGAGCCGCTTGGCGACGTCCTTGTCCATGCTGACGGCGGAGGCGAGAACGCCCGAGCCGACATAGGGGACTTCGGCAAGCTCCAGCAAACCTTGCACGGTGCCGTCCTCGCAGAGGGGCCCGTGCATGACCGGAAAGACGACGTCGATCTCGATCGGGCGTGCAGCGCTCTCGGAAATCGGCTTGAGAACGCCGCGTCCATCGGGGCCTCTGGCGAGCCGCATCTCGGGGGCATCAGGCAGGATCGGCAAGACCGCCTGCGCCGGGTCGATGGTGGCAAGATCGTTCCACTGCCACCGACCCGTCTTGTCGATGGAGACCGGGATCACCTCGAAGCGTTCGCGGTCGAGATGCCGGAACACGGAAGCCGCAGATTTCAGCGAGACCTCATGCTCACCGGACCGGCCACCATAGAGAACCACGACGCGAATTTTGTTTGCCATGGTTCAGTTATCACGCGCCAGGCGCCAAAGTCACCTCTCTTGCCTCGATGTTGGCGTATCGATGAGGCTCTTCGCGACAATGCGGCGCCGGACAGGTCCACCGGCGCCGCATCGCGTTTCGACTCGCTCCGGCTCAGCCCGGTCCCGCGCCTTGCGTTGCCGTGTACACGGCATAGAGCGACTGGCTCGCCGCCATGAACAGGCGGTTGCGTTTCGGTCCGCCGAAGCAGATGTTGCCGCAGACTTCGGGCAGGCGAATGCGGCCGAGCAGCTTGCCGTCCGGCGACCACGTCGTCGCGCCGTTATAGCCGACCGCGCGGCCGGCATTGCTGGAGGCCCAGACGTTGCCGTTGACGTCGCAGCGCACGCCGTCCGGTCCGCATTTCACGCCGTCGATCACGCAGTCTGAAAAGAGCTTCTGGTTGGACAGCTTGTTGTCGCTGCCGACGTCGAACACGAAGATCTCGCCCTTGCCGCCCGCGCCGGTGTCGCCCGGTCCCTTGCCGGTGGAGACCACGTACAGCTTCTTGAAGTCGGGCGAGAAACAAAGGCCGTTCGGATCAGGCACCTGCTCCTCGGTGACGACGAGATCGACGCGACCGCTGGGATCGATGCGATAGCAGTTGGTCGGCAGCTCGCGCTTGCCGGCTGCGAAACCGGCTGGCTGTCCGATCCGCGGATTGAGCTTGCCGGCGGCGTTGCTCGGTCCGCCCGGGGCGTCCGGTTCGCCCTCGTAGAGCTGGCCGCCATAGGGCGGATCGGTGAACCAGTAGCTGCCGTCGGGATGGGCGACGACGTCGTTCGGCGAGTTCAGCTTCTTGCCGTTATAGTTGTCGCAGAGGATCGTGGCAGTGCCGTCGTTCTCGTAGCGCGTCACGCGCCGAGTCAGATGCTCGCAGGAGAGTTGGCGGCCCTGGTAGTCGAACGAGTTGCCGTTGCTGTAGTTTGAGGGCGTGCGAAACACGCTGACATGACCGTCATCCTCGCTCCAGCGCATCTGCCGGTTGTTGGGAATGTCGCTCCAGAGGAGGTAACGGCCCTGCGCGCTCCAGGCCGGGCCCTCGGCCCATAGCACGCCGGTGTAGAGACGCTTGATCGCGGTGTTGGGCTGCGCCAGATCGTTGAAGGACGGATCGACCGCGATGATGTCAGGGTCCCAGAAATAGGTGGTCGGTGCGCCGCCCGGACCGAAATCGCGCGGCGGCGTGGTGATCGTCGTCGGCGGGGCGGCAGGTCCGGTCTGGGCGAGCGCGGGGCCGGCCATCGTGGCGGCGGCGCCGAGCGCAAGTCCCCGGACAAGTGTTCGTCGTGAAAGCGCAGCATCCTGGTCACGCTGCTCGTCGTCACGAGCCTTTTGGCGTGTCATCGCGTCCTCCCGGTCATGTTCGGCTAGCCGGTTGATCCGGCCGAGCGGTGCGAAGGTTAGTCCGGTCCGCGCCCGGTTGCGAGAGGCAGGTTCGCATCCTCTGCGCGATGGCAGGCTCGCAAAGGCTGGAACGCGGCGGCATTGCGGCGAGGCGAGGGCGGAAGCGACAATTCGTCCCGGCCTCGTCGTTCGGAGCCTGCCGTCGAGCCTTTGCGGTTGACCGGACGGTTTTTAGGGCGTGTCAAGCCTTGACCTCACGCGCGATGATGGCAGAACGTTTCCGGAGCATTAGCCGGAGTTCATCGTGTTAGCCGTTGTTGCATTGGTCATAGCGCTCGCCATCGCGTTCGCCGCCGGCTATGTCACCCGCGATCTCGTCTCCCGCAAACGACGCGCGGAGGCGCGCCGCTGGCGCGAATATACCGAGCCGGGCTGGCTCCGCGCCGCTGTGCCCGCCAACACCAACGAGGCTGCGGCCGTCAATCAGATGACACAGCCCGCTCCGGCCAATGGCGAACTCGGCAAGATGCTGGATCGCTGGGAGAGCCGGGCGCGCGCCCGCCGCGCGGGGTAGTTTCGGGTTCTCGGGGTCGTCGCGTTCAGATATTCCATTTCACCGAAATTCGGAATCATCGTATGTGACGCCTGCTCGGATCGAAGCCGGCCTTGCCCGGTCGTGCTCTCGTGGTCGCGCCTGCCACCCGCGCGTTCGGCGCGCACCGTGCAACCAGGTCAGTTCCACTGACCATCTTTTGGCGTTGCAGTTGCTGCCATTTCTCGTCTAGAAACAGCGCGTCGAGCCTCCCGGCAACCAACCGTCAACGGTTTTGACCGAGGATTTGAGGGCTCAAAAGGGTCTGGCAATGCTGATTCGCGGCCAAATCGATGGGATTTCGGGGGAGGTGGCTCTGGCCGCCGCCACGATCCCGGCCGCGCTGCTGTCCACCCTCCTGATTGGCGGGCTTCTTCTTAGCTGCCCCTGAGGGCCGGCTGGGCGCGACGCGCCTGGGCGCTCAGGGGTTGGTCGAGATCACCGGACACCTCAAGCGCCCAGACCAATGAACGGCGCGAAAGCTCAAAAGGAAATTTGACAATGGCCACCGTGAACAAGTCCGAGAAGGACCGCGTCATCATTTTCGACACCACGCTGCGCGACGGCGAGCAGTGCCCCGGCGCCACCATGACCTTCGAGGAGAAGCTCGAGGTCGCCGAGATGCTGGACGACATGGGCGTCGACGTCATCGAAGCCGGCTTCCCGATCACCTCCGAAGGCGACTTCCAGGCGGTCAGCGAGATCGCCCGCCGCTCCAAGAACGCCGTCATCGCAGGCCTGTCGCGCGCGCACCCGGCCGATATCGACCGCTGCGCCGAGGCGGTGAAATTTGCCAAGCGCGGCCGCGTCCACACCGTGATCGCGACCTCGCCGCTGCACATGCGGGTGAAGCTGAACAAGACCCCGGAGCAGGTGCTCGAGACCTCGGTCGCGATGGTTGCGCGCGCCCGCAACCAGATCGACGACGTCGAATGGTCGGCCGAGGACGGCACCCGCAGCGAGATGGATTATCTGTGCCGCATCGTCGAAGCCGTCATCAAGGCCGGCGCCACCACGGTGAACATTCCGGACACCGTCGGCTACACCACGCCCGACGAATACACCCACTTCATGAAGACGCTGATCGAGCGGGTGCCGAACTCGGACAAGGCGGTGTTCTCCGTGCATTGCCACAACGACCTCGGCATGGCCGTGGCGAACTCGCTGGCCGGCATCATCGGCGGCGCGCGCCAGGTCGAGTGCACCATCAACGGCATCGGCGAGCGCGCCGGCAATGCCGCGCTGGAAGAGATCGTGATGGCGATCAACGTGCGCAACGACAAATTCCCCTTCTGGAACAAAATCGATACCACGCAGCTCACCCGCGCCTCCAAGGTCGTGTCGGCGGCGACCTCGTTCCCGGTGCAGTACAACAAGGCCATCGTCGGCCGGAACGCGTTCGCGCATGAGAGCGGCATCCACCAGGACGGCGTGCTGAAGGACGCCTCCACCTACGAGATCATGCGGCCCGAAATGGTCGGCCTGAAGCAGTCCTCGCTGGTGCTGGGCAAGCATTCCGGCCGCCACGCCTTCGTGCACAAGCTGGAGGAGATGGGCTACAAGCTCGGCCCGAACCAGCTGGAAGATGCGTTCACGCGGATGAAGGCGCTCGCCGACCGCAAGAAGGACATCTACGACGAGGACATCGAGGCGCTGGTCGACGAGGAGATGGCGGCGTCCCACGACCGCATCAAGCTGACCTCGCTGACCGTGATCGCCGGCACCCATGGCCCGCAGCGCGCGACCATGAAGCTCGACGTCGACGGCCAGATCAAGATCGAGGAGGCCGAGGGCAACGGTCCGGTCGACGCGGTGTTCAACTGCATCAAGCGCCTGGTGCCGCACGAAGCCAAGCTCGAACTGTACCAGGTCCACGCCGTGACCGAAGGCACCGACGCGCAGGCCGAAGTCTCGGTCCGGTTGTCGCATGAGGGACGCGCGATGACCGCGCGCGCGGCGGATCCGGATACGCTGGTGGCCTCCGCCAAGGCCTATCTCGGCGCGCTCAACAAGATCGTCATGAAGCGCCAGCGCGATACGGTGACGACGGCGGCGGCGAGCTGACGCGCGCGATCTCACGGCTCATCGGTCGAACGCGGCGCCTTTGGCGCCGCGTTTTTCGTTGGTGCGTCCTTGCGTTATGTGATGTGTATCGCAACAAATATGTTATTAACATGTCACGTTAACCCCTCACTAACCGGCAGCGTCGCGCGCCTTGTCCGCTGCTGGAGAATTTGGAATGCCCCTTTCTGCTGGTTCGATCGCCTTCACCGGGTTCAACGGCGACGGCAACGACAATTTGTCCTTTGTCGTCCTGACCGACATCCCGCAGGGCACCGTCATCAATTTCACCGACAACAACTGGAACGGCACCAGCTTCGCCACCGGCAGCAGCGCCGAGAGCACGATCGCCTGGACTGCGACGAGCGCGATCGCCGCCGGCACCGTCATCGACATCGACAACATCGGCAAGGGCGCCTTCGGCACCAGCGCCGGCTCGGCGAGCTTCACCAACGCCAACAACACCGGCCTGTCCAACGACAGCGAGGTCGTCTACGCCTATGTCGGCTCCTCGACCGCGCCGACCTTCCTGGCCGCCATCTCCAACGTGGGTTATGCGACAGCCGACGGCACGCTGACCGGCACCGGTCTCGTCGCCGGCCAGACCGCCGTCAGCTTCACCGGCGGGCTCGACATCGTCGGCTATAACGGCCCGCGTTCCGGCTTTGCCAGCTTCGCCGACTACCTCGCCGCGATCGGCAACACCGCCAATTGGGCCACCCAGAACGGCAGCGGCGACCAGAGCACCGACGGCATCACACCCGATGCGCCGTTCCCGACCACCGCTTTCACCGTAGCGGCTGCCGCCACGCAGACGATCTCGTTCTCGCCGGCGAGCGTGCTGGTCACCGAGGGGGACAGCGGCGCCAAGACCATGACGTTCACGGTCGTGCGCACCGGCGGCACCGTCGGCGCGGTCAGCTTCTCCGGCAGCTTCGCCGCCGGCACCACCGATGCCGCGGATTTCGGCGGCACGCTGCCGGGCTCGAGCTTCAGCGGCAGCTTCGCCGACGGCGCGTCCTCGGCGACCGTCACCATCACGATCTCCGGTGACGCCACCGCGGAGCCCGACGAGAGCTTCACGCTGACGCTCACCAGCGCCAGCAATCCGGGCGCGACGGTCACGATCGGCACCGCGACGGCGACCGGCACCATCGCCAATGACGACGGCACCCTGGTCTCCGGCAATTCGTCGAACCCAATCACGCTCGCCAACAACGATCATCTGACCGTTCTCGCCGGCATATCGCTGTCAGGCTCGACCCCGGTCACCTGGATCGGCGGCAGCACCTCGCCCGGCGCGCTGGTCGACAATTCCGGCACCATCACCGGCACCAGCCGCGCCGTCTATACCAGCGGATCGACCAGCGGCAGCTTCACCATCAACAACAAGACCGGCGCGACCATCACAGCGACCAAGGACGCGGTGAAGATCTCGAACCTCGTCTCGGGCACCAGCGGCACCTTCACCGTCAACAACGAGGGCACGATCGCCTCGACCGGAACCGGCAGCAATGCTGGCCAGGCGCTCGATCTGGACGACGTCAATTCGAGCGGCGTGCACAGCGTCATCAACAACGCGGCCACCGGCGTGATCTCGGCGGCCGATGCCGACGCGCTCCGGCCCGGCGCCAACGCCACTATCAACAATTACGGCCAGATCGTCAGCCACAACGCCTCGGCGGCCTCGAGCGGCAACGACGCGATCGACTTCCAGTCGGTCAACACCGGCGGCGTGGTCAACAATTTCGCAGGCGGCCTTATCGACGGCGCGCGCCACGGCATCACCGGTGACCAGCCGATCACCGTCACCAACGACGGCACGATCATCGGCCGGAGTGGCTCCGGCATCAACATGGACAGCGCCGCCGACACGACGACGACCGTCACCAACCGCGGCACCATCACCGGCACGTCGGTCGGCGGCGCCGATGCCGACGGCGTCGATGTCGACGGCCTGGTCTCGATCGACAATTTCGGCACGATCAAGGCTGTCGGCCTGGTCAGCGCCGCCAACGGCCTCAACGAGGCGCTCGCGATCGGCGGCGGCTTCGTCCACAACGAGGTGGGCGGCCTGATCATCAGCGATCAGCGCGCGATCACGGTCGACGACAGCAACGACGGCAGCGCCTTCGCCGCCATGATCATCGTCAATGACGGCACGATCCGCGGCAACAATGGCGAGGCGATCTCGATCGTCGGCACGTTCGGCGACACCGTCACCAACACAGGCAGCATTTTCGGCAGCGTCGCCACGGACGGCGGCAACGATACGCTCGTCAACAGCGGCTCCATCACCGGCGACGTGCTGCTGGGCGCGGGCGATGACGGCATCACTCTGGTCACCGGCTCGATCGTCACCGGCACCATCGATGGCGGTGACGGCGTGGACGCTCTCGTGCTGTCGGGCAATGGCACCGGAACGCTGCTCGGTACAGTCGTCCATGTCGAGAAGCTCGATGTCCAGAGCGGCATCTGGCGGATCAAGGACGCCGCCGGCTATTCCGAGATCAAGGTCGAGAGCGGTGCGGGTGTCGTGCTCGAAGGCTCGGCCAACGGAATGGTCGTGGCGACCGGCGCGGCGCAATCGGTGTATGGCTCGGCCTCGAACTCGGTGATTTCAGGCACGCAATACATCCAGATCGGCGGCTCAGCCGACGGTACGACGATCAAGACCGGCGGTGAGCAGGACATCTATGGCGGCGGCATCGCGACCAATACCGTCATGGACGGCGGTACCCAGGCGGTGTTCGGCGTGGCGATCGGAACCACGATCGCCAATGGCGGGCTTCAGCATATCCACAACAACGCCTTCTCGACGACCGTCAATTCCGGCGGCGAGCAGAACGTCTATATCGACGGCAGCGCGACCGGAACCAGCATCAACGCCGGCGGCCTCCAGATCGATTGGGGTTTTACGATCATCACGACGATCAACGGCGGCAATCAGCACGTGTTCGGCTCGGCGAGCCTGACGACGATCAATTCGGGCGTGCAGACCGTCGAAGCCGGTGGCACGGCCAGCGACACGACGATCCATGGCGGCGGGCAGGACGTTTATTCGGGCGCGACCGCGATCAACACCACCATGGATGGCGGCAACCAGAACGTCTACGGCACGGTGGTGCAGACCACGATCGCCAACGGTGCCGTCCAGTACCTGCATGGCAGCGCTTCGGTGACGACGGTCAACGCCGGCAGCCAGCAGAACGTCTACGCTGATGGCTTTGCCACTGGCACCACGATCAATGCCGGCGGCTTTCAGCTCGACTGGGGGTCGGCCAGCGCCACCATCGTCAACGGCGGCGCGCAATATGTGTACGGCAGCGCGGCAGGCACGACGGTACTGGCCGGCGCGCAGCACGTGCAGTCCGGCGGCAGCGCGGCCGACACCACGATCGGTGCGGGCGCGCTCGCCTATGTCCACGGCGGCGGCACGATCGGCGATGTGATCTTCGCCGGAGCCAACGCCGCCCTGGTGCTCGACCAGGCTTCAAGCTTCACCGGAACGATCTCCGGCTGGCAGGACCATGACAGCATCGATCTCGGCGACATCCTGTTCAGCGACGGCGTGACCTCGCTCGCCTATGCCCAGAACGGCGACAACAGCGGCGGCACGCTGACCGTTTCGGACGGTACCCACACCGCGTCGCTGAGCCTGCTTGGCCAGTACAGCGCCGCCGATTTCGCGCTGTCCTCGGATGGCCATGGCGGCACGCTGATCACCGATCCGGCGGTCGCGCAGCAGGCCCAGCTCGCTCCGGCGCTGCACGGGTGAGGTTGCGAAAGACGATAATGGCGATGGCGGGTTTCCACTTGCCGTCGCCCCTGCCGGCGCTCTGATACCGCATTTTTGCAACGAGACCCCTGCTAAGGGGCAATGGCGCCTCGGCCTGCTTCCCTATAAAGCTGCCTTCAAGTCTTGACATAAAGTCTTGAATTAAAGTCTTGAATTGAAGTCTTGGGGGCCGGCGGTCCGGCTTCATAGGGACGTGCGGGAGGAAGCATGCGGAAACTCATTTTGGCTGCGGCATCGGTTGCGACTCTGGCATTGACCGGGCCGGCATCGGCCCAGGCGCCGATCATCATCAAATTCAGCCATGTGGTGGCCACCGACACGCCGAAGGGCAAGGCGTCGGAAAAGTTCAAGGAGCTCGCCGAGAAGTACACCGGCGGGAAGGTCAAGATCGAGGTCTATCCGAACTCGTCGCTCTACAAGGACAAGGAAGAGCTTGAGGCGCTCCAGCTCGGCAGCGTGCAGATGCTGGCGCCGTCCAACTCCAAGTTCGGCCCGCTCGGCATCCGCGAATTCGAGGTGTTCGATCTGCCTTATATCCTTCCCGACCTGAAGACGCTGCGGAAGGTGACGGAAGGCCCGCTCGGCCTCCGGCTGCTCAAGCTGCTGGACTCCAAGGGCATCACCGGCCTTGCCTATTGGGACAACGGCTTCAAGCAGATGAGCGCCAACAAGAAGCTGGTCGCGCCCGCCGACTACCAGGGCGTCAAGTTCCGCATCCAGTCCTCGCGCGTGCTTCAGGCCCAGTTCAAGGCGCTCGGCTCGCTGCCGCAGGTGATGGCGTTCTCGGAAGTCTACCAGGCGCTGCAGACCGGCGTGGTCGACGGCCAGGAGAACACCTGGTCGAACATCTATACCCAGAAGATGCACGAGGTGCAGAAGTACATCTCCGAGACCAACCACGGCTACATCGGCTACGTCGTGATCGTGAACAAGAAGTTCTGGGACGATCTGCCGGCCGACATCCGCGACCAGCTGTCGAAGGCGATGAAGGAAGCGACCGACTTCAACAACACGCAGTCGCAAAAGGAAAACGACGACGCGCTCGCCGAGATCAGGAAGAGCGGCAAGAGCGAGATCATCAAGCTCACGCCGGAGCAGGACGAGGCGATGCGCAAGGCCATGGAGCCGGTCTACAAGGACGCCGCAGGCCGCGTCGGCCAGTCGCTGATCGACGAGTTCCAGAAGGAAGCCAAGAGCACCAATTGAGAGCAGGGCCAGCTGGGAGCGCGGTCAGCCGATCTCAACGAGCGATGAAGGAAGGGCTTCCGTGCCGGGCGCGGAAGCCCTTTTTGTTGCGAGTGATTTCTGATTGCGACTGGAGGTAAATCAGAGGTTACATCTTGGTAAGGATGCTCTCTCTGTCCAAGTTGTAAGTTGCGCGTCAGCCGTGCGGCGCCCATCTTCGGGTCACCTTTCCAGAGGAGAGTTCGCATGAGGAAGTTCACCATCGCCGCCATCGCCGTGCTCAGCATCGCCGGCTCGGGCGCGGTCTATGCCCAGTACCATCGCCCGTGGATGCACGAGCACATGCGCCACATGCGGATGAACCCGGAAGATCGCGCCGCCTTCGTCGACGCGCGGATCGCCGCCGTCCACGCCGGCCTGAAGCTCAATGCCGATCAGGAGAAGCTGTGGCCGCCGGTCGAGGCTGCCGTGCGCGACTTCGCCAAGCTGCGCATCGACCGCGCCAACGCGCGGATGAATGCCGGCCCCGGTGATGCCGGCAAGGATATTGGCAAGGATGCCGACAAGCCGGAGGATCCGGTCGCCCGCCTGCGCCAGCGCGCCGAGGACATGGGCACCACCTCCACGGCCCTGAAGAAGATCGCCGATGCCGCCGATCCCCTCTACAAGACGCTGGATGACGGCCAGAAGCGGCGCCTCGCCGCGCTGACCCGCCACCGCGGCCCGTTCGGCGGCGGCGAGGACGGCCCGCCCCGCCACTTCATGGAACGGGGCATGGATCGCATGATGGAGCGCGGCATGGACCACTTCCATGGCGATCGCTTCGACCGGGACGGCGGTCCGGACCGGGACCGCGAGGGCCGGCTCTGAGCCTTCGGGGATTTTGCGGGGATCAACCGCTGAATTAACCTTGGCGAAGCCGCTGGAATCCAGCGGCTTTTCGCTTTTTGGGGACTTTGGAAAAACCTTCACCGCATCGCTTGCCATCCCCGGATCGCTTTGCTAAACGACCGACCTCGCAAGGCATTGACCGCCTTTCGGGCGCATAGCTCAGTTGGTAGAGCAGCTGACTCTTAATCAGCGGGTCCCAGGTTCGAGCCCTGGTGCGCCCACCAAGCGAAAGTCCTTATTTATAAGACTTTCGCGAGACGGTGGCCGAGAACAAATCGGGCCTCGTGCGACGTTTTCCCCGGCCAGATGGCTGCGCGAGTTTTCCTTTGTTTATGTGTCTCCGCCCTGTTCGATACTGCCCGCAGATCCGAGGGTGCAGGTCGAGTACGTGCTCATAGTAGAATGGATGCCAGGGCGAACAAACGGACGATCGCGTTTGCTGTCCATGGTGGCGAGGGCAAGCACGGCGGCGACGAGAACTAGAAGGTTCGGGGCACCACTGCCTGTCACGCGGTCATGCGCTAGTCAACGCCTACGGTCGCTAACATTAAAAGTCTCGTTTAATCTAGACGAGGGCGCTGTCAGGCTCATCTCGCCAGCATTCTCTTGGCAATGTCGACAACGCCGGGGGATCATGCGGCGAACTAGCGAGCAATGCCTACGGCAAAACCGGAGAGCGCGCCATAAGCCGTCAACCCACCGCGCTGGGAACGCCCAGTGATTGGCTACACCTGTATGCTGCTGTGCGGTTTCCTTGCGCCATCTTTCGCTCAGCGGCCCGCACGGTTGCCAGCAGGCACTCGGCCTTCCATGCGCCCTCCCCGACAAGGGTGGAGAGATCAAGCTCGGGCGAAATGCGCCGCGAGAGGGCTTCGCGTCTCTGTGTGTTGAACGCGCTTGGCCTACGCTGTCGGCGTCGCATTGTTGAGAAGATTTGCGAGCGCGGTGAGAAGTTGCGCCGGTGCAAACGGCTTGGACAGCATGACGCTGTTGGGAACGCCTTTTGAGGTCCAGTCCGCGGCGGAGGCCCCGCTCATATAGACGATGGGAAATTCCGGCTGGATCTCCCTGGCGTGCTGGGCGACCTCCCAGCCGTCCATCTTGCCTTTCAGGTCGATGTCGGTCACCAGCGCGCGATATTGGCCGTTATCGGCTTGCAGCAAAGTCACCGCCTCTTCTCCGGACGATGCGACGATCGCCTCGAAGCCGCCGTCATGCAGCGCGTCTGCAATGAAACTCTGGAGCAACTCCTCGTCTTCGACGACAAGGACGACAGGCATTTCCATGTCCGGCACGTCGACATTCCCCGCTGCAGCCCGAAACATAAGTTACAAAGTGAACATAAGTTCCCGGCGCGCGCGGCTCTCGTCGTGCCATCGCGCTCCAGATTTCGTTCAGCGCGGGATCTTCCCGGAACGCGGCTGCACTGTTCTTCCGATCGTGCGCTAGTGGCCCAGGGCGGACGCGAGCGCCCCGCCATCAGGATCGCTCGGCGGTATTGCCTCGATCTTCGCCCGCACCTGCAGTAGCGCGCGCCGCAGCCATGTCCTGATGGTGTTGACGGGGACGCCATATTGCTCGGCCAGCCGGTGCCGGCTTTCACCGTAGAGATAGGCCGCGATCACCAGATGACGCCGTGTCGGGTCGAGCGTCTGCAGGGCGGACAACATGCTCTGCTGGAGCCTGAAGGTGTCGCTTTCGTTTTCCCTGCTCTCCATGCTTTCCAGCGCCGTGGGCGCGTCGGCAGGAAAGTCAAGCAAGGCCGACTGGTCGCGGTAGATCTCTCGCGATGGCCTTCGCGCGGCATCGATCGCGAGATTCTTGGCGATCGTGATCATCCACATCATGGGCGAGCCCAGCGCAGGGCGATACGCGGCCGCGTTCAGCCAGATGCGAACATAGGCCTCCTGCACGATCTCCTCTGCGAGATGCCGGCGCCTGACGACCAGTAGCGCGGTCGAGAACAGCTTGCGCCGCGTGGCTGCGTGCAGCTCTTCGAAGGCCGGCTCATCGCCTCCCGCCATGCGCAGCAGGAGCTGCTCGAGCTCGGTCGGACCGGACCGTTCAGTGCGGATGCCGCTCATCATGGGCGCCATGTCATCCCCCCGGGACTGCCCCGCAATTTGGTCAGGCCAAGCTCTCCGATGTCGATGAAAGTGTCAATCAGAGTTTACATATAAACCTGACAATGTGGTGCGAAATCCGAGATAAGCTCTTTTTATTCAATCGGTTGTTCAATCCGGATCTGGCCGGGCGTCGTCCCTAGGAACCAAGTGCAATCGCTCCCATTGTCATCTTAATCATACAATGGAGGCTTCCCGTGCAAGGCGACAACCCCATCAGCTGGCTGATGTTCTTCACTCTCGCGGCAACGACATTCATCATTGCCGGCGGTTTCATCTATTTCCTGCGATCCCGCACCAATCGCGAAATCGCGGCAGACGCGCTTGAAGGCGACGGCAACAGCCGAGGCATGGCGCCGAGCGGGGCCGGACCCGAATTGATTGGGTTCGCCGTTCTTGCCTTCGCCGTGATGGGCCTGCTCACGGTCGGCTACAACGGCAAATCCCGGGTGGAAACGGCTCAGACCACCACGCCGGTCGGCGGCGCAACGACAGGCATGGCGCAGCCAGTCGGCACGCCTGAGCAGCCGAAGCGCTATCAGCCGGTCAATCCCGCACCGGACACCCGCGCCGCCCCGACATCGTCGGACACCGGCATCGGCTCCGAGAACGGTTCGACCGGACAGCCGAAGTAAGGACGACCAGGGGACTCGCGCTCTACCATCCGCGAGTCCCTGCGCCGCCCTTGAACGGTCCAACGATGCGCGAGGTGATCCAGCCGCCGTAGAAATCGCCGTCCTGCGGCTGCACGCGTTCGTCATCCACCCAGCATTCGTCGACGCGCGAGGCATAGAAAGCCAGATAACCGGCGATGTCGGAGAATTGCGGCGTCGGTGCAGGGTAGCTCCAGGCCGCTTGCTCCGACGTCTGTCCGTCGACCATGAGTGACCAGTATTTTGCGTGCCCCTTGAATTCGCACCAGGAGCCGCCCGGCGCGTCCAGCAGATAGTGTCGTACGATATCATCGGGCGGAATATAGTAGACCGGCGGGTGACTGGTCTCGAGCACGCGATAGGCCGCCGTCGTATCGGCAATCGTGTGCGCGTTGAAAATGACGCGCAATCGCGCTCCGATTTTTTCCAGCCGCGGCGGACGGGGATAATCCCAGACGGACTCTTGTCCGGGCAAGGGTTCGATGCGTTTCGGTGGCCACATGTCTCATCAACTCCAGCAGGAGATCGTGCCGCCAATACTCAGCGCACGATCATCGGAAAGGTCACCGCGATTGCCCAGGCGAATATCGCACCGTTGGCGAGCGCACCCGGAAGCGGATGCCCTGTCGCCGCGTAACTCCAGCGGCTGATCAGCCCAAAGGCCACGAACAGCAACAGGATCGCAGGCACGATGATGATCAGGAAGAACAGTTTCATCGGGTTGAGCGCCACGGCAATGCCGAGCGAGAGCAGGAAGCAGAACTTGGTGAGAACGCAAGCACCGCGCCGGGCACCCGGACCGCGCGTCAACCATTCATCGGCGATGAAATAGGGCAGCGTCCCGCAGGCGATTGCTGCGATCAGCGGCAGTCGCGCCGGGATTGGCAGGAACGAGAACACGTAGGCGTCGATGGGAAGTCCGAAGGCCAGGATGTTGTAGGCAGAGACAGCAGCTGCCGCGATCGCGACCCGTGTCCAAGCGACATTCGTGGCGGTCGGCGGTTGACCCTTGCGTAAGTACACGAGGACCGCGGTCGTCAGAGCACCATAGAGCAGAAAATGCAGTGTCAGATAATCGCCGAGCAGGATCGGCAGAAAGTCGGTCGGCATCTTCCATAGCAACAGCGGGGTCACGATCGCCGGCAGGAGCGCTGCCGTCATCAGCGCCTTCCAGCCAAGGCTTGCGCCGGCCGGACTCGGGCTCACCTCCGGCAACAATGCCGACAACGGCCAGGCCAGTGCGACAATGCCGGCAAACACCAGCGCCAGCCAGCGCCCGCGGCTGTCGACCTCTTCATGAGGCCGGTCGCCGAAGGCCGCATTCATCCAGCGCACCGTCTCGACCATGCTGTCATGACTGTAGAGCACGCCGATATGTTCGACGCCGCGCGCCAACACCAGCTTGCGCGCGGTGCCGCCGGAGAAATGTCCGTAAGTCTCGCCGGGGATAGCTGTCCCGCCGGCAGTGAGATTGACGATGCGAAGGCCCTCGTTCCTGAGCATCGCGGGCTCCAGCACGCCGACGATGACCAGCAGATTGCGCGGACTGGCCGGTGTCACAACGGGCGAGAACACGGATACCGCGACGGTCGCCTCGACGTCCGGGTGGGCTTGCGCGTACCGCACCACGATGTCGGATGCCATCGAATGTCCGAGCACCGCGAGCCGGCCATCGCTCCCGGGCAGCTTGCCTGCCGAGGCGGCAATGTCAGTCAATTGCTCCAGCAAGGCGGCGGTGATCGTCAAGCCCTCGGTGATATCGCCATGCATGGGAACGGGGTTACGGCCATGGCCGAGGAAATCGAAGGTCACGGCAACATAGCCGTTGCGGGCAAGCGTCTCGGCGAACGGCTGCATCAGTTGTTGAGAACCGGCAAAGCCGTGTGCGATCACGACGACCGGCGTGGGCGCGGCGGATTGCGGCCTGAAGATCGTCACCGGCGTTTCGCCGACGACGGTCCGCGTGACATTCAGGTTCCGGCTGCCTTCATGCAATTCAAACAGCCCGAACAGGATCGCGAAGGTCGCGATTAATCCAACCAGAAGCTTCATCGATCTTCGCCGGCCATGTGCCTCTTGCGGATCGTTCGCACCGTCCACCAGATCGCAAAGCCTGCAACCGGAACGAAGGCGGCCGTCGCGACGCTAGGCTCGACATGGAGAGTGCCGCCGTCGTGTGCCGCCTTGGCGATGTATCCGAACAGGCTCACCACGTAATAGGTGATCGCCGCGACCGACAGGCCTTCGACCGTGGCCTGCAGCCGCAGTTGCAGCCGCGTCCGCGCGTTCATCGACTTCAGAAGCTCCTGGTTCTGTTGCTCGAGCTCGACATCGACGCGGGTGCGCAGCAGGTTTGCGGCGCGTGCGAGCTTCAACGACAGGCTGGATTGGCGCGCCTCGGTGGTAACGCATGTGCGCATTGCCGGCTTCATCCGGCGTGCCAGAAACGACGACCACGTCGGGAGGCCGCCGACCTTGCGTTCGCCGATGGTCTGCAAGCGTTGCTCGACGATCTCTTCATAGGCGCGGCTGGCGCCGAAGCGAAACACGCTCGCAGCCGCCCCGGCTTCGACTTCGGCTGCCAGAGCCGTCAGCTCGTCGAGCAGCTTGTGGTTGGCGGCGAGGTCACCGGCCTGGCGCATCTGGTCGGTGACTTCGACGAGGCGGCGCTCGGCGGCTGCGATGGACGGTGACAGCCGTTGTGTTTCCGGCAGGCCGAGCAGGGCCAGCGTGCGATAGGTCTCGAGCTCGATCACGCGCTGAACCAGCGCTCCAGCGCGTTCCGGCGACATCGTGCGGTTGGCAACGAGGATGCGGACAAAGCCCGAAGGGCCCGGCTGGAAGTCGGTCGCGTAGAGCGCGGCGCCGTCGGAGTTCTCGGCGACGGCCAGACTGGCGTTGTCGAACAGTCGTTCCGGCGCGGTGCGCTGCAGATCCTCCGTCAGAAGATGCAGGTCGACTGCCACCAGCAGCGGGCCGGGCTGTGGCACCAACCGCATCGGCAGCGCCAGTGAGGCCGCGTCCGGATGGAACGGTGCGGCAGCCGGATCGGCCGGCATTTCCCAGGTGTAGGTGGTGAATTCGGAGTGCTGTTCCCATCGCAGCACGGTGGTGCCGAACGGGGCGCGATGATGCTTTTCGGCAGGTGACGGCGGTTGCAGCCCGCGCGATGTGCAGAACGCGATCAAGTTGGCGCGGTCGGCCTGTGCGCGTGGCCCCGACGTATCGAAGGCAAAATGCACGATGCGCGACGGCACCGAAATCGGGGTGAATGGGCGGGCATGAACCTCGCCGAGCACAGCTGCTCGTAGTGGATGAGGTGTCAGCCGCACCGCCTCGCCGTCGCCTATCAGGACATCCGCGCTCATCGCCATCTCGCTCGGCTGGTTGCACAGGTGGGCCGCTGCGCTACGAGTAACACTCCGTCGTGCCGGGCAGAAGCCGGAAGACGTCCGGTTCGCCTTGGCAAAAAAAATACAGCGCGCCGTGAAACGCCGGATGATTGGCTCGTATATCTGCTGCGGTACTTTGTCCGGATCGTCGGGTGTGCACCGCACGCTGGCATTGGTTTGCATTCCGGCAACGGCTGGCCTTAATCTCTGCCCGCGCCGCGGAGCGTCGCGCGGCTGCGGGTTGGAGCGTGATGGTGGCAGTCTCGATGCGGATAGGCACGCGCAAGAGCGTCATGGCGTTGGCCCAGACCGAGGATATCGCGCTGCGGCTGTCCAATGCCGCGCCCGAATTGGAAGTCGAGATCGTCAGGTTCGAGACCACCGGAGATAGCGATCAGACCAGCAAGCTCCTGGTCCATGGCGGCAAGGGCGGCGCGTTCGTGGCCGAAATCCGCGCCGCGGTGACGTCGGGCCGGCTTCACGCCGCGATGCATTCGCTCAAGGACATGCCCGGCAATGAGGATACGCCCGGGCTCGTGATCGGCGCGACACTGCCACGCGATCCGCCGACCGACGCGTTGGTGTTGCGGCCCGGTGTCTCTATCGAGGACATCAGGCGTTCGCGCGGCAAGGGCTACCGGATCGGCACCAACGCCGTGCGGCGCGCCGCCTATGCGCGGAGGTTGTTTCCGGACATCGAGGTGATCCATTTTCGCGGTGCGGCCGACACCAGAGTTCGCAAGCTGGACAATCGGGAGATGCAACGCCTGCCCGGAGGCGGTGAGGTGGGGCCGGCTGACGCTTTGATCATGGCGCGCTCTGGGCTCGAACGGGTCGGACTAGGCCATCGCATGGCTTGCGAGCTGTCGCCTTCGGAAATGTTGCCGGCGGTGGGGCAGGGGATCGTCGCGGTCGAGTGCGCAGTCAACGATTGGCCCACGCGGAGATATCTCGCCTTGATCGACGATCCAGCGGCGCATCTGAGTTGCGAGGCGGAACGGGAGGTGCTGTGGGTTCTCAACGGTCACTGCAATTCGCCGATCGCTGGATATTCGACGATCGACGGTTCACGGATGAGGCTCACTGCCTCGGTACTGGACGAAGCGCGTGGAGGTCAATTCATCGAGGTAACCCGTATTGGGGCTGCAGACCGTCCGCGCGAACTCGGGCGCGCGGTCGGCCTCGAGCTGCTTCACAAGGGGGCGGCCGATATCATCGCGCGAACGCGTCCGGCGCATTGAAGGCATAGCATGGCAACAGCGTTTCCATTCTCCGCGATTGTCGGGCAGGACGAGATGAAGCTCGCGCTGCTGATTGTCGCGGTCGATCCCAAGGTCGGCGGCGTGCTGGCCTTTGGCGATCGCGGCTCCGGCAAGTCCACGGCGGTCCGCGCGCTTGCGGCGTTGCTGCCGAAGATGAAGGTCGTTGTCGGCTGCCGCTATAATTGCGATCCGGACCGGCCGGCGGAATTTTGCGAGGAGTGTCGTGTTCGCGCAGCTAGCGGCGCGCTGAAATCTGCGCAAGTGCCTGTTCCGGTAGTCGATCTGCCGCTGGGCGCGACAGAGGATCGCGTCGTCGGTGCGCTCGATCTCGAACGGGCGTTGGCGCGCGGAGAGAAAGCGTTCGAGCCGGGACTGCTGGCCCGCGCGCATCGCGGGTTCCTGTACATCGACGAAGCCAATCTGCTGGAGGATCACCTCGTCGACCTCCTGCTCGATGTCGCCGCCTCCGGTGAAAATGTCGTCGAGCGAGAGGGCTTGAGCATACGCCATCCGGCGCGGTTCGTGCTGGTCGGGACGGGAAACCCCGAGGAAGGCGAGTTGCGCCCGCAATTGCTGGATCGCTTCGGCATGTCGGTGGAGGTGAAGACACCCGACAATCTCGCGGACCGGATCGAGGTCGTGCGGCGCCGGGACGCCTTTGAGACCGATAGCGCGGCCTTTGTCACGAAATGGGCCAAGGATGAGGCCAGGCTTCGCAAGAAGATCATCGGAGCGCGGGAGAAATTCTCCTCAGTCTCGGTGCCCGATGTGACGCTCGAGCGCGCCGCAAAGCTCTGCATGGCGCTCGGCACCGACGGCTTGCGCGGCGAACTGACCTTGATGCGCGCGGCCCGTGCGCTCGCGGCACTCGACTCCGCCAAGACCGTGACCGACGATCACCTGCGCCGGATCGCGCCTTCGGCCCTGCGGCATCGTTTGCGGCGCAATCCGCTCGATGATGCCGGCTCCTCGGTACGGGTCGATCGCGCGATATCGGAGGTGTTGGGATGACCGGCGCCGCCGTCTGGTCCGACGCGGTGACCGCGGCGCGTTTGTTCGCCGTGGACCCGCCGGGGACCGGCGGCGTGTTGTTGAGATCCCGCGCGAGCCCGGTGCGTGATCGTTGGCTCGCTGTGCTTCGTGCGGCACTGCCGCGATCCGAAAATGTGAAGCAGGTGCCGCTGAATATCGCCGAAGGCCGGCTGCTCGGTGGGCTGGACCTCAACGCGACGCTGCTGGCGGGTCGGCCCGTTGCCGAACGCGGCCTTCTGGCGGAATCCGACGGCGGCGTGATCATGCTGGCTATGGCCGAACGGCTGTCCGCAGCAATGACGGTGCATGTCACGGCCGCGATGGACGCCGGGGAGACGATTGTCGAGCGCGACGGCCTGTCGCTTCGGATGCCTGCGCGTTTCGGTGTCATCGCCATCGACGAAGGCCTCGAGGATGAATTCGCGCCGGCGTCGCTGTGCGATCGTCTGGCGCTTCACCTCGATCTCAATGCAATCGGCATCCGTGACGCCGAGGAATTCGCTCCTTATGCCGGAGAAACAGCGGCGGCACGCGCGAAGCTGCCATCCCTCAAGGCCACGGCGGCCCAGATCGAGGCACTCTGTGCCGCGGCCATAGCGCTTGGGATCACCTCGTTGCGTGCGCCAATGCTGGCGCTGCGTATCGCCTGCGCAAGTGCCGCGCTCGCGCGTCATTCCAGAGTCGAACAGGAGGATCTCACTCTGGCTGCGCGGTTGGTGCTGGCGCCCCGCGCGCTGGTGTTTCCGCCAGCGGGTGAAGAGGCCCAACCGGAGCAGCCACCGCCGCCGATCGAAGACGAGGCTGATGAGTCCGGTGGCGAAGATCAAACCTCCGACATCGATCGCGCGCTCGACGAGGTCATTCTTGCCGCAGTGCAGGCGGCAATCCCACCGGATGTGCTGGCAACGCTTCGTGCGGGGGCTGCGGGACGATCGCGCAGTCGTTCCTCCGGCAAGGCCGGCGCATTGCAAAAATCCGGCAAGCGTGGCCGGCCGGCCGGTGTGCTGCGCGGCGCGTTGCGTGCCGGCGCCAGGCTCAACGTGATCGAAACCCTGCGCGCGGCGGCGCCATGGCAACCTTTGCGGCACCGTGAGGCAGCGGGATCGGCTGCGGAATCCCGGCCCCGCATTCTGATCCGCAAGGATGACTTCCGCATCTCGCGGTTCAAGCAGCGCACGGAAACGGTCACGATCTTCGTGGTCGATGCGTCGGGGTCTGCGGCATTGCATCGGCTGGCGGAAGCCAAGGGTGCGGTCGAATTGCTGCTGGCGGATTGCTATATCCGGCGCGACCAGGTGGCGTTGATTGCGTTTCGCGGGAGTACCGCGGAAATGCTGCTGCCGCCGACCCGTTCGTTGGCGCGCGCCAAGCGCAGCCTTGCAGGATTGCCGGGCGGTGGCGGCACGCCGCTGGCCGCAGGACTCGATGCGGCTTTCATGCTGTCGGATTCGATCCGCCGCAAGGGACAGACGCCTACAGTGATCGTCCTGACCGACGGCCGCGCCAACATTGCGCGCGATGGCGGACAGGGGCGTCCGCGTGCCGAGGACGACGCGATGAACGCGGCGCGGCAGTTGCGCGGCGCCGGTATTGCAGTTGTCCTGGTCGATACGTCGCCGCGTCCCGGCATTTCAGGAGAGGCTATCGCCAAGGAGATGGGCGCGCGCTATCTGCCGCTGCCGCACGCGGACGCCGCGACCTTGTCAAAGGCCGTGCTCGCGAGCGTCGGCTAAAGCGATGCCTTATAGGCCCGGACCCGCTTCACCATCTGCTCGACATGCGCGATCGGGGTTTCCGGCTGGATGCCGTGGCCAAGGTTGAAGATCAGCCGGCCCCCCGCGAAATTCACGAGCACATCATCAACTCCGCGATCCAGCGCGTCACCGCCCGTGATCAGGACCAGTGGATCAAGATTGCCCTGCACCGCGACGCGGCTCTGAACCTTTTCACGGATCAGCGACGGTTCCGCCGTCCAGTCGATGCTGACCGCGTCGACGCCGGTTGCCTCGACATAGCCAGGCAGCAACGCGCCAGCGCCGCGTGGAAAGCCGATGATCTTTGCGTCCGGCACCTGCCTGCGGACACCCTGGACGATGCGCCTGGTCGGCTCAACCGACCAGCGCTGGAATTCACACGGCGGAAGCACACCGGCCCAGGTGTCGAAGATCTGCAGCACGTCGGCGCCTGCCGCGAGCTGTCCGAGCAGGTAGTGAATAGAGTTACCGACGATTGTGTCGATGATCTGCGCAAACGCTTCGGGATGGCGATAGGCCATCATCCGCGCTGGCGCCTGATCTGGCGTGCCGTGTCCCGCGACCATGTAGGTCGCGACCGTCCACGGTGCGCCGCAAAATCCGATCAGCGCGATCTTGGGATCGAGCTCGTGGCGCACACGACGGAGCGCTTCGAACACCGGCTCGAGTTTTGTGAAATCACCGGTCGAGGCCAGTGTGCCGACCTTGTCCGGTGTGTCCAGGGGATCGAGCCGCGGTCCTTCGCCGACTTCGAACCTGACATCGCGCCCGAGCGCATAGGGGACAACGAGAATATCCGAGAAGATGATCGCGGCATCGAAGTTGAAGCGGCGTATCGGCTGCAGCGTCACTTCGGCGGCGAGCTCAGGCGTGAAGCAGAGATCGAGGAAGCCGCCGGCCTTGGCGCGAACCTCGCGGTATTCCGGCAGATAGCGGCCGGCCTGTCGCATCATCCAGAGCGGTGGAACTGGCTGCCGCCGGCCGGAAAGCACTTCGAGAAAGGGTTTGACGGGCGGGGTCTGTGTCAAGCGGCGTTTCCGATATTGATCGACAACTATGATTGTCATTTCTGATACACTGCTGTTACGGTCTTGGCCACGGCGAGATGCGATCCGCTTTGAAGAAGGAGACTTGCGATGAGCGCAGCCGCCCCGGCGATGAATCGCGCCGCGTCGCGTGGCGCGGGCGAATTGCCCGCGCCGGTCTCCGGCCAGCGTCACGAGATCGGCAGTTCGGTTGGGAGGCTGACCTACTATTCGGCCAGTCCGGAAACTCCTGGCAAATTCCCACCGCTCTTGCTCATTCACAGCATCAATGCCGCGGGCTCTGCCTATGAGATCAAGCCGCTCTACGAACACTACCGCAGAAGCCGGACGGTCTACGCTCTGGAGCTCCCGGGCTTCGGTCATTCGGACCGGGGGAAACGCGAATACACCGTCCGCATGATGACGGACGCGATTCTGATCGCGGTGCGAGAAATCCAGAGCGATCACGGCCGCGACCCGATTGATGCATTGGCGGTGTCGCTGTCGTCGGAATTTCTCGCCCGTGCCGTAACCGAGGAGCCGCTGGCGTTTCGCAGCGCAGCCCTGGTCAGTCCCACCGGCTTCAGGAGCAGCGACAAGAGCACGAAATGGCGCGACGGTACGCGCGGCAAGCCTTGGCTGCATGCGCTGTTCGAGTTTCCCTTGTGGAGCGAAGGTTTCTTCAGGCTGCTGACCAGCCGGACCGGAATTCGCTACTTCCTGAACAAGACCTGGGGCTCGCGCGATATCGACGAGGGCTTGCTGGAATACGACTATCTGACGACACGCCAGCCCGGCGCACAGCATGCGCCCTACTATTTCGTGTCGGGATTCCTGTTCAGCGAGGACATCACCCGCATCTATCACTCGCTGACCCTGCCGGTCTGGATGAGCCACGGCGTGCGCGGCGATTTCGTCGACTATGCCAACAAGACGCAGGTCGAAGGTCGTCCGAACTGGACTATCCAGGTTTTTCAGACCGGTGCGATGCCGCACTTCGAAGCCGAGGCCGAGTTCATTGCGGCCTACGATGCGTTCCTTGCTGGCGTGCCGTCGGCATCGCGCGCATAGGGGTCTGTCGTGTCCGGTCTCGTGTGGAGCCGCGATGGTACGGACTGGCCCAATCGGAATGCCAGTGTGTTCGTCGAAGCGGCCGGGATCCGCTGGCATGTGCAGCGAATGGGCGAGGGGCCATCGCTGCTCCTGATCCACGGCACCGGGGCCGCAACGCATTCCTGGCGCGAATTGTTGCCGCTGCTGGCCGAGCATTTCTCGGTGGTCGCCCCGGATTTGCCGGGACACGGATTTACGCAACCGCCGCCGTCACACCGGTTGTCGCTGCCGGGCATGGCGGCGGATCTCGGCGCGCTGTTGCGCAAGCTGGAGGTCAAGCCGGAGATCACGGTCGGTCATTCCGCAGGGGCGGCGATCGCGGCGCGCATGTGTCTTGCCGGCCTCATGGCGCCGCGCCTGCTGATCGCCCTGAACGGCGCCTTCATGCCGTTCGGCGGCATCGCCAACCATCTGTTCTCGCCCCTGGCGAATCTGCTGGTGATGAATCCGCTGGTGCCGCGCGTGTTCGCCTGGCAGGCCTCCCATGCCGGCGCGGTCGAGCGGTTGATTGCCAACACCGGTTCGACAATCGATCAGGATGGTATTGCGCTCTATCGCAAGCTGGTGCGGAACCCCGCGCATGTCGCGGCCGCACTGCGGATGATGGCGAACTGGAAACTCGAACCGCTGCTGCACGATCTGCCACGCCTGAAGACGGCGTTGGTGTTGGTGGCCGCCACCAATGATCGATCGATATCGCCGGAGGTCGCGCGACAGGTTCGCGAGATTCTTCCAAACGCCGTGATCGAGCGACTGCCCAGCCTCGGCCATCTCGCGCACGAGGAGCAGCCGCAACTGATCGCGCAGCTCATCTTGAAATATGCGCAAGCTAACGCGGCCGGCAAAGCGGCTCAAGAAATGTAAATTAGAATATACACTTTCAGGCTAGGCAACTGTCAATAAATAATTACAGTAGCCTCATGCTGGATTCAACCTCCGTCCAACCGGCTCTGAGAACACCGCATCGCCAGCCGCATGCGGTGGTGATCGGCAGCGGCTTTGGCGGGTTGGCAGCCGCGATCCGGCTCGGCGCCAAGGGTTATCGCGTCACGGTTCTCGAAAAACTCGATGCGCCCGGCGGCCGCGCCTACGTCTACCGGCAGGACGGCTTCACCTTCGATGCTGGACCAACCATCGTCACAGCGCCGTTTCTGTTCGAGGAATTGTGGAAGCTGTGCGGACGAAAGATGTCCGACGACGTGACGCTGGTGCCGGTGTCGCCCTTCTACCGGATCCGCTTCCAGGACGGATCGCATTTCGACTATTCCGGCGAAGCCGGTGCGATGCGTGGCGAGATCGCGCGATTTTCGCCAGGTGATGTCGATGGCTACGACGCCTACATGAAAGCCAGCGAAGAGATCTTCAAGGTCGGCTTCGAGCGGCTCGGCGACGTGCCATTCAGCAAATGGACGGATATGGCGAAGATCGCGCCTGAGATGCTGCGGCTGTCGAGCTATCGTAGTGTCTACTCGCTGGTTTCGAAATTCTTCCGCGACCCGCGCCTGCGTGTCGTGTTCAGCTTTCATCCGTTGTTGATCGGCGGCAACCCCCTCACGGCGAGCTCGATCTATTGCCTGATCGCATTTCTGGAGCGGCGCTGGGGCGTGCATTTTGCGCTTGGGGGCACCGGGCGGCTGGTCGATGGCCTGGTCAGGCTGATCGAGGGGCAGGGTGGCAGTCTCCGCTGCAACCAGGAGGTCAGCGAGATCGTTGTGAACAACGGCGTTGCGCGCGGCGTACAGCTGGCTTCGGGCGGGACCATTGCCGCCGATGTTGTGGTGTCAAACGCCGATTCCGCATGGACTTACCGGCATCTGGTGCCTGCATCGGCGCGATCGCGCTGGACCGACAGGCGCATCGAACGCGCGCGTTATTCGATGAGCCTGTTCGTCTGGTACTTCGGCACACGCCGCAGATACGATGAGGTGCCGCACCACACGATCCTGCTGGGGCCGCGTTACAAGCGATTGCTGACCGACATCTTCGAACGCAAGGTTCTTGCCGACGATTTCAGCCTGTATCTGCATCGCCCGACAGCGACGGATACCTCCCTCGCGCCCGACGGCTGCGACGCGTTCTACGTGCTCTCACCCGTCCCGCATCTGCAAAGCGGGACCGACTGGAGCGTGGTGTCCGAAGATTATCGCCAGGCGATTGCTGGCGAGCTTTCGAGGACCATGCTGCCCGGTCTCGAGAATGAGATCGTCAGTTCGCGGATGCTGACGCCGCAGGATTTTCAGGACCGGCTCTCCTCGTTTCGCGGCGCGGCCTTCGGGCTGGAGCCGATCTTGACGCAAAGCGCGTGGTTTCGTCCGCACAACAAGAGCGAAGATATCGAAAATTTGTATCTGGTGGGCGCCGGCACGCATCCCGGAGCGGGCCTGCCCGGCGTGCTCTCCTCGGCGCGCGTTCTGGATTCCCTGGTGCCCGATGCCTCACACCTTGCAAGCCTGGTGACCGCATGACGATACGACTCGATCCCGTCGATATGGCTGCCTGCCGCGCACTGCTCAGAGGTGGCTCGCGGACCTTCAATGCCGCCTCGAAGGTGCTGCCGCGCCGGGTCGCCGATCCCGCCATCGCGCTCTACGCTTTCTGTCGCTTGGCCGATGATGCTGTCGATCTCGGCAACGACCGCGCCGCGGCAGTGGCGCGGCTGCGGGAGCGGTTGGATCGGGCCTATCGACACCAGCCGATGGACCTTGCTGCGGATCGCCTGTTCGCCGATGTCGTCACCAAGTTCTGTATTCCCCGCGAACTGCCGGAAGCCCTGCTCGAAGGGCTGGCTTGGGATGCGGAGGTTCGCCGCTATGAGACGTTGCAGGATCTCACGGCCTACGCCGCACGGGTTGCGGGCGCCGTCGGAGCGATGATGACGCTGGTCATGGGGCAGCGTGCTCCCGAGATCGTTGCACGCGCCTGCGATCTCGGCGTCGCGATGCAGTTCACCAATATCGCCCGCGATGTCGGCGAAGATGCCCGTGCCGGCCGGCTCTATCTGCCGCAGTCGTGGCTTCGCGAGGGGGGAATCGATCCGGACACGTGGCTGCGAAATCCGTCCTTCACATCGGAGATCGCGGCCATCGTACGGCGCCTGCTGGATGCGGCTGACGCTTTCTATTCCCGCGCAACCCTCGGGATTGCCAATTTGCCGCTTAGCTGCCGCCCAGGCATTTACGCCGCCCGCGCGCTTTATGCGGAGATCGGCCGCGAAGTGGAGCGCGGTGGGTTGGATTCGGTGTCGCGGCGTGCGGTCGTTTCGACCAATCGCAAGCTCGCGGTTCTGGCGCGAACGCTGCTGTTACAGCAAACGGAATGGGCGCCTGCGCAAAATCCCGTTGTCCAAACCGCAACTGTTGAAGAGACCCGTTTCCTGGTCGAGGCCGTGGCGGCAACGCCGCTGCGCGAAAACGCACAGCCACGGCGGCGGCCGATCGAGGACCGCGTGGTCTGGGTGATCGACCTGTTCGAGCGGCTCGAACGCCGCGATCAGCTGCAACGTACGGCCTCCTACCGGTAGAGCAGACCAGATGCACGGGACCGAGCCCATCCGGGACGACGGCAACGGTCTCGCCGAACGGCAGCGGGCCGAAGCCAGAGTCTGGTTCGAATCGCTGCGCGACAAGATCTGTGCGGAGGTCGAGCTCCTGGAGCGCGAGGCGCCGGCCGAGCTGTTTCCGGGGGAGCCCGCCACCTTCACTTACAAGCCGTGGCAGCGCGCGACCGGCAGTGGCGGTGGCACCGGCGGCTTTCTCAGCGGCGGGAGACTGTTCGAGAAGATAGGTATTCATACCTCATCGGCCAACGGGACGCTCACGCCTGAGATGGCCAAAACGCTCCCGGGCGACGGCATTCAACTTGATTACGTCTCCACCAGCATCAGCTTGATCATGCACCCGCGCAGTCCGCGGGTGCCGACCGTGCACATGAACACGCGGTTTCTGTCGACAGCACAGGGCTGGTTTGGCGGTGGTGCGGATCTCACGCCGATGCTGCCGGAACAGCGAGCTCCGGACGCGCCGGACGCCGTGACGTTTCACGCCGCGATGAAGTGCGCCTGCGACACTCACGACCTCAGCTATTACGGCAAGTTCAAGCCGTGGGCTGATACCTACTTCTTCCTCCCGCACCGCGGTCAGGCGCGCGGCGTCGGCGGTATCTTCTACGATCATCTCAACACCGGCGACTTCGAGAAGGATTTTGCCTTCACGCGCGCCGTTGGACTTGCTTTGCTTGACGTCTATCCGCGGATCGTACGCCGGCGGATGATGGAGCCGTGGACGGAAGCCGAGCGGGCGCAGCAGCTCGCCTGCCGTGGACTCTATGTCGAGTTCAATCTGCTGTACGACCGTGGCACGATGTTCGGACTTCAAACCGGCGGTAACATCGAGACCATTTTGAGCTCGATGCCGCCGCTGGTGAGCTGGGCGTAGCCATCGACTGAGATCAATTCTGCGTTGGAGCAGCAGCTCCGAAGAGCTGCGCGTGGCGACATCATGGACAGCTATCTTGGTTTCATCGAGTTCTTCGTGGTGCTCATGTTCGCTTTGGCCTGGGGCATCCTCGAACTGGTTTGCCGACGGCTCGACAGACAGAAGGCAGCCGAACGCGCGAAGCAGCACAACGGGACGCAGTCGCCTTGACACGATCCCTTGCTACCGCAATGCGCGAGGCATACGGAATGGCAGCATGGCCTGCACGACCGGCATCTTGAAGCGATCGAGCGCGAGGCTTTCGTGCATCAAAGTCACGGGCTCGCCGAACAACTTTGCCGAGATTACCGAGCGGGCATAGAACGGAGCATCTTCCAGCGTTTTGACGAGCTTGGCGGCGCCATCGCTGTGGATGCTGCGGCGGACGCGCCAGCCCGTGCGTCTCAGGTCAACCGTCGGCGGCGGCTCGAAGGCCTGCATCCGACCATTGGGATCGAAGGTCATGGCGAGGTCGACCCTGCTGCCGTCGCGGCGCTTCGCTTCGTAAAGGATCGCCGTGCCGTCTTGCATCGTGCCACGCGACCATTGCCAGTCGGCAAAACCCTGCTCCAGCGGTGCGTCGCCATGGTTCATGTCGAAATAGCCGTCACCCTGCCAGCTCAGGCGCGGATGATCGAGTCGCACCTGGACGCGTGCGCATGGCGCTATCGGCCACCATTGATGATTGCCTTCCCCATTCAGCAAGAAGGCCTGCTGAGTGATCGCGGTTGGAACTAACCGGATGGTGCCGCGCAGGCGTCCGGGAATCGGAACCGAAATTTCGTTGACGTTGATCGTCAGCGATTTGCCGTCCCAGGACAGATGGCTTGGGCCCACTGTGAACGTGTCCGTCGTGCGGCTGACCGCCCCGCGCGGCCGCTCCGTCATAGCCCAACGATTGCCGCCGCTTCGATAGACCGCGATATTGACGGCGCAGTGATTGAGCGGATCGGCCGGTCCGTTGCGCCGTGCGAACGCGTAATACGGTGAAAACACGCTGCCGATGAAAGCGATGATGGTGATGCCGTTTTGTCCGTCGTCGCTCAGCGCGTCGACGTACCACCACGCATAGCCGTTTGGCGGAACGATCCGCGAGAAGTCAGGTCCGCGAGCAGGCTGGCTGCTGCCGATCGGCCCGACAAGGCCGCCATCGGCACGCCCGGGCCCGGATGCGTGCTGCCTCCCGCCAGGTACACGCCCGGAATTCTGGTTCGTGCACCCGGACGCTGGAAAGAGGCCGTCCATCCGTGCGAGCTGCGGCCGTAAAGCGCGCCGCCGGTGGCCGGAAACATCCGGTTGAAATCCGCTGGCGTCGTTACTTGCATCGCCTCCGCTTGCGGCTGGATTCGCAGACCGCGGCGCTCCAGCATGCCAAATGTCCGCTGCGCGCATTGTGCCACCTCCGTTGCCTCGTAGACATGCCGGTCGCCATTTGCGGGCGCATTGACCAGGACCAGAAATCGCTCGGGACCGGTCGGCGCGATATCGTTGCCGTCGCGGTCCTGGGCGCCGACATAGACCGTCGGCTCACGCGGCAGCCGGTCGTGGGCGAAAATGTCGTCGAACTCGGCTGCATAGGCGCTCGAGAAAAAGACGTTGTGCCGGTGCAGCGGGAAGCCATCCGGCTTTGCGATGACGCTCCATGTCATGGCTGACAGCGAGCGGGCGCGAAGCGGGATCGCCGCTGCAGCGCGACGGGCGGGCGCGCCGAACGCTCCGTCCGCGACGGCGCCGACATCTGCATTCACGATCACGGCGTCCGCCGCAATGTGCTCGCCGCTTGCGAGCCTGACGCCACTTGCGCGTCCACCGGAGATCAGAACTTCGCTGACGTCCTCACCGTAGCGGATCGCGGCGCCAAAGGAGCTTGCGCAATCCGCCAGCGTTTTCGCGAGCGCTTGCATGCCGCCGTCGATGGACCAAACGCCCTCGCGCTCGACATGCGCGACCAGCATCAGCGTCGCAGGCGCCAGATACGGCGACGATCCGCAATAGGTCGCGTACCGTCCGAACGATTGTCGCAGCCTTGGATCGGCGAAGTATCGCCCCAGCGCCGACCACATCGACGAGAACGGCTTGATCTGAGGCAGGCGTATCAGCCCGCGAAGGCCGTCGGCACCGATCAGTCCGCCCATGCTCGGCTGCGAAGCGCGCAGGAAAGGCTTTTCGAGAGTCTCGTAGATGCGCTTAGTATCTCGACAGAAGGCCCGATATCCCTCAGCTTCACTTGCGCCCGCAAAATCCCCGATCGCGTCGACCGTGCGTTCCTGATCGGCAAACAGATCGAGCCGGGCATGCTCCCAAGCGTGTCTTGCCAGAATATCCAGCGGGCGCAGGCGGACATGGTTCGCGAAATTGCGGCCGGCCGCCGCGAACAGTTCATCGAACACCCAGCGCATCGTGAAGACGGTCGGACCGCTGTCGATCAGCGAGGCGCCGATCGCGATCTGCCGCATCTTGCCGCCTGGCGTGGCGGCGCGTTCGAGAACAGTGACGTCCAGTCCGCGTGCCGCGAGCGCGAAGGCGGAAACCAGCCCCGCGACGCCGCTGCCGACGACGACAACACGATCTCTGGGCATATTGGCACCGCTCCCGGTTGTCGATTGACATGTGTCTATATTTATTTACACTCAGATAGACAAGTAAAATTGACATTCCTTGTGTCAAGCACGGGAGCCTGCCATGGACGTCACCAGCCGGATCGAACGGGCACTCAACGACGCGATTGGCCAGGCCGAGCTTCCCGGCTGTCCGCCCCGGCTGGCGGCGGCGATGCGCTACGCGGTGTTTCCCCGCGGTGCGCGCGTGCGGCCAAGGCTCTGCCACAGCGTTGCAGCGGCCTGCGGCGAGGACCATCCCGCCGCCACCGAGGCTGCCGGCGCAGCGCTCGAACTTCTGCATTGTGCCTCACTCGTTCACGATGACCTGCCGTGCTTCGACGCGGCGGAGACGCGGCGCGGCCGTTCCTCCGTGCACAAGGCGTTCGGCGAGCCGCTCGCGGTTCTCACTGGAGATGCGTTGATTGTGCTCGCATTCCAGACGCTGGCGCGTCTTCAATGCACGCCGGAGCGGCTGGCGACGCTCACCCTGACGGTGGCCAGATCTGTGGGCGTTCCCTCGGGCATCGTCGCGGGGCAAGCCTGGGAATGCGAAGACAAGATCGATCTTGTGCATTATCACCGCGCCAAGACTGGCGCATTGTTCGCCGCGGCAACGGTCGCAGGCGCCGCGTCGGCCGGCGCCGATTGCGAGCCGTGGCGGATGGTCGGGGAGAAGCTCGGCGAGGCCTATCAGGTCGCCGACGATATTCGTGACGCGGCCTCCGAGGAAGATGAGATCGGCAAGCCCGTCGGCCGCGATCTCGCGCTCGGGCGTCCGAGCGCGGTGATCGAGCTCGGCCTCGATGGCGCGCTCTACCGGTTGCATGACCTGGTGCGCGGCGCGATCGATGCGATCCCGCCGTGTCCCAACGGCGCCGAATTGCGTTCGCTCATGCTCTCGGAAGCCAGGCGCCTGGTGCCAGCCAAGCTTGCCCAGTTCGCTGCGTAGCCGCCATGGCCGCGATCACGCATCGTGATGGCGGCAGCGAGACACCCGAGGTGTCGCGCGCTGTGAATGTCGTAGTTCCGGGTCCCGGTGTGTCGCGACCGTCTTTGTATGATCGCCTGCTGGGCTGGCGGGATTCGATCCTCGCCAATCCGGGATTCCAGCGATTTGCAGGGAGTTTTGCTCTGACGCGGCCGATCGCGCGGCGTCGGGCAAGCGCGTTGTTCGATCTCTGTGCCGGCTTCGTCTATTCGCAGGTCTTGTTCGCGTGCGTCCGTTTGAAGCTGTTCGATCAACTGGCGGATGGCCCGCTGGATGCGGCAGAGTTGGCTCTGCTTGTGCCGTTGCCGGCCGATGCAATGTTGATGCTGCTCGATGCGGCGGCCTCGTTGCAATTGCTGCAGCGTCGCAGCGACGGCCGTTACGGTCTCGGGTCGCTCGGCGCAGCCCTGCGGGGCAATCCCGGCGTCGTCGCCATGATCGAGCATCATGCGATGTTGTACGACGACCTGAAGGATCCGATCGCGCTGCTGCGCGGCGACGTCGGGGCGGGGCAGCTCGCCGCTTACTGGCCTTATGCAAGCAATCGCAAGGCCGCCAATCTGTCGCGTGACGCGATCGCGCCATACACCGCATTGATGGCGACGTCGCAGCCGATGATCTCGCAGCAGGTGCTGTCGGCTTATTCCTTCCGCGGACATCGCTGCCTGCTCGACATAGGCGGCGGCGACGGCTCCTTCATCGTCGCCGTCGCGGCACAGGCACCAAAACTGCGCTGCGTGCTGTTGGATTTGCCCGCAGTGGCCGACCAGGCCAGCGAACGTTTTCGTGCGGAGGGGCTGTCATCACGCGCGGTCGCAATTGGCGGGAGCTTCCTTGCGAACCGTCTGCCCGAAGGCGCCGATATCGTTTCGCTGGTGCGGGTGATCCACGATCACGACGACGCCGACATCATGACCCTGCTGCGCGCGGTTCACTCTTCCCTGCCGATGGACGGCACGCTTCTGATCGCCGAGCCCATTTCCGGCGTCCGCGGCGCCGAGCCGATCGGGGACGCCTATTTCGCCTTCTATCTGCTGGCGATGGGCAGCGGCCGCCCCCGGACCTTCGTGCGGCTGCGCGACATGCTCACCGAGGCCGGCTTTATCGATATTGCGCTGCGGCCGGTCGCGATGCCGATGTTGGCGAGCGTGATCACCGCGAAAAAGCGAAATTGACGTTAATCAAACTTGACAGTCAAAAATGTAAGTCTAGCATGACAGTCACGGAGTCCTCTCGGCTTCCGCCAAGATCGGAGTGGGGCGATGGAGACCATCGCGGTAGTTCTCAAGCAGCCGGAGCAGATCGAGCTCAATCGGCTGGCTTTGACTCCTCCGACCGCCGACGACGTCGTCGTCGATGTCGACTGGAGCGGCGTCAGCACCGGCACAGAAAGGCTGCTCTGGTCGGGCCGGATGCCTTCGTTCCCGGGCATGGGATATCCGCTGGTGCCCGGCTACGAGTCGGTCGGGCATGTCGTCGAAGCGGGATCTGCCACGGACCTGCATCCTGGCCAGCGGGTCTTCGTTCCCGGCGCGAAATGTTTCGGCGAGGTCCGCGGCCTGTTCGGCGCCTCCGCTTCGCGACTGGTGGTGCCGGCGAAGCGTGCGGTCCCGCTCGATCAACATCTCGGCGAACGTGGAATCCTGCTGGCGCTGGCGGCGACGGCCTATCATGCCATCGCGGCGCGGGGAGCCTCGGCACCGGACTGCATCGTCGGTCACGGCGTGCTGGGGCGGCTGCTGGCGCGCATCTCACTTGCGGTTCGCAACGAGCCGCCGACCGTGTGGGAGAAAAATCCGGCGCGCGTCGGCGGTGCCGTCGACTACGGTGTGATCGATCCCGAGCATGATACGCGGCGCGACTACAAGAGCATCTATGATGTCAGCGGCGATGCCAGCCTGCTCGATTCCCTGATTGGCCGTATCGCGCCCGGCGGCGAGATCGTGCTGGCCGGATTCTACAGCGAGCGACTGTCCTTTGCGTTTCCGCCCGCATTCATGCGTGAGGCGCGGCTTCGCGTTGTCGCCGAGTGGCAGCCATCCGATCTCGTCGCGATCAAGACGCTGATCGAATCGGGGCGCCTCTCGCTCGACGGCCTGATCACCCACCACCACGACGCCCGGGATGCCTCGAACGCTTATCGCGTCGCGTTCGAGGATCCGGCGTGCCTGAAAATGGTCCTGAACTGGAGTTCGCTCTCATGAATGTCGTGCCAACCATCAACATGAAGGACGCTCTGCGGGCGGAGGCATCGATCGAGCCGGACGCGCCGGTGACGACGCCGGCGACCAAGGAAACCCAGATCATCGCGATCTATGGCAAGGGCGGGATCGGGAAGAGTTTTACGCTCGCCAATCTGTCTTACATGATGGCCCAGCAGGGCAAGAAAGTGCTGCTGATCGGCTGCGACCCGAAGAGCGACACCACCTCGCTGCTGTTCGGCGGCCGCGCCTGTCCGACCATCATCGAGACGTCGTCGAAGAAGAAACTCGCCGGCGAGGAAGTGAAGATTGGCGACGTCTGCTTCAAGCGCGACGGCGTGTTCGCGATGGAGCTCGGCGGCCCCGAAGTCGGCAGGGGCTGCGGCGGCCGCGGCATCATCCACGGCTTCGAATTGCTGGAGAAGCTCGGCTTCCACGAGTGGGGGTTCGACTACGTGCTGCTCGACTTCCTGGGCGACGTGGTCTGCGGCGGCTTCGGCCTGCCGATCGCGCGCGACATGTGCCAGAAAGTCATCGTCGTCGGCTCCAACGATTTGCAGTCGCTCTACGTCGCCAACAACGTCTGCTCGGCGGTCGAATATTTCCGCAAGCTCGGCGGCAATGTCGGCGTCGCTGGAATGGTCATCAACAAGGACGACGGCACCGGCGAGGCGGCCGCATTCGCCAAGACCGTCGGCATTCCCGTCCTTGCGGCGATCCCGGCCGACGACGACATCCGCAAGAAGAGCGCGAATTACGAGATCATCGGTCTGCCGGGAGGGCAATGGAGTTCTCTTTTCGAGCAGCTCGCCACCAATGTCGGCCTGGCGCCGCCGGTGCGCCCCGCGCCGCTGACACAGGATGGTCTGCTCGGCCTGTTCAAGGGCGAAGTCGTCGGCCGCGGCGTGGTGCTCGAGCCCGCGACCATGGAGGATATGTGCGGCAAGTCGGTCGTCGACAAGCCGTCCCTCGAAGTCGTCTACGACGCGGCATGATCGCAGCACGATGCGGAGCGCAACATGAACGTCATTCTGCCGCGATATGCCGGGGCGATAGCCGAATCCGTCGTGAACGAGCCGGTCGAACTCGACGCGGCCGCGACGGATGCTGTCGTTGCACCGCCCGCCGTCAACGCCGCGGCGACGAAGAGCGACGGCCTGGGCTGTCATGCCGGTGCTGCCGAACTCAAGGCGGCCGCCAGCGCTGCGGGAAAGAGTGATATCCTTGATCGCTATGCGACCGACTATCCCAAGGGCCCGCACGACCAGCCACAAAGCATGTGCCCTGCATTCGGTTCTCTCCGCGTCGGCCTGCGAATGCGGCGAACTGCGACGGTCCTGTCGGGCTCTGCCTGTTGCGTTTACGGCCTGACCTTCACCTCGCATTTCTACGGCGCGCGGCGCACGGTTGGCTACGTGCCCTTCAACTCCGAAACGCTGGTTACCGGCAAGCTGTTCGAGGACATTCGCGAAGCCGTCTTCAAGCTCGCTGACCCTGCGCTGTACGACACCATCATCATTACCAATCTCTGCGTGCCGACGGCGTCCGGCGTTCCCCTCGATCTGCTGCCGAACGAAATCAACGGCGTGCGCATCATCGGCATCGACGTGCCGGGCTTTGGTGTGCCGACCCATGCCGAGGCCAAGGACGTGCTGGCGGCGGCGATGCTGGAATATGCCCGCAAGGAAGTCGAGCAGGGGCCGGTTCAGGCGCCTCGCGGCGGCAAGAGCGAACGGCCGACAGTCACCCTGGTCGGCGAAATGTTTCCCGCCGATCCGGTCGGCATCGGCATGATGCTGGAGCCGCTTGGTCTCGCGGCCGGTCCGGTGGTGCCGACGCGGGAGTGGCGTGAACTCTATGCCGCGCTCGATGGCTCCGTCATCGCCGCGATCCATCCGTTCTACACGGCGAGCTTCCGCCAGTTCGAACTGGCCGGCCGCAAGATCGTCGGCTCCGCGCCGGTCGGTCACGATGGCACCGAGGCCTGGCTCGAATCCATTGGCGCTGCCTGCAACGTCGCGCGCGACAAGATCGACACCGCCAAGAACCGCTTCCTGCCGATGATCAAGGCTGCGCTGGCGGCGAAGCCGATCGACGCGCGTATTACTGTATCTGGCTACGAAGGTTCCGAACTGCTCGTCGCGAGGCTCCTCATCGAGAGCGGCGCGCGCGTGCCCTATGTCGGCACGGCCTGCCCGAAGACGCAATGGTCGGACGCTGATCGTGAGTGGCTGGAAGCCAGGGGCACGCGGGTTCAGTACCGCGCATCGCTGGAGATGGATCTGGCTGCTGTCGGTGAGTTCAAGCCCGATCTGGCCATCGGCACCACGCCGATCGTCCAGAAGGCAAAGCAGCTCGCGATCCCGGCGCTGTATTTCACCAATCTGATTTCGGCGCGTCCGTTGTTCGGCGTTGCTGGTGCCGGATCTCTCGCGCAGGTCGTCAACGCCGCGCTAGCCAACCAGAGCCGCTTCGACGAGATGAAAGAATTCTTCGGCGATGTCGGCGAAGGCCACGCCGCCGGCGTCTGGGAAGATACGCCGAAGGACAATGTAGCGTTTCGGGAGAAATACAAGAAGCAGATCGAAGCCCAGGCCAAGAAGCGCAAAGCCGAGGAGATGATCTGATGCTGGTCCTGGATCATGATCGCGCGGGTGGTTACTGGGGTGCTGTCTATGCCTTCACGGCGGTGAAGGGCATGCAGGTCATCATCGACGGACCTGTCGGCTGCGAGAATTTGCCGGTCACGTCTGTGCTGCACTATACCGACGCGCTTCCGCCGCACGAGTTGCCGATCGTGGTGACGGGGCTCGGCGAGGAAGAGCTCGGCCAGACCGGTACCGAAGGCGCTATGAAGCGCGCGCACCGGGTGCTCGATCCCTACCTGCCTGCTGTTGTGGTCACCGGCTCGATTGCCGAAATGATCGGCGGCGGCGTGACGCCGGAGGGAACCAACATCAAGCGCTTCCTGCCGCGCACTATCGACGAAGACCAGTGGCAGAGCGCTGACCGCGCCATCGTCTGGCTCTGGAAGGAATACGGCGTCAAGAAGATTCCCGAGCGTAAGCCGCGTGCCGAGGGTATCAAACCCCGGGTCAATATCATCGGGCCGATCTACGGCACCTTCAATATGCCCTCCGACCTCGCCGAGATCCGCCGGCTGATCGAAGGCATCGGCGCCGACGTCAACATGGTGTTCCCGCTCGGAAGCCACCTCGCCGACATTCCGAAGCTGATGAACGCCGACGTCAACGTCTGCATGTACCGGGAGTTTGGCCGCATGCTGTGCGAGGCGCTGGAGCGGCCGTATCTGCAGGCGCCGATCGGCCTTCACTCCACCACCAGATTCCTGCGCAAGCTTGGCGAAATGCTGGGCCTTGATCCCGAGCCATTCATCGCGCGGGAGAAGCACACCACCATCAAGCCGCTTTGGGATCTGTGGCGATCGGTGACCCAGGACTTTTTCGGCACGGCCAGCTTCGCCATCGTCGCCAATGAGACCTATGCACGCGGCGTCAGGAATTTCCTGGAAAGGGAGATGGGCCTGCCATGCACTTTCTCCTTCTCGCGGAAAGCGGGCGTCAAGCCGGACAACGATGCCGTACGATCTGCGGTGCGCGAGAAGCCGCCGCTGATCCTGTTCGGCAGCTACAACGAGCGCATGTACCTGGCCGAGGCCGGTGGCCGGGCGATCTATGTGCCGGCGTCCTTCCCGGGCGCGGTGATCCGCCGTCACACCGGCACGCCGTTCATGGGCTATTCGGGCGCGACCTATCTCGTTCAGGAAGTCTGCAACGCGCTGTTCGACGCGCTGTTTAATATCCTGCCGTTGGCGGCCGATCTCGATCGCGTCGAGCCGACGCCGGCCCGGCTGCACGAGGAAATTCTCTGGAGCGACGAGGCGAAGGCGCTGCTCGATGAGGTGCTTGAAGCCCATCCGGTGCTGGTGCGCATCTCAGCGGCCAAGCGCCTGCGCGATGCCGCCGAGAGCAGCGCGCGCCAGGCTGGCGAAGCGCGGGTCACCACGGATTTCGTGACCAGGGCCAGGGCGTCACTCATGAGTGGAGCGCCAGCATGAGAATGACCGAAGCCGGCTTGTTTTCGATGATTCCGTCTTTGCACCTGAAGGACGATAAGCGGGAGGTGATGTCGATGTCCGATTATGCCTATGGCGTTCGAACGAAAGCGCACGGCGAGAATAGGACCAGCGAATCCCAAGTGGTGTTTGGCGCCTGCTACGTGGCCTTTCTGTTGCGGGCTGCGCTCTCACGGCTGACACCCTGGCGTAAACGAGCGGCCTTCGACCATTCCAGGGATCGCGAGTCGATCTTCGCGGAGGCCCGCAGTGCCGCCGGCACGATCGTGACGTCATCGTTCATGGGGCTGTAACCGGGATCCCGTCCGGCTGGTTGCCGGACGGATAACTGCCGTATCGGTGGATTCGGCAATCGCTGTCGCCCACGCTCGGGCGGCGAACGGCCGCAAGGCCATCACTAGGAGGATACCAAATGAAGGACGGTTCCTTATCGGGGCTATCCGAAGCTGAAGCCAAGGAATTCCACTCGATTTTCATGACGAGCTTCCTGCTCTTCACGGCGGTCGCGGTGGTTGCCCATATCCTCGCCTGGATGTGGCGTCCCTGGTTGCCCGGCCCGGGCGGCTACAAGACGACGGCGCTGGACAGCATCCAGCACGTTGCCAGCGTCGCCCTTTCGTACCTGACATAGAGGGAGGCAATCATGTGGCGAATTTGGCTTCTGTTCGATCCGCGCCGTGCCTTGGTCGCGCTCTTCACGTTCCTGTTCGGACTGGCGATCGTGATCCACTTCATCCTGCTCTCGACCGACCGGTTCAACTGGTTGGACGGGCCCCGCAAGGCGAAGACGTCAGAGATCACTCTGCCGTACACACCACCAAGCATGCCGTCCTGATGGCATGACGAAATGCGTACCGGAACGGACGAGACAGGATCGAGCGGCCCGTCTCGTCCGCTTCCGGTAGCGACCCCGGAGATGATGGTTACGCTGATTTTCGCAGGTGGAGGAACGAACGATGGCAATGCTCAGCTTTGAAAGAAAATATCGCGTTCGCGGCGGAACGCTCATCGGCGGCGATCTGTTCGACTTCTGGGTCGGCCCGTTCTACGTCGGGTTCTTCGGCGTGACGACGGTGTTCTTCTCGTTCGTCGGCATTGCGATGATCCTCTGGAACACCGCGCTCGGTCCCACCTGGAATCTCTGGCAGATCAGCGTGAATCCGCCGGACGTCAAATACGGATTGTCTTTCGCCCCGCTGCAGGAAGGCGGCATCTGGCAAATCGTCACGATCTGCGCGCTCGGAGCCTTCGTCTCCTGGGCGTTGCGTGAGGTCGAGATCTGCCGGAAACTCGGGATCGGCTATCACGTGCCGTTCGCCTTCGGCTTTGCCATCTTCGCCTATTTCACCCTGGTGGTGATCCGGCCGGTTCTGATGGGCTCGTGGAGCTACGGCTTCCCCTATGGCATCATCACCCATCTCGATTGGGTTTCGAACACCGGATACCAATACGGCAACTTCCACTACAATCCCGCGCACATGATCGCCATCACGTTCTTCTTCACGACGTGCCTGGCTTTGGCGCTGCACGGCGGCCTGATCCTGTCATCGACCAATCCCGACAAGGGCGAATCGGTGAAAACGCCCGAGCACGAGAACACGATGTTCCGGGATCTGATCGGCTATTCGGTCGGTACCATCGGCATCCATCGCCTCGGACTTTTCATTGCGCTATCCGCGGTGTTCTTCAGCGCGGTATGCATCGTGATCAGCGGTCCGCTATGGGCGGAGGGTGACGCCTGGTCGGAGTGGTGGAACTGGTGGCGCAACCTTCCGATCTGGTCCTCCAACTAATTCCGGTCATCAGAGAGAGTCCTGAGCCATGGCCCAATATCAGAACTTCTTCACGCAGGTGCAGGTACGTAGCACCATCTACCCGGGAATTCCGATCCAGGCAGGAATATGGGTTCGTTCCAGCGAAGGCCGGTTCAACTATTGGCTCGGAAAGATCGGCGACGCCCAGGTCGGCCCGGTCTATCTCGGATTTCTCGGATTGGCCTCGATCGCCTGCGGCATCGTTGCGATCGAGATCATCGGCCTCAACATGCTGGCATCGGTGAACTGGAGCCCGATCGAATTCGTCAGGCAGCTGCCCTGGCTTTCGCTGGAGCCGCCGAAGCCCGAATACGGCATCAGCTTTCCGCCCTTGCAGGAGGGTGGATGGTGGCTGATGGCCGGCTTCTTCCTGACCACCTCGATTCTGCTGTGGTGGGGACGAACGTACCGGAGAGCGCGGGCGCTCGGCATGGGTACGCATGTATCATGGGCCTTCGCGTCCGCGATCTGGCTCTATCTGGTCCTCGGCTTCATCCGGCCGCTGCTGATGGGGCATTTCAGCGAAGCCGTTCCCTTTGGCATCTTCCCGCATCTAGACTGGACCAACAATTTCTCGATCACGCACGGTAACCTCTTCTACAATCCGTTCCACATGCTCTCGATCGCGTTCCTGTATGGCTCGGCCCTGCTGTTCGCCATGCACGGTGCGACGATCCTGGCGGTCAGCCGCTATGGCGGCGAGCGCGAGATCGAGCAGATCATCGACCGCGGCACGGCACTGGAGCGGGCAGCCCTGTTCTGGCGCTGGACCATGGGCTTCAACGCGACGGCGGAATCGATCCATCGCTGGGCCTGGTGGTTTGCCGTGCTCTGCCCGCTTTGTGGCGGCATCGGAATCCTTCTTTCCGGTACTGTTGTCGACAACTGGTTCGACTGGGGCGTCAAGCACGGTTTGGCGCTGCCGCGATAATTCATACGTGACGTTAGGCGCGCCGCGAATTGCAACATACCGCCGCGGCGCGCGTACGCTTCCATCGTCTTGTCGGCTCGGCAAACCCATCTATGTCCGGGACTAAGCGGCGGCGTGCGGCCCACTTTCCGGCTTCGTGCGACAAGCGTCCGCTAACAAAAACGGGTTCGAGGAACGCTAGGTGAGAGATCACGGGTTGTTGGAGGATATTTGCCCTGGTTCAGGTGTTCAAATCTCCGAAGGAGTCGCTGGGGAATCTCGGCGCATTGCCGGCCGCGAACCTGATCGCGGCAGCCAGCGACGTCGCCGTGATCGTCGACGGCGAGGGCGTCATTCGAGATGTCGCCTTCAACAAGGAAGACCTTTCGCTCGAGCTCGATGCCCACGGCCGCTGGCTCGGTTCGAAGTTCACCGACATCGTGACCTCCGAAACCAGTCCAAAAGTCAGGGAATTGCTCCAGGACGCGGTGAGCCGAAGACCATCGATCTGGCGTCAGGTCAATCATCCATCGCCCGGAGGCGCGGATATTCCGGTGCTGTATTCGGCCGTCAACATCGGACGCGACGATCGGTTTGTCGTGGTCGGTCGCGATCTGCGTCCGCTTGCAGCGATGCAACAACGGCTCGTCAATGCCCAGCAATCGATGGAGCGCGATTATGTCCGGCTGCGTCATGCCGAAACGCGCTATCGTTTGCTGTTCCAGGTGTCGTCGGAAGCGGTCATGATCGTTGATGCCTCCAACAATGCCATTCTCGAGATCAATCCGGCTGCGCTGGCGCTGCTAGACGAGAGCGCGCCCCAGGTTCTGAAATCGAATCTTTCCTCGTATTTCGATGCTGCGGATGCCGAACCGGTGCAAACCCTGCTGTCCACTGTTCGCGCCACGGGTCGGGATGGCAGCGTCCGTGCCCGGCTGGCGAAGGGGGACAGGGAGTGCTTCGTCGCCGTATCGCAGTTCCGGCAGGAGAATGCGACCTTGTTTCTGGTCCGCCTGTCGTCGCGGCAGGATCCTCCGCAAGCCGGCGCGTTGAAGGTGACATCGAGCTTGCTGGAGTATTTCGACGCCGCGCCCGACGCGTTGGTCATCACCGGGCATGACGGCCGCATCGTCAAGGCGAATGCGGCTTTCACCGAGATGGCGCAGCTCGGCAGCGCTGAGCAGTCGCGCGGCGAACCGCTGGACCGCTGGCTCGGCCGTGCCGGTGTCGACTTTGCCGTGGCGTTCGCCAATCTTCGCCAGACCGGCTCGATCAAGCTGTTCTCGACCTCCCTGCGCGGTGAACATGGCGCCACCACGGATGTCGAGGTCTCGGCAGCATCCCTCGTCCACGACGACCGCAAGCAGGGGTTCGGCTTCACAATCCGCAATGTCGAGAAGCGTCTTTCGGCATCGCCGTCTTCGGCCCGCGAACTCCCGCGCTCCGTTGCCCAACTCACCGAACGGATCGGTCGTGTTCCGCTGCGCGATCTTGTGCGCGAGGCGACCGATGTCATCGAGAAGCTGTCGATCGAGGCAGCACTGGAGTTGACCGGCGACAACCGCGCATCGGCCGCGGAGATGCTCGGACTCAGCCGTCAGAGCCTGTACGTCAAGCTCCGGCGCTTCGGGCTTGCCGAGCACGCGGGTGAAGGGGAGGCTGAAGATGACTAGTGCCGTTGTCAGTCACCCGGCGCCGTCGGTCGTTCTCGAACTGCTGAAGCCGATCACCTGGTTTCCGCCGATGTGGGCCCTGGGGTGCGGAATCGTGTCATCGGGCGTGTCGCCGGGGCAGCGCTGGCCGATGATCATCGCCGGGGTGCTGTTGGCCGGACCAATGGTCTGTGGCACCAGCCAGGCGGTGAACGACTGGTATGACCGGCACGTCGATGCCATCAACGAGCCCGGCCGGCCGATTCCGTCGGGACGAATACCCGGCCGCTGGGGTCTCTACATCGCAATCCTTTGGACGGCGCTGTCCCTGTTGCTTGCGACCGTGCTCGGCACCTGGGGCTTTGCCGCCGCAATCATCGGCCTGGTGCTGGCCTGGGCTTACAGCGCGCCGCCGATCCGCCTCAAGCAGAACGGCTGGTGGGGCAATGCGGCGTGTGGACTCTGCTATGAAGGCCTGCCTTGGTTCACGGGCGCCGCCGTGATGAGCGCATCTGCGCCCGATTGGCGCATCGTCGTGATCGCGCTGCTCTACAGCATCGGTGCTCACGGCATCATGACGCTCAACGATTTCAAGTCGGTCGAGGGCGACAAGCGGATGGGGATCGATTCGCTCCCTGTGCTGCTCGGCGTTGGCAATGCTGCACGCTTTGCCTGTGTTGTGATGGCAGTGCCCCAGGTGGCTGTCGTGACACTTCTGTCGACATGGCAGCGTCCGCTTTATGCGGCGGCAGTCGGTGCGTTACTTTTTACGCAGTTGTTCCTGATGGCCCATTTCCTCGGGAGTCCTCGCGAGCGAGCCCCCTGGTACAGCGGAACCGGGATCAGCTGCTATGTCGTCGGCATGCTCATCACCGCCTTTGCGTTGGCGGCACTGAAAGTGAGTTGACCATGAACAACCCCGTGCTCTCATGGTTGGGCATCATCAGGCTGGGCCTCGTTCAGACCGGCCTCGGCGCGATCGTGGTCTTGACGACATCGACGCTGAACAGGGTCATGGTGGTCGAGCTGGCGATGCCGGCGATGCTGCCGGGCGCTCTCGTTGCCATTCACTATGCGCTTCAGATCTTCCGGCCGGCCTGGGGCCATGGCTCGGATCTCGGCGCCCGCCGAACGCCGTGGATCATCGGCGGAATGGCCTTGCTCGCAACCGGCGGACTGATGGCCGCAGTGGCGACGGCCTGGATGACGACGCAGCCGCTGTTCGGTATCGCGCTTGCTGTCATCGCCTTCTCCCTGATCGGCGTGGGCGTTGGCGCCGCTGGTACGTCGCTGCTAGTGCTGCTTGCGAAGCGCACCGACGACAATCGCCGCGCTGCAGCAGCGACCATCGTTTGGGTGATGATGATCGCGGGCTTTATCGTGACCACGGGTATGGCGGGCCATTTGCTCGATCCGTTTTCCCCGGCGAGACTGATCGTCGTATCGGGATCGGTATCTGTGGCGGCGATGGTCCTGACCATCATCGGCGTATGGGGCGTCGAAGGAGGGCAGGCTACCGGCGTACAACCCGTTTCGGAGCGGCCACAGCGCCGGGCATCGTTCCGCGAGGCCTTCCTGGAAGTCTGGACGGAGCCAAGATCGCGGCGGTTCGCGATCTTCGTCTTTGTCTCGATGCTTGCCTATAGCGCGCAGGACCTGATAATCGAACCGTTTGCCGGCGCGGTGTTCGGCTTCACGCCGGGCGAGACGACGAAGCTTTCGGGCGTCCAGCATGCTGGCACGTTGATTGGCATGGCAATGGTGCCGTTGATCGGCGCACTCTATCCGCGATCACGCGGCAATCTTCAGATATGGACCATCGGTGGGTGCCTCGCTTCGGCGATCGCGCTGTTGTGTTTAGCGGCAGCGGCTATCGTTGGACCGTCCTGGCCATTGCGCGAGACCGTGTTCATGCTCGGTGTCACCAATGGGGCTTATGCCGTGGCGGCGATCGGCTCGATGATGGCGCTGGTCGGCGCGGGCGGCCAGAAGCGTGAAGGCGTGCGCATGGGTCTGTGGGGCGCGGCACAGGCGTTCGCATTTGGAACTGGTGGATTCCTGGGAACGCTGGCCAGCGACATTGCGCACTATATCCTGACATCGGCGGCGTTGTCTTATTCCGCGGTGTTTGCATCCGAGGCAGGATTGTTCGTCGTTTCCGCCGTGATGGCCGTTTGGGTTCATCGCGCCCCGGCAACGGACGCGATGCAGCAGCGCTTTTTCGATTCGCCGGTTGCTGCTATCGCAGAAGGAGCGCGGTCATGACCAGTTCTGAGATTTTCGATGTCGTGGTGGTTGGCGGAGGGCCGTCCGGCGCGACGGCCGCGCACGATCTTGCAAGGCTCGGGCGAAGCGTGTTGTTGCTCGACCGTGCCGGGCGCATCAAGCCGTGCGGCGGCGCGATCCCGCCGCGGCTGATCCGCGACTTCGACATTCCCGATCATCTGCTGGTCGCGCACGTCAACTCCGCGCGGATGGTATCGCCATCGGACAAGCAGGTTGACATGCCCATCGACGGCGGCTTTGTCGGCATGGTCGACCGCGATGTGTTCGACGAATGGTTACGGACCCGCGCCGCCGAGGCCGGTGCGCGGCGGCGGACCGGCCTGTTCAAGCGTTTCGAACGCGACGAAACAGGCGCCACCGTCGTCCATTATGAGGAACGCTCGGCCGATGGGACTTCGATGGAAAGCACGGTTCGAGCCCGCGCGCTGATCGGCGCCGATGGCGCCTTGTCGGCCGTGGCGCGGCAGTGCCTGCCCGGTGCGGACCGGCTGCCTTACGTGTTCGCCTACCATGAGATCGTTCGCGCTCCGCCGGCGGCGTCCAGCTTCGACGACACGCGTTGCGACGTCTATTACCGCGGCAGCGTGTCTCCCGATTTCTATGGCTGGGTCTTCCCGCATGGCGACACCGTCAGCGTCGGAACGGGCTCCGCCCGCAAGGGATTTTCATTGCGGGAGTCCGTCGGCGGTCTGCGTGACGCCGCGGGGCTTGCAACATCCGAGACGATTCGCCGTGAAGGCGCCCCGATCCCGTTGCACCCGCTGCCGCGGTGGGATGATGGGCACAATGTGCTGCTCGCCGGCGACGCGGCGGGCGTCGTTGCTCCCGCGTCGGGCGAGGGCATTTACTACGCGATGATCGGCGGACGCTTGTCGGCGGAAGCCGTCGACGAGTTCCTGGAGACCGGGGACGCCAAGGCCCTGCGCAACGCGCGTAAGCGCTTCATGCGGCTGCACGGTGTCGTGTTCTGGATTCTCGGCGTGATGCAGTGGTACTGGTACTCCAACGATCGCCGCCGCGAGCGCTTCGTCAGCATCTGCCGCGACCGCGACGTCCAGAAGCTGACGTGGGATGCCTACATGAACAAGGAACTTGTTCGCGCCAAGCCGGTCGCCCATGTGCGCATCTTCTTCAAGAACCTTGCGCACATGGCGGGGTTGGCATCGGCGTAATGGCCCCGCGCGGCAGTTTCTGGAAGCCCGTGCTGATCGCGGCTTCCGTTGCGATCTTCATTGCGGTGCTCGGCGGCACGCTGACCGACACCGGGGTCTGGTATCAAGGCCTGCAAAAGCCCTCATGGCAGCCGCCGGACTGGCTGTTCGGTCCGGCCTGGACCTTGATCTTTGCGCTGGCGACGGCCTCGGCGGTCGATGCCTGGCGCAACGCCGGGAGCCGCGCGCAACGGGAATGGGTGATCGCATTGTTTGCCCTGAACGGATTTCTCAACGTGTTGTGGAGCACGCTGTTTTTCGCGCTGAAACGTCCGGATTGGGCGCTGATCGAGGTGGTGTTTCTGTGGCTCTCGATCCTGCTACCGATCATCGTGTTCTGGTCCTTCGTCAGGCGCGCGAGCCTCTATCTGGTGCCTTATCTGTTGTGGGTGTCGTTTGCCGCATTTCTCAACCTGACGGTCGTCCGCCTCAATGGCCCGTTTGCGTGACGAATGGTTGCCTGGATCGGCGGTCCATGTGATCCTTCGGCATGGCTGATCTGTTCGCGAGTGGACGTCTCGTCGATTTCATTCTCGTCGTGGTCGTTCTTGAGGCTGCGGCCTTGCTGATATACTGGTCGCGCGCCCGGCGAGGCGTCGCGCCGCTGGATTTGTTACCCAATCTATGCGCCGGCGCATGCCTTCTGCTTGCTTTGCGCGCGACCCTCGCCGGCAGCGGCTGGATGTTGGCAAGTCTCTTTCTCGCGGCCGCCGGTCTTGCGCATCTGACGGACGTCACCCGGCGGTGGCGCAACTAGCCATCGCGCCGGATCTTGCGCCGGTCGGCTATTTCTTCTCCGAGAATTTATTGATGTAGGCGATGACGTCCTTGCGTTGCTGCTCGTCGGTGAGCTTGAACGCCATCTTGGTCGACCCGGTCGCCAGATCCGCCTTGCCCTTGTCGGTGAGGAATTTCTTCAAGAACGCGTTCGGATCGGGCAGGTACTGGAAAATCAGGTCGTCGGACCAGACCAGTCCGTTCTCACCCGCGGCCTTGTTCAGCGCCGAATAGGCGAAGCCTGGCGCCGTTCCCGATTGCCGGCCGATGACGCCGGTCAGGACCGGCCCGACCAGGTTCTTGGCATCCGGCCCGATGCGGTGGCAGGTCATGCACTGCTTGAAAATCTGCTCACCCTTGGCCGCGTCCTGCGCCAGGGCCGCGCTGCTCGAAATGACAATGGCTGCTGCGACACAAGCAAAAACTGCAGATTTCACCGGCACGTTGCTCTCCCTGAGTCTGTTTTGGCTTCGCTCTGAGTGTTAGGATATATTGACAGTTATAAATATCAATCGGCGTTGTCGGTTCTCGACGTTGTTTTGAGCGGCGTCAAACCAATTCCTCGGGGAATGTGGTAGCTGGACGTTCCCATGGGCGGCGACCGGTCGCTTGTGTAAGGCAAATGTGACAACTAAAACCTTCAAAACAAAGGTGTTTCTTGACTTCACGCCGGATTCTGCGCATTCCTACCAAGCAGGGCCTCAGTTTCCGGGTAGCGAGTGTCAGGTAACATTGGCACGTCCCGTGCATCGGTCCGACTGCCGTTGTTTTGACAGCTTCACGCGTCCGCAGAGAATGATCGGCAGATAGCAGAATGGCCGCCTTACCGACCGTACAGCCCGACATCACACTCTTACTGGACATGGAGGGTGTGATCCGCGAGGCGACGTTGTCTCCGTCGATGAGCGGCGAGAGCGTCGATGGATGGCTTGGCCGCCCGTGGGTCGAAGTTGCCGGCGAAATGGGCGGAGAGAAGGTCAAGCGCATGGTCGATGACGCACGCGTCACCGGCATTTCGGCGTTCCGCCAGATCAACCAGCGCTTTCCGAGCGGTCTCGAAATTCCGATGGAATACACCACGGTGCTGCTGGGCGGTCGTGCCGGGATGCTCGCGATCGGCAAGAACCTGCAGGCTGTCGCCGAGCTTCAGTCGCGCCTGATCGCGGCCCAGCAGACGATGGAACGCGACTATTGGAAACTGCGCGAAATCGAGACCCGCTACCGTCTGGTCTTCGACGCATCCAACGAAGCCGTCCTGATTGTGTCGGCCGCCAATCTGCGCATCCTGGAAGCCAACCGTACTGCGATTGAAGCGCTGAATTCGCCGCGTCGCCGCAACGAGGACATTGCGGGACGCGAGCTGCTGCATGACATCGCCGCCGAAGACCGCGACGCGGTTCGCGAAGTGCTGGCGCGCATCCGCGAGCGCGGCAAGGCGTTGAGCATCCTTGTGCATCTTGGCCCTGAAGCGAGGCCCTGGATGCTGCGGGGGTCGCTCATGACGGCGGAGCCCGGCCACGTGTTTTTGCTGCAATTCACCGCAGCAACCGACCTTTCGGCTCCGAAGGAAAAGGGCGAGCCTTCGACCATCGAGGAGTTAATCGAGCATTTGCCGGACGGCTTCGTGGCGCTCGATGAAACCGGCATCATTCGCCATGCCAATCAGGCCTTCCTCGATCTGGTTCAGCTCGGCTCGAAGGCGTCCGCAATCGGTGAATCGCTCGGCCGGTGGCTCTGGCAGCCGGGTGCAGATCTCAATGCACTGCTTTCGAACATCCAGCGACACAAGACCGTGCGACTGTTCACGACGTCGATTCGCGGTGAGCTCGGAACCGAGACCGAGGTCGAGATTTCGGCCGGGACCGGGGAGGGCGAGCCCGGTCAGATCGGCGTGCTGCTGCGCAATGTGGCCCGTCGCCTGCCGTCGGGCACCGAGAGTGATTTTCTGCGCACTGCGCTCGGCTCGATGAGCGAGCAGATCGGGAAATCGTCACTGCGCCAGCTCGTCAAGAATACGGTTGGCGTCGTCGAACAGCACTACGTGAAGCAGGCGCTCGAGCTGGCGGGTGGCAACCGCACGGCGACGGCTGAACTTCTGGGATTGAGCCGACAGAGCCTTTATGCAAAGCTCAATCGTTACGGCCTGGACGACAAGGAGCCGGACGCCGAGGAAACCCCAGAGGACTGAGTTGGCGCTGCATTCGCTCGCTACACCAGCATTCGGAAAAGCCGACCTTTCGAACTGCGAACGGGAAGAGATCCACCTCGCGGGCTCGATACAGCCCCACGGCGCCCTGTTGGTCGTCAGCGAGCCCGATCACCGCGTTGTTCAGGCCAGCGCCAATGCCGCGGCCTTTCTCAATCTGAAGCAGGTCGACGGCATGGCGCTCGCCGATCTCGACGGCGACCTGCTGGTCCGAATTCTTCCGCACCTCGACCCGACTGCCCAGGGAATGCCGATCGCGGTGCGCTGCAGGATCGGAAGCCCCGGTGCCGACTATGACGGGCTTTTGCATCGTCCGCCCGAAGGAGGGCTCGTCATCGAGCTGGAGCGGGCCGGACCGTCGGTCGATTTCACCAGGCACATCGCCAAGGCGCTCGAGAAGATTCGTACCGCATCCTCAATTCGCGCTTTGTGCGAAGAAGCTGCCACCTTGTTTCAGGATCGCACCGGATATGACCGGGTGATGGTCTACCGTTTCGATGACGAGGGGCACGGCGAAGTCTTTTCGGAGCGCCGCAAGCCGGAGCTCGAGGCGTATCTGGGCAATCGCTACCCTGCGACCGATATCCCGCAGATGGCGCGGCGGCTCTATGAGCGCACACGAGTCCGCGTGCTTGTGGATGTGAACTATGAGCCCGTCCCGTTGCAGCCCCGGCTCTCACCGATCACCGGACGGGATCTCGACATGTCCCTCTGCTTCCTGCGCAGCATGTCGCCGATCCATCTTCAGTACCTGAAGAACATGGGTGTGGGCGCGACCCTGGTGATCTCGCTGGTGGTCGGCGGAAAGCTGTGGGGCCTCGTTGCCTGTCATCATTACGAGCCGCGCTTCATCCATTTTGAATTGCGGGCCGTTTGCGAACTGCTTGCCGAGGCGATCGCGACACGCATCGCGGCGCTCGAGAGCTTTGCGCAAAGCCAGTCAGAGATCTTCGTGCAGCGGCTCGAGCAGCGAATGATCGAGGCGATGTCGCGCGAAGGCGACTGGCGAGGCGCGATCTTCGACAGCTCGCAATCGATCCTTCAGCCGCTGGGGGCGAGCGGAAGCGCACTGATCTATGAAGGGCAGATCATTTCAACCGGCGAGGTTCCGGGAACCCAGGAAATCAGGGAGATCGGCCTGTGGCTTGATACACATCGCGATCGGTCGGTGATGGCGACGGCCTCGCTCGGGCTGGATCTTCCCCAATTCGCAGGGATCACAAAGGTTGCGAGCGGCATCGCGGTGACGCCGATCTCCAGCAATCCCGGCGAGTACCTGATCTGGTTCCGGCCGGAGCGCATTCGCACGGTGACCTGGGGCGGCGATCCGTTGAAGCCGTTCGTGATCGGCAATAGCCCCACGGATTTATCGCCGCGTCGTTCGTTCGCGCAGTGGCATCAGCAGGTGGAGGGAACGTCCGACCCTTGGACGCCTGCCGATATTGCCGCCGCCCGCCTGATCGGCCAGTCGGTGGCGGATATCGTGCTGCAATTCCGTGCTGTGCGAACGCTCATCGCCCAGGACCAACTCGAACAGTTCAGCCGCCACGTGCGCGTTTCCGAGCAGCCGGTAATCATCGCCGACATCGACGGCAAGATCCTGCTGGTGAACGAGGCCTTCAAGACGTTGTTGCCGAAGGATCACACTGCGTTCGATAGGCTGGATGAGCTGGCCGGGGCATTTCAACAATCCGACCGTTTCCTTCGCGATGTTGCGGACCTTATCCGTCACCATCGTGCGTGGCGCGGCGAGTTGTTGTTGCGCAGCGAGAGCAACCGGGAAAAGCCGTTGATGATCAGGGCCGATCCCGTGCAGCCGTCGCGGGACCGCGTGCTCGGCTTCGTGTTGATCTTCTCCGATATCACTGACCGAAGGGCCGCCGAGATCGCGCGTAGCCGTTTCCAGGAAGGCATCGTTCAGAGCAATCGGATCAGAAGCGTCCGTCTCGATTCCAAGACCGATCTCGTCTACCAGAACCTGCTGTCGTCGGTGATCGAGAATGCCCAGCTCGCCGCGCTCGAAATCACCTATGGTGTGGAAACCGGCCGGATCGCCGAGATGCTCGAGAGCGTCCGCAATTCGACGCTGCGCACCGCCGAAGTGCTGGAGCATCTGATCTGGCATGCGTCGCGCACGTCGGGTAGCGGCAAGCCGAACGCTTGAAACGGCACGCGCGGCCGATCTATTCCACGGCCGCGACCGTGGCCGACCCATGCAGCACCGCAGCCTCGACGGCGCAGGAGAGGTCGATATTCATGGAAAAGGCGATTGCGCCTTCCTCCACCACGGACTGCGGATCTGGCGCAAGTTCAGCGGCCTCGTCGAGTGCCTTGCGATAGTCGGCCTTCAGCACGTCCAGATCCGAAAAGTGCGGAAAATCGTAGAAGGTCAGCTCCGAAGGGAGTAGCTCCAGCGAGCGCGCCAGCAATCGTTGCAGGATCTGGCCGCCGCTGAGATCCCCGAGATAGCGGGTATAGGTATGTGCGATCAGTCGCATGCCGTCGCCATCGGCCGCATGTGCAACCCGCTTGGCGTAGATCTCGCCGGCGGCAAGCAACGGAATCTCCTCGCTCCATCGCTCGCCGCACAGCGCAGCAAGGTCGGATTCGATCGCGAGCGTGCGCTCAAGCCGGTAGCGGGAGAGCAATGCGATGCCGGGTGACTCGCGATGGCGCTCGAGTCCATGCTCCATCGCCCGATAGGCGGGGAGCAGATTGCGCAACAACAGGATGTAGCCTGCCCGGCTTGCTTCACCCCACAGCAGACTGCGAATGATGCCGGTCCGTTCGGCCTCCGCATGCAGGGCCTTGGTACGAAGATAAAGCGCAGTCACGACGCTGGGCGGGGAGGAGACATCCGCCGTCGCAACCGTCGCGTCCGCAATGGGGGTGGAAGGTAAGCTTCGTCGCGTCAATCTGCGCCGTCCCTGTGCGCCGAGGCCGGTCACGTCCGCCCCTTCATCTGCTCGATCAGACCGTGCGCCTGTTGCGGTGCGCTGATCGCATCTGCCGACATCATATCGGCTCCCATCGACGCCACAAGGTCGGGCTGAGCGATTATCATCGGGCCGCCCAGAATGATGCCGACCTGTCGGTTGCGTGAGTCGCGCCTGATGTCGTGGATGTCCTTCTTCAGTTCGTCGAGCCGCCGATCGCTGCTGACGGAGAAGCCGACGATATCGAACCAGTGATTATGCACCAGGGATGTCAGCTCCTGGTGTGACGAAAACGGTCCAGTGCAGAGATTCCATCCGGCGCGGCGGAAGAACTCGGCCACCATCGATAGCCCGAAACTGTGCTGGTCACCCGGAATGATCGTCAGCAGTGCCGATTCGCCGCTGTGGCCGTCGCTCGCCTCCTGGACGAAGCTGTCGCCCAGGCGGTGCATGATGAACTGCAATCGACCGACGGCGAGCGTGACGCTGGCAAAATCGGTCGTGTCCGATTCCCACTGTGCTCCGAGCTGCCGTGCTGCAGGCGCCAGCAGATCGAGAAAAATCGTTTCGACCGAAACCCCTTTCGCCTGGAGATCCACGACATAGGCGAATGCCGCGCCGTCATCGGCGCCGAGCGCCAAGGCTGCAAACATCTCGATCTCGGTCGGCGCGGCTTGTTCGGTGTTTGCCGCAGGCTTTGCAATGGGCGTGCTGCGTAACGCCAGCACGATCTTGGGAATGATCTGGGTCTTGATGGTTCTGACGACGGCGACGGGCTGCAGCGACGGCCGAAAGCGCCAGATCGGCGTCGGGAGTCGTTGTCGAAGCGATTTGGGACGACGCGGCGAAGCGGTGTCGGTGGCGCTGCCGGCTGAGAAGGATTGCTCGTTCACATCGGTCATTCTTCACTCCCCCCAACATTAAGTCCCCGAGTCAAAAAACCGTCAAGTTGAATTTACGTATGGTTTAGTTGACAGTTCTCGAGGCGAGGTTTAGCCTTCTTCCATCAAGCCCGCACATAGGGAGTGGCGCGGTGCAGTTTCGAGCAGCTAAAAGCGGCCAGTTTCCCAAACGCGGCGACACTTCGCCGGCATCTGCTCGATTTCCCCAAGCGATATCGCATCACCGCGACGCAGGGCTGTCAAACAATCTTTACAGTTCAGCAGGTGAATACATCGCTGCGGCTGCGAATGGAATTTCGCAGAATGGCGACGTCACATCGCGAGCCCGTTCGACAGCCCAATCACTTAGGCCGCTATACACGCCCGAACAGCGCCTTCGCCGCGATGCAACAAGGTGGACCCTGGTGCAGGGCATTCTTGCGCCGGTCCAGTTCGCGGTTTTCCTGATCAGCCTGGCGCTGGTGCTTCGTTATCTCTTCACGGGCGAAGGCTTTGCAGTGGCGACGGCGTCGATCGTCGTCAAGACGATCGTGCTCTACGCGATCATGATCACCGGCTCGATCTGGGAACGTGAAGTCTTCGGCTGCTATCTGTTTGCGCCGGCCTTCTTCTGGGAAGACGTCTTCAGCTTCCTCGTACTGGCGCTGCACACCGCCTACCTGGTCGCGCTGTTCGCAGGGCTCGGCGATCCGCGCCAGCAGATGCTGCTCGCGCTGGCTGCCTATGCCTCCTACTTCGTCAACGCCACGCAGTTCGTTCTCAAGCTGCGCGCGGCGCGGCGCGACGAGCGGTTGGCACTTTCGGCGGCTTCCTCGATTCCCGGGAGCCGCGCATGAACGTGCATGTGCAGGGTTGTCCGGTTGCGGCAGATGTCGCGCCCAAGCCGGTTCGCCGCGAGAGCGGCCAGCGCGAAGTATTCTGCGGGTTGACCGGAATCGTCTGGCTGCACCGGAAGATCCAGGACGCCTTCTTCCTGGTGGTGGGCTCCCGCACCTGCGCGCATCTGATTCAGTCCGCCGCCGGCGTCATGATCTTCGCCGAGCCCAGATTTGCGACTGCGATCATGGAGGAAAAGGATCTCGCCGGGCTCACCGACGCCAACGACGAGCTCGATCGCATCGTGGCTCAGCTGATCGCGCGGCGGCCGGAGATCCGGCTGTTGTTCCTGGTCGGCTCCTGTCCGTCCGAAGTCATCAAGCTCGATCTGTCGCGCGCCGCATTGCGGCTGTCCCAGAAGTTTTCGCCTGCGGTCCGCATTCTCAATTACTCGGGCAGCGGAATCGAGACAACATTCACGCAAGGCGAGGATGCCTGTCTCGCCTCGCTCGTCCCCGCGGCCCCCCCGACCCGGAGGAGTGAGGACCAATTGCTGATCGTCGGCTCGCTGGCCGACGTGGTCGAGGACCAGTTCATCCGGCTGTTCGACGCGCTGGGCATTGGGCGCGTGCAATTCCTGCCGCCGCGCAAGGCGAGTGCGCTTCCAGCGATCGGACCAAACACCCGATTTCTCCTGGCCCAACCCTTCCTCGCTGACACGGCGCGCGCGCTGGAAGATCGCGGCGCCGTCCGTTTGGCCGCGCCGTTCCCGCTGGGCGTCGAGGGCACGACGGCATGGTTGCGTGCAGCGGCCGATGCGTTCGGTGTCGCGCCCTCGCTGTTCGAGGCGGTCACCCAACCCCATCGCATCAGGGCGGAGCGGGCGCTGGTTCGCTATCGCGATCAGCTCAGCGGCCGCCGCATCTTTCTGTTCCCGGATTCCCAGCTCGAAATTCCACTGGCGCGGTTCCTGTCGCGCGAATTGTCGATGCAACTGGTCGAGGTCGGAACACCCTATCTACACCGCGAGCATCTCGCCGAAGAGCTCAGGCTGCTGCCGGATGATGTCGTGCTGTCGGAAGGGCAGGACGTCGATTTGCAGCTCGATCGCTGTCGCGCCGCGCGTCCGGACCTCGTGGTTTGTGGGCTTGGGCTCGCCAATCCGCTGGAGGCCGAGGGCATGGCCACCAAATGGTCGATCGAGCTCGTGTTCACGCCGATCCAGGGCTACGAGCAGGCGGCCGATCTGGCCGAACTGTTTGCGCGCCCCCTGGTGCGTCGCGCAAGACTGGTGGCCTGATCATGCAGCTCACGGTGTGGACATATGAAGGACCTCCCCATGTCGGCGCAATGCGCGTCGCCACCGGGATGGAAGGCTTGCATTACGTCCTTCATGCTCCGCAGGGGGATACCTACGCGGATCTGCTGTTCACGATGATCGAACGCCGCGACCGGCGCCCGCCCGTGACCTACACCACGTTCTCCGCGCGGGATCTCGGCGGCGATACCGCCGAACTCTTCAAGACCGCGGCCCAGAATGCCTATGATCGTTTCCAGCCGCAGGCGATGCTCGTCGGCGCGTCCTGCACCGGTTCGCTGATCCAGGACGACCCCGGTGGTCTGGCGCGTGCGCTCGATCTCCCGATACCTGTCGTGGCCGTCGATTTGCCGGCCTATCAGCGCAAGGAAAACTGGGGCGCGGCCGAAACCTTCTATCAGCTGGTGCGCGCGCTCGCCGGGCCGTCGGCGCCGGCGTCCGGGACACCGCGTCCCGATCGCGCGGCCGGCGTGCGTGCCCGCTGCAATCTGCTTGGCCCGACCGCGCTCGGCTTCCGGCATCGCGACGATATTGTCGAGATCACATCGCTGCTGACAAAGCTCGGCATCGACGTCAATGTCACGGCGCCGATGGGAGCTAGCCCGGCCGATATCGCAAGACTGGGCGAGGCCGATTTCAACGTCGTGCTGTATCCCGAAGTCGCGGGTCAGGCTGCGTCCTGGCTGCAACGGACGTTCGGACAACCCTTCACCAAGACCGTTCCAATCGGCGTATCGGCCACCCGCGAATTCGTCGCAGAGGTCGCGACGCTCGCCGGTGTCGATGCGTCGGCGACGCTGGCTTCGGCCTCTAGCCGGCTGCCGTGGTACTCGCGTTCGGTCGACTCGACCTATCTGACCGGCAAGCGCGTCTTCATCTTTGGTGATGCCACCCATGCCGTTGCTGCAGCACGCATCGCATCCGACGAACTCGGCTTCAAGGTCGTAGGTCTCGGCACCTACAGCCGTGAGTTCGGCCGCGAAATCCGCGACGCGGCAAAACGCCATGACGCAGAACCGCTGATCACCGACGACTATCTGGAGGTCGAAGCGAAGGTCGCGGAACTGCAGCCCGAGCTGGTGCTGGGGACGCAGATGGAGCGGCATATCGCCAAGCGTCTCGGCGTTCCCTGCGCGGTGATCTCGGCGCCGGTGCATGTGCAGGATTTTCCGGCACGCTATGCGCCGCAGATGGGGTTTGAGGGCGCCAACGTCATCTTCGATACCTGGGTGCACCCGCTGATGATGGGCCTCGAAGAGCATCTGCTAGCGATGTTCAAGGATGATTTCGAGTTCAAGGATGGCGCTGTGCCGTCGCATCTGGGCGCCGGTCATTCAACGCCTGTTGCCGATGGGCCGGTTCAGGCAGCTTCGAATGCCTCGAATATCGCGGTCGTCTGGGCCGTCGATGCCGAGAAGGAGCTGTACAAAATTCCATTCTTCGTTCGCGGCAAGGCGCGCCGCAACACCGAACGTTTCGCCAATGAAAACGGCGTAGCCACCATAACCATCGAGACCCTCTACGATGCCAAAGCGCATTACGCCCGCTGACGCGACGCCTCTCCGGGTGGTCGTCGTGACCATGGACAGTCATCTGTCCGGCGCGGCTGCGCGTGCGCAGGTGCTGTTGAGGAGTAACTTCCCGGGGCTATCGCTCACGGTGCATTCCGCGGACGAATGGGGCACTGACGACGCAGCGCTCGATCGCTGCAAGGCCGATATTGTCCGCGGCGACATCGTGATCGCCACCATGCTGTTCCTCGACGATCACGTTCGCGCCGTGATGCCGGCACTCGTTGCCCGGCGCAGCCATTGCGACGCGATGATCTGTTGCATGTCGGCGGCCGAAATCGTCAAGCTGACACGCGTCGGCAAGTTCGACATGAGCGGCGAGGCGCTCGGCGCCATCGCGTGGCTGAAGAAGCTGCGCGGCAATCGCAAGGGCAGCCCCGGCGGCAAGGGTGAGATGAAGATGCTGCGGCAACTGCCGAAGTTGCTGCGCTTCATCCCCGGCACCGCTCAGGACATGCGCGCCTATTTCCTGACGCTGCAATACTGGCTCGCCGGCTCCGAGCAGAACATCGCGAACATGATCCGCCTGCTGGTCGACCGTTACGCTGAAGGTCCGCGCCGCAGCCTGCGCGGCATCGCCAAGGCGGAGGCGCCGGTCGACTATGCCGATATCGGCGTCTACCATCCGCGCCTCAAGGGGCGCATCGCCGATACCGCAGATCGACTGCCCGTCCTGGCCGGCGAGCGCGGCACCGTCGGCCTCCTGTTGCTGCGCTCCTATCTGCTTGCCGGAAATGCCGGTCACTATGACGGTGTGATCGCGGCGTTCGAGGCGAGGGGGCTGCGCGTGATCCCCGCCTTTGCCAGTGGCCTCGACCAGCGGCCGGCGATCGAACGCTTTTTCATGAAGGACGGAAGCAGCGTGGTCGATGCGGTGGTGTCGCTCACCGGTTTCTCGCTGGTGGGCGGTCCCGCCTACAATGATTCCCGGGCCGCCGAGGACATTTTGGCTCAACTCGACGTGCCCTATCTGTCGGCGCATCCCGTTGAATTCCAGACGCTGGAGCAATGGGGGGCCTCGGATCGTGGCCTGATGCCGGTGGAGAGCACCATCATGGTGGCGATCCCCGAGCTGGACGGTGCGGCGGGACCGATGGTCTATGGCGGTCGCTCCGACGGGGCTGGCGCTCCCTGCACCGGCTGCGAGCGTGCCTGCATTTTTGCGATGGCCGAGACTGGCGGCAAGATGCACGTGTGCAGCGAACGCGCCGACATGTTGGCGGCGCGGACGGCGCGTCTGGTCGCGACGCGTCGATCGGAACGGCGGGATCGCAAGGTCGCGATTGTCTTGTTCAACTTCCCGCCGAATGCCGGCAATACGGGTACCGCAGCGTTTCTGTCGGTGTTCGAATCCCTGCATCGCACGCTTTCTGCCATGAAGCGCGAGGGCTATCAGGTCGAGGTGCCCGAAAGCGCTGACGCCTTGCGCGATCGTATCGTGGTTGGCAATGCCGCCCGGTTCGGCGCCGATGCCAATGTCCACGCCAGAATTCCGGCTGATGATCACGTTCGGAGCGAAAAATGGCTGCGCCAGATCGAGGCGCAATGGGGCCCGGCGCCCGGCAAGCAGCAGAGCGACGGCAGCTCGATCTTCGTGCTGGGCGAGCGCTTCGGCAACGTCTTCGTCGGGATCCAGCCTGCGTTCGGATATGAAGGCGATCCGATGCGGTTGTTGTTCGAGAAAGGATTTGCGCCGACGCATGCCTTCTCGGCTTTCTATCGCTGGCTGCGCGAGGATTTCGGCGCCGGCGCCGTCCTGCATTTCGGAACCCACGGCGCGCTTGAATTCATGCCGGGCAAACAGGCGGGGCTTTCCGGCGCATGCTGGCCGGACCGGATGATCGGCGACCTGCCGAACCTCTATCTCTATGCCTCGAATAACCCGTCCGAAGGCACGATCGCCAAGCGTCGTACGGCCGCAACTCTGATCAGCTATCTGACGCCGCCGGTCGCGCATGCTAGACTCTACAAGGGCCTGGTTGAGCTGAAGGCCTCGATCGAGCGCTGGCGTGGACTTGCTCCGGACGAGGATGCGGAGCGCTGCGATCTCGCGACATTGATTCAGGCTCAGGCCAGTGCACTGGAACTAACCGAGGCGGCCCCCGCCTGGATGGATCAGGCCACGGCGATCGGAAAATTGTCGGAAGCCGTGCTCGAGCTCGAATACACCCTGATCCCGCATGGTCTGCATGTCGTTGGTGAAACGCCGTCGGTCGACCAGCGGGTCGAAATGCTCCAGGCGGTGGCGGATGCCTCGCATGGCGCGCGTCCCGACAAATCGATCCTCGAAGCGCTGGTGAAGGGCGAGGCGCCCGAAGCATTGGCCGCGAGGGATGATGCCGCGCTCACGCTCTACATGGAACTGGCCGGCATCGATCGCATCCTCCAGCAGGATCATGAACTGCCTGCAATCCTTCGTGCCCTGGATGGCAAGTTCACTCGTCCTGCGCCGGGGGCGATCTCCTGCGCACGCCGGCCATCCTGCCGACCGGCCGCAATCTCCACGGCTTCGATCCGTTCCGTATTCCCAGCGCCTTTGCCGTGCAAGACGGCGCGAGCCAAGCACAGCGGCTGATCGACAAACACGTCGGCGAAGGACACGGCATCCCCGAATCCGTAGCGATCGTGCTGTGGGGCACCGATAATCTCAAGAACGAGGGCGCGCCGATCGGGCAGGCGCTGGCCTTGCTTGGAGCAAAGCCGCGCTTCGATGGCTATGGCCGCCTGACTGGCGCGGAATTGATCCCGCTTGCTGAGCTTAGCCGGCCGCGGATCGACGTCATCATCACCATGTCCGGGATCTTCCGCGATCTGTTGCCACTGCAGATCAAGCTGCTGGCCGAAGCCTGCTTCCTCGCCGCATCCGCCGATGAGTCGATCGAACATAATTTCGTTCGCAAGCACGCACTGGCCTACCAAGCCGCAAATCACTGCGATCTCGAGACCGCATCGTTGCGCGTATTCGGCAATGCCGACGGTGCCTATGGCTCCAACGTCAACCATCTGGTCGAAAACGGCCGCTGGGAGGACGAGGACGAACTCGCCGAGACCTATACCCGACGCAAGAGTTTTGCCTACGGCCTCAAGGGTCAGCCGGTACAGCAGACGGCGTTGTTGAAGAACGCGCTCGCCACTGTCGATCTCGCCTATCAGAACCTCGACTCGGTCGAGCTCGGCGTGACCACCGTGGATCATTACTTCGACACGCTCGGCGGCATCAGCCGCGCCGTGCGAATGGCAAAGGGCGGCCAGTCGGCGCCGGTCTATATCGGCGACCAGACCCGCGGTGCGGGCACGGTCCGGACCCTGTCGGAGCAGGTCGCGTTGGAAACCCGCACCCGGATGCTCAATCCGAAATGGTACGAGGGCATGCTCAAGCACGGTTATGAGGGCGTTCGCCAGATCGAAGAGCACGTCACCAACACGATGGGCTGGTCGGCGACGACGGGCGAGGTGGCGCCCTGGGTCTACCGGCAGCTCACCGAGACATTCATGCTCGATCCCGAAATGCGCGAGCGCCTGGCCTCGCTCAATCCCGTGGCCTCCGCGAAGGTCGCCAACCGGCTGATCGAAGCGCACGAACGCAAATACTGGTCGCCCGATCCGGAGATGCTCGATGTCCTGCGCAGGGCAGGCGAAGAGCTCGAAGACCGCCTCGAAGGCGTGGGAGTTGCCGCATGAACATCCAGACCAAGCCATCGTCGCTCAAGAGCCCGTCCTGCTGCGGCGACGGCGAGGGCAGCGTGCAGGTCCAGCTCGATCCCAAGCTCAAGATCGGCACAGCAAAGGTGTTCTCGGTCTACGGCAAGGGCGGCATCGGCAAGAGCACGACGTCGTCGAACCTGTCGGTCGCATTCTCCAAGCTCGGCAAGCGCGTGCTGCAGATCGGCTGCGATCCCAAGCACGACTCGACCTTCACGCTGACCAAGCGGCTGGTCCCGACGGTGATCGACGTGCTCGAATCCGTGAACTTCCACGCCGAGGAATTGCGTCCCGAGGATTTCGTGTTCGAAGGCTACAACGGCGTGATGTGTCTCGAGGCGGGCGGCCCGCCGGCCGGCACCGGCTGCGGCGGTTACGTCGTCGGCCAGACCGTGAAGCTTCTCAAAGAGCACCATCTGCTCGAAGACACCGATGTGGTGATCTTCGACGTGCTCGGCGATGTCGTCTGTGGTGGCTTTGCCGCGCCGCTGCAACATTCCGACCGTGCGTTGATCGTCGCCGCCAATGATTTCGACTCGATCTTCGCGATGAACCGCATCGTGGCCGCGATCGAAGCCAAATCGAAGAATTACGGCGTCCGGCTCGGCGGCGTGATCGCCAACCGCAGCAGGGATACCGACCAGATCGACAGATATGCCGAACAGGCCGGATTGAAGCGCGTGGCGCATTTCCCGGATCTCGACGTCATCCGCAAGAGCCGCCTGAAGAAATCGACGCTGTTCGAAATGGACGAGACGCCGGAATTGAAGGCCGTCACCGACGAATACATGCGGCTTGCCGCCGAGCTCTGGGCCGGCACGATCGAGCCCTTGCCGGGCAAGTCACTCAAGGACCGTGAAATCTTCGATCTGCTGGGGTTCGACTGATGTCGATTGCAACCTATATCGAACGGCGCGGCGAGCTTGAGACCTATTTCGACCGGACTGCGGTCGATGCATGGGCCAAACTGACGTCGGATGCGCCGGTCGGCCGTATCCGGGCGACCGTGCGCGCGGGGCGCGATGAGATGCGCAACACGCTGCTATCCTGGCTGCCGCAGAACATGAGCGGGGCGCGATTGCTCGATGCCGGCTGTGGCACGGGTGCGTTGTCGATCGAGGCGGCGCGGCGCGGCGCTCGCGTGGTCGCGATCGATCTGTCGCCGACGCTGGTGTCGGTGGCGCGCGAACGGCTGCCGTCGGATCTCGATTCCGCGACCATCGAATTTCGGTCCGGCGACATGCTCGACCCCAAGCTGGGCAGGTTCGACTTCGTCGTCGCGATGGATTCGCTGATCCATTATCGCCCGACGGACACCTGCCGGATCATGGCCGGTCTGGCGGAGCGGACCGCCGAGGCCCTGTTGGTGACGTTCGCTCCGAAGACGCCTGCCCTTGCCGTGATGCATGCCGTCGGTCGGCTCTTCCCACGCGGCGATCGCGCACCAGCGATCGAACCGGTGGGCGAGCAGAAGTTGCGGCGGCTGTTGACGGCAGATGAGGGGCTTGAGCGCTGGCAGCTCGGCCGCAGCCATCGCGTCGCCAGCGGATTCTACAAGTCGCAGGCCTTGGAGATGATTCCCAGATGACCCGGATTTCGTCGACATTGGCGAAAGGCTGGATGCGGCTGGGGACCCGCTTCCTTCCCTTTGCCGACGCGGCAACGACGGAGCTTCCGCTCGGGCGGCTGCTGCGTCTGTCGCTGTTCCAGGTGTCGACCGGCATCTCGATTGTGCTGCTGAACGGCACGCTCAACCGCGTGATGATCGTCGAACTCGGTGTTTCGACGCTGCTGGTCTCGTTGATGGTGTCGATTCCGCTGGTGTTCGCACCATTCCGCGTCCTGATCGGCTTCAAATCCGACAATCATCGCTCGGTGCTAGGCTGGCGCCGGGTGCCCTATATCTGGATGGGAACGCTGATCCAGTTCGGTGGCTTCGCTATCCTGCCGTTTGCTCTGCTGGTGCTGTCAGGCACGGGCGAATATCCTGCGGTCTACGGACAATTCGGCGCGGCGCTCGCCTTCCTGCTGGTCGGCGCCGGCATGCATACGGCCCAGACCGCAGGTCTCGCGCTCGCCACCGATCTCGCGCCTGAAGACGCGCGGCCGCGCGTGGTGGCCTTCCTCTATGTGATGCTGCTGTTCGGGATGGCCGGCAGTGCGCTGATCTTCAGCGAGCTGTTGCGCAACTTCAACGAGATCCGCCTGATCCAGGTGATCCAGGGCGTTGCGGTCACGCAGTTGCTGCTCAACATCGCCGCGCTGTGGAAGCAGGAAGCGCGCAATCCCGCGCTGACATCGGCTGCGCGCGAGCGGCCTGAATTCCAACACTCCTGGGCCAGGTTCCGCAATGCCGGCGGTTCGATCCGCGTCCTCGTCGCGGTGGCGCTCGGCACCTCGGCATTCTCGATGCAGGATATTCTGCTTGAGCCCTACGGCGCCGAAATTCTCAAGCTGACCGTAGGCCAGACCACGGCGCTCACGGCGTTCTTCGCGCTCGGCACGCTGGCCGGATTTGGGCTTGCCGCAAGGACGCTGGGACGCAACGCCGATCCCTACCGCATCGCCGGCTTTGGCGCGGTGGCAGGGGTGTTCGCGTTCGCCGCGGTAATCTTCGCCGCGCCCCTGAGCTCGGTGCTCTTGTTTCGGATCGGCACCGCGCTGATCGGTTTCGGTGGCGGGCTGTTTGCTGCGGGAACGCTGACCGCGGCGATGGCGCTGGCGCGTGACGGTGAAAGTGGATTGGCGCTGGGCACCTGGGGTGCGGTGCAGGCGACCGCGGCCGGCGGCGGGATCGCGCTCGGCGGCGGCATTCGCGATGCGGTGACGTCGCTGGCATCGAACGGCGCGCTTGGCCGCGCGCTGACGGATCCGTCGACGGGATACAGCGTCGTCTACCACATCGAAATTGCCTTGTTGTTCGCCACTCTGGTTGCGATCGGTCCGCTCGTGCGCACAGCACGCGCGAGCTTTCCGCAGCCATCCACGAAGTTCGGCCTGGCGGAATTTCCAGGCTAGTCAACGAAGGGGAGGTCGCCCATGCAGCCCGACTCATATTTGGACCTGGCACAGGTCACGCTTTACGTCTTCTGGATCTTCTTTGCCTGCCTGATCTTCTATCTTCGCCGTGAAGACAAGCGCGAAGGTTATCCGCTCGAATCGACGGGGATCAACGGCGGGGTTTCCTACGGCTTTCCGCGCATGCCCGATTCCAAGACCTATCTCTTGCGGGACGGACACACCGCCACGCTGCCGAACCACAAGAACGATCGCCCCGACGTCGCGTTGGCGCCGATCGCGGTGTGGCCGGGCGCTCCGGCTGAGCCGACCGGCAATCCGATGCTCGATGGCGTCGGGCCCGGATCCTACGCCAACCGCGAAGACGTTCCCGAACTGACGATGGAGAACATTCCGTGCATCGTTCCGTTGCGGGTTGCCGAGGGCACCTATCTGGAGTCCCGCGACCCCGATCCGCGCGGAATGCGGGTGAACGGGGCGGACAGCGAACCCGGCGGTATCGTTACCGACGTCTGGGTCGATCGCGCCGAGGCCCTGATCCGCTATCTCGAAGTCGAGGTGCCGATCATCGGCGGCGTCAAGCGCGTGCTGCTGCCGGTGCCTTTCGCCAAGATTGATGGTCGCCGCCGCCGGGTTTGGGTCGATGCGATCCTCGGCAGCCAGTTCGCCGAAGTCCCGACGACGAAGAGCCCGGATCAGGTGACCAAGCTCGAGGAAGATCGCATCGTCGGATATTACGGCGCGGGCACGCTCTACGCCACGCCGGCGCGTCAGGAGCCGCTGCTGTGAAACAGGATCATCAGCAGTTCAAGAATGTGCCGCTCAACGATCTGCCGGCGCCGCTACCGGTCGGCGAGCGTGTGATCTGGCAGGGTAAGCCGAGCTTCAAGGGACTGGCGCTGCGGTCGTTCCACATCCGCGAGGTCGCGATCTATTTCGGCATCCTGCTGGCGTGGCGGCTGTGGTCCAACTGGTCGCACGGCATGCAGGCAAGCGATGCCGTCATTTCGGCGCTGTGGCTGATCGCTCCGGCGCTCAGCGCCATCGTCGTGCTGGCCGGCCTCGCGTGGTTGTTCCGCCGCGCCGCCTGCTACACGCTGACCAGCAAGCGGGTCCTGTTCCAGTTCGGCGTCGCGCTGCCGATGACCATGAATATCCCGCTGAGCAAGATCACCAACGCCGCCCTGAAGATCCATCGCGATGGCTCGGGTGACATTCCGCTGGGCGTGTCGGACGGCAAACGGGTGTCGTACTTGCTGCTTTGGCCGCACATCCGGCCCTGGCGGCTGCGCGTGCCGGAGCCGATGCTGTGCGCATTGCCGGACGCCGCGATCGTCGCTGCGAAACTCTCGGACGCATTGGGCGGGCAGCCCGCCCCGACGGCGGTCGCACTTTCGGCCTCCGCCAATCGCAATCTGGTCTCGGACGTCGCGGCCAACTCGCCGTCGACCGCGGCTGCCTGAACGGAGGACACTCATGAGCCATGCCATCCAGGAACCCGTGGTCCCCAAAGGCGGCATCATCGCGGCCGCGGCCCTTGTCCTATTTTCTCTCGCGACGGTGACAACGGCGCGACTGACGGGGACGGGCGGCGTCCGCATGATGCTGCCGGCCGCCGTCGAAAGCCGCGACTTCCAGTTCGAGGACGGTCAGAATGGTGCGGTGCTGGTGTACGACGCTCGCGATCGTCAACTCGTGGACACGCTGGCGCCCGGCAGCAATGGATTCATTCGCGTCGTGCTGCGTGGGCTCGCGCGGGAACGCAAGCTCGGCGATATCGGCCGACAGCCGCCATTTCGCCTCACCCGGTTCGTCAACGGCCAGATCACGCTGACGGACACATCGACCGGCAAGCAGATCGATCTCGATGCTTTCGGCTCGGCCAATACCCTGGCCTTTGCGCGGCTGTTGAAGTTGAAGGGCGGTGCGTCATGAGGATGCTCTGGACGACGTCACGCAAGACGTTCGACGTGCCCTGTACGATCGAGATCGAGCAGACCTCGGAGACGCTGCACGCCCATGTGGTGCTCGACGGCGACATCGCAATTCAGCCCGGCGACGAGGTCAGGGTCCACGACGCGCCGACCGGAGTCGCCTTCGGTGAGCGTCTGGTCGTGCGCCGAACCGCGACGGTGGTCCGCGCCGGTCCGCTCGACCGCCTGCTGGCGCGAATCGAAGGCTACCTGGAATTGACTGAACTTTACGAAGTCAGCTTCTCGGACGGGAGGGCATTATGATCAACATGGAAGGCGGCACCCACGGCAGTCTGCAAGCACGGCCCGCGATCAAGGGCAGCAGCGAAAGTCTCGACAAGGCGCGCGAAGACACCATCCTCAGCCCGCGTTTCTACACCACGGACTACGAGGCGATGGATCGCCTCGATGTCAGCTTGGTGCGCTCCGAATGGAATGCGGTCATCAAGGAGCTGCGCGCCGATCACAACAAGGCGCATTTCGTCAAGACCGACGAATTCAAGAACGACCTGCAATCGTTGCCGCCCGAGTTGCGCAAGGAGTTCAAGGATTTCCTGGTCTCATCGCTCACCGCCGAATTCTCCGGCTGCGTGCTCTACGCGGAGATCAAGAAGCGGATCAAGAACAGGGATATCCAGGAGCTGTTCAGCTTCATGAGCCGGGACGAGGCTCGCCACGCCGGCTTCATCAACGAGATCCTGAAGGATCACGGCATCGGGGTCGATCTGAGCTTCCTCACCAAGGTGAAGAAGTACACCTACTTCCGGCCCAAATTCATCTTCTACGCGACCTATCTGTCCGAGAAGATCGGCTACGCCCGCTACATCACGATCTACCGGCAGATGGAGCGGCATCCCGAACGCCAATTCCATCCAATCTTCCGCTGGTTCGAATTGTGGTGCAACGACGAGTTTCGCCACGGCGAGGCGTTTGCGCTGCTGATGCGCGCCGATCCCTCGCTGCTGCGCGGCGTCAACAAGCTCTGGATCAGGTTCTTCCTGCTCGCCGTGTTCGCCACCATGTATGTGCGCGATCACATGCGCCCCGCTTTCCACGAGGCGCTTGGCATGGATCCCACCGAATACGACATGCGGGTGTTCCGCATCACCTCGGAGATTTCCAGGCAGGTGTTTCCGGTCACGCTGGATATCGAAAACCCGCGCTTCCTTGCCGGTCTCGAGCGCTTGCGCATGATTTCGGAAGGGATCGCGGATGCGCGCGAGAAGGGTGGCTTGCTATCGAGAGTGAAGCGCGCAGGTCTTGCGGCCCAGGCAGCGCTGACATTTGCACGGCTGTTCCTGCTGCCAGTGAAGCCGAACACGTTACCGCGCGAAATCTGCCTGCAACCGGCTTGGTGAGGAGAGGGCGTTGGTATCCGCATACACGGTCCCCCCTATCTACGCTGCCTTCGTGTGGTGGTTCAGCACCGGGGCCGTGCTGTTGCTGGTGGGACGTTCGGGACGCTTTGAAGTGTCGCGGGCGTTTCTGGCCGGTGTGCTGCTCGCCGGATCGCTCGGGGGGCTCGCGCTGACGGCTGGCGATATCAGTGTCGGTGGTGCGTATACGGCCTTCACATGCACCATCCTGCTATGGGGCGCACAGGAGATCGCCTTTCTCGCGGGCTGGTTGACGGGGCCACGACCGCAGCCTTGTCCGGTCGGCGCGATCGGCCCGAAACGCTTTGGGCTCGCCTTGCAGGCCATTCTCTATCATGAGTTCGCGCTGCTGGCCTGCGGCGCTGCGGTCGCTGCGCTGACCTGGGGCGGCGCCAACCAGATCGGTCTATGGACATTTGCCGCCCTTTGGGTGCTGCGGCAGAGCGCAAAGATCAACCTGTTCCTCGGCGTTCCCGTCACCAACGACGAATTAATGCCGGAGGCGGTGCAATTCTTGAAGACGTTCTTCGCGCGCAAACCGGTTAGCGCCTTCTTTCCGCTATCCGTCACGCTTGCGACCGCGGTCCTCGTCATCATGATCCAGCGGATCGTCGAAGTCGCGATCACGCCCTTCGACATCGTCGGCCTGACGCTGGTCTCGACGCTGTTTGCGCTCGGCGTGGTCGAGCATTGGTTCATGCTGCTTCCGCTGCCGGCGATCACGCTGTGGGGCTGGGGTATGCGCTCGGGTTTCCCGCCGGAGGACACCACCATGGAACAGGAACAAGACGTCAAGACCGCGATGGCGCCGCCCAATCTCGTCGTGCTGGCGAATGTGCGCTCCGATGCCGCGCCTCCGAAGCTGTCACCAGGAGCCTGCGCGCGACAGCGGCTCGAAGACCAGTTTCGCCAGAGTTATCGCGAGCAGCAGGCAAGAGAAGGCCTGACGGCGGCTCACACGATCTGTCCCGAGCCGGCGGCAACGATCAAGGGGAGGACGTCATGAACTACGAAGCCTATTTTCGCCGGCAACTCGAAGGTCTTCATCGCGAAGGCCGCTATCGCGTATTTGCCGACCTCGAACGCAAGGCAGGCGCGTTTCCTCGAGCCAAACATCATCATCCGGGCGGCGCCGGCGAAGTCACCGTCTGGTGCTCCAACGACTACCTCGGCATGGGCCAGCACCCCGCGGTGCTGAAGGCGATGCACGAGGCGCTCGACAGTTGCGGTGCCGGCGCCGGCGGCACCCGCAACATCGCGGGGACCAATCACTATCACGTGCTGCTGGAGAGAGAGCTGGCCGATCTGCACGGCAAGGAGTCAGCGCTCCTGTTCACGTCGGGCTATGTTTCCAACATGGCGTCGCTCAGCACGCTGGCGTCACGGATGCCCGGCTGTACGATCCTGTCGGACGAGCTCAACCACGCCTCGATGATCGAGGGCATCAGGCACAGCCGCAGCGACACGCGCATCTTCGCCCACAACGATCCGCGCGATCTCGAGCGTAAGCTCAGCGATCTCGATCCGCATGCGCCGAAGCTGGTGGCCTTCGAGTCGGTCTATTCCATGGATGGCGATATCGCGCCGATTGCCGAGCTCTGCGACGTCGCGGACGCCCACAATGCAATGACCTATCTCGACGAGGTTCACGGCGTCGGCCTTTACGGACCGAAGGGTGGCGGCATCGCCGACCGCGAGGGTGTGAGCCACCGCCTGACCGTGATCGAAGGCACCCTGGCAAAGGCCTTCGGCGTCATCGGCGGCTACGTTGCGGCGTCGGCCACGATCTGCGATTTCATTCGCAGTTTCGCTTCCGGCTTCATCTTCACCACGTCGCTGCCGCCCACGGTGGCCGCCGGCGCGCTCACCAGTATTCGCCATCTGAAATCGAGCGCGGCGGAACGCGAGCGGCATCAGGATCGCGTCGCGCGGCTGCGCAGGCGCCTCGACGAGGCGGGAGTTGCTCATCTGGACAATCCCAGCCACATCGTGCCGGTCATGGTCTGCGACCCCGTTTTGTGCAAGCAGATCAGCGACGTGCTGATCGACCGCTACGGCATCTATGTACAGCCGATCAACTACCCGACCGTGCCGCGCGGCACCGAGCGACTGCGCATCACGCCGTCGCCGCATCACACCGATGCTGATATCGAGCATCTGGTAAATGCGCTCGCACAGATCTGGGCGGAGGTCGGGCTCGCCAAGGCAGCTTGATCTGCTGATGCTTGACGACTGATCTGGGTGCTTGGAGTTGGTCAATGGCCCGATAGGCCAGGTCTTTTGCGAACCGCGGTCGATCATGCGGAAGTTGATGAAGTTCCTTCACACGCTTGGAGCGATCGGCCTTGTCGGCGCGGTCGCATGCTTTCTTGTCATGACCGGCCACGCGCCCGCGCCAAGCGCGATCGCGCAATACGCGCCGCTCAGCATCGCGACAGGAGCAGTGGCGACCTGGATCTTTATGCCGTCTCTCGGGCTTACCCTGATAGCCGGTCTGTTGGCCATGGCCCTGAATAGAGCCTTTCACAACGCCGGCTGGGCATGGGCAAAGCTGGCGACGGGCGTCCTCGTTTTTGAATGGGGATTTGTCTCTGTGGTCGGACCGCTCCAACAGGAAGCAGAGCAAAGCGCGCGAGCATTTGCCGGCGAAATCGATCCCGCAACGCTCGCCGGAGAATTGGGGACACGTCGCGCTACGCTGTGGGTGTTTTTGGCCATTGCGATGGCCAACATTGTTCTCGGCGTGTGGCGGCCTCGGCTCACTCGGTTGCCGGACTAGATTTTTCGTCTGAACACAAGGGGGATCTCTGCGATGGCAACTCATATCGTGATGGATCATTCAGGTGACATGCGTCACCATTTCGACCCCGCAGACGCGCAGGCAAGCGCCGAGGCGCGGCACCGCTTCGAAACTCTGGTTGCCGCGGGCTTTACGGCCGCAGTGCGGACGCGCCCGGGCGATGTGCGCCTGTTGACGGCCTTCGATCCGCAGGCGGACGAGACGGTGTTCTTTCCCAGGCTGGTCGGCGGTTGAGATGCCGCGATGCGATGGCCTGTCAAAGGACGCGATCAGGCGCGACTGAAATTGGTTAGCCGTCTATTGCGTGCCATGCGTGCGGAGAATGCCCCCGAAGCGTGCGGCCGCCGCCTGCTGCGAGATTGGCTCTCCGCCGCCCAACGCGCGCAATTCGACGCGGATAGATGCTTTGATGTAACCGGCTCCGACAGCGGCAAACGCTACCGGATCTGCTACGGAACAGCAGCAAATATTCGGGAACTCGATCGGGACGGCAAGGAGGGGACCGGCTGGTGCTTTGCGCCCGTCGGAGCGCTCGTTCCAGGCGACGTTATGCTTGCGCAAAAGATCGCCCTTGAGACCTCGGAGGCAGCTGCTTTGGCTCTTGCCAACCGCGTCCCGCTGATCCCCCGCTTGACCCATTAGGGCCCTGTCGTCTTCAGCCCTGGCGAACGGAGAAATCCAAGCCGTTTGCAGCTTTGCTCCTGTCTTGCGCGTTAGCGCGGCCGCGTCTGCGAGTTGGATGTCACTGCCGAGACAGTGCACATCGAGAGCCAGGTGGGCGCTGCGAAGCCGCTTACGGCCTTCAAAAGACTTCGACCCCCGAATCCTTGATGACCTTGCCCCAGCGGCGGTAGTCGGCCTTGATGATGTCGGTGAAGCCCTCGGGCGTCGAGGTGGTCACAACCAGTCCCTGAGCCTCCAGGCGAGCACGAACATCGGGCTCGGCTCCGATGCGGACGATCTCGGCATTCAAGCGCTGGATGATTTCAGCCGGAGTCCCCGCGGGTGCGACCAGGCCGAACCAGGAATCGACGACGAAGTCCCACACGCCGGCTTCGGCAGCGGTGGGCACGTCCGGAAGCTGCGGCGACCGCTCGCGGCTGGTGACGAGCAGGCCCTTCACCTTGCCGTCGCGGATCTGCGGCGCGAGCACGGTGAGGGTGTCGAACGACAGATTGACGACGTTGCCGAGCAGCGCGTTCACCGCCGGGGCGCTGCCCTTGAACGGCACGTGCAGCAGCTTCGTTCCGGTCTGGTTTTGGAAGAGCTCGCCGCTCAGATGGCAGAGCGTCCCGGGACCGCAGGACGAATAGGTCAGCTTGCCGGGATCCTTGTTCGCCGCGGCGACGAGGTCCTTGGCGGTGGAGACCGGCGTGTTCGGGCTGGCTGCCAGCACGTAGGGGACGGTCGCCAGGTTCGATACCGGCGCAAAGCTCTTGAAGGGATCGTACCTGATCTCCTTGTTGATGTGCGGCAGGATGGTGAGCTGGCCTGCGGGAGCCAGGGACAACGTATAGCCATCGGGATCTGCGCCGGCGACCGCTTCGGCGGCAATTGCGGTGCCTGCGCCGGCCTTGTTCTCGATCACGACGGGCTGCTTGAGCGCTTCGCTCAGTCTGTCGGCGTAAACGCGAGCAACGGTATCCGCGGCGCCGCCGGGAGGAAACGGCACGACCAGCTTGATCGTCCGGCTTGGCCAGGCACCGGCACTCGCGCCGCTCGCGCTCATCAGCAGCGATGCGGTCAAAACGGACGCGGCGAAGAAGCGAAGAGATCGGACGAAGCGCACGACGGAAATCCTCAGTGATGTCTGGCAAGCCCGCCGCACGTCCCTTTCGCCGGAACGCTGCTGGCAATACTTGCTACGGAGAGCCCTCAATAGATGCTATGCGAACGAACTCGCGGCAATGGAACCCGGTTGCAAATGCGCCGCGGTCGATAGATGATTGTCTCTGTCTGGTCCCCGATCGCGAGAAGAAACGTCTAGAGGGGCCGCGGCATACCGATCTCTTGCGGAGAGGACCGATTCCCCAACTCATATTCGGCCTGATCTATCTGCTGATCCTGACCCGTTTCCTGTGGCCGCTGGACTTGCCGCTCTTGGTCAAGATCGTGGCCGCCGCGCTCGCATTGGTCGCATTGCAGTTTCACCGGTGGAGCAAGCTCTCGTCGGGCTCCGTGTTTTCTCCCGAGTTTCCAAGACCGGTGGTCGCCCTCTTCAACTGGGGGTTCGGCGCGATCGTCCTGCTGGCGTTGCTGCAACTGGCGCTCGATGCGGGACTTCTGCTCGCAATCCCCTTCAATGGCGGCGTCGTGAGCGCGCCCGACGACGTCCGCTACGGACTGGCTGCGTTAGCCGCCATCGCGGCCGCGATCGGCGTCCATCAGGCCATGCGGATTCCGCCGCTGAAAGACATCGAAATCGGGATCGCCGGACTTGCGCGGCAATTCGACGGCTACACCATCCTCCAACTGACCGATCTTCACATCAGCCGGTTGTTTCCCGCCTCGTGGGCACGCACCGTCGTCGAGCGATCGAACAAGCTCGGCGTTGACCTGATCGCGATCACGGGAGATCTGATCGACGGCACGCCCGATGCGCGACGCACCGACATCGAGCCGTTGCGGGATTTGCAGGCGACCGATGGCATCTACGTGATCTCGGGAAATCACGAATACATCTTCGGCTACGACGGGTGGATGGCGCACTTCGCCGCGTTGGGCCTGCTGTCGCTCGAAAACAGGCATGTTGTCATCGAGCGGAACGGCGGCAAGCTGGTCCTCGCAGGCATCACCGACCGGGCATCGCGCAGCAGAGGGCATTCCGTGCGCGACCTTGGCGCCGTCCTGCAAGGCATCCCCAGGGACGGCCCTGTCATCCTGCTCGACCACCAGCCGAGCGACGCGCGGCATTCCGCCGAACTCGGGGTGGCTCTGCAGCTGTCGGGGCATACGCACGGAGGCTTGATCTGGGGGATCGATCGGCTGGCCGCACGCGCCAACGCCGGCTTCGTCTCGGGTCGTTACGATGTCGGCGGCATGACGCTCTACGTGAACAATGGCACCGCGCTGTGGCCGGGTTTCGCGCTGCGGCTGGGGCGTCCATCCGAGTTGACGCGGATCACGCTGCGCCACATAGCTGGCAGCTGACCGTTGCGAGCCATCAGGGGAAGTGACCGGACGTGATTGAACAGGAATACGACACGATCATCATCGGCGGAGGTTCCGCCGGAGCGACGCTGGCGGCGCGCCTCAGCGAAGACCCCGCTCATCGTGTGCTGCTGCTGGAGGCCGGGCAGGATCTGCGAACCGCGACCACACCGGAGCACATTCGCATTCCAAACCCCATGCGCGCCATCGGCGATGACGACTTCCGCTGGCCAAAGCTGCTCGCGCGACGCACCGAGCGGCAGCAGCCGCTGCTGCTCTGGCGTGGCCGCGCCATGGGCGGCAGTTCGACGATCAATGGTCAGATCGCGATCCGCGCCGTTCCCGACGACATCGACCGCTGGGCGGCCGTGGGCTGCACCGGCTGGTCATGGGACGAGATGCTACCTTATTTCTGCAAGCTCGAAACGGACAAGAATTTCCCGGACGCACCCTATCACGGCGATCGCGGTCCGATCCCGGTGTATCGGGCTCCGATTCCGGATTGGGGCAATGTCGACCGGGCGCTGCGAGCGTCGGCACTCGGTCTCGGCTATGGCTGGTGCGAAGATCACAACGCGCCTGATGGCACCGGCGTCTCGCCTTATGCCATCAACAGCGAGGGTGGGCTGCGGATCTCCACCAATGACGGCTACCTGGAGCCGGCGCGCGGTCGGGCCAACCTCGACATCGTCGGTCATGCTCTGGTCGACACCATCACCTTCGAAGGCAACCGGCTGCACGCCAGCGGCGTTCTGGTCCGCGTGAACGGCCAATCCTATACGCCCCGCGCGGCGCGTGAGGTGATCCTCTGCGCCGGCGCCATCCATTCGCCGGCCATCCTGCAGCGCTCCGGCATCGGGCCTGCCGCCCTGCTGGAGACGCTCGGCATCACGATCCGCGCGGATTTGCCGGTGGGCGAGAACCTGCTCGATCACCCGATCGTCAACGCCTTGCTGCATTTGCGCGACGGCAGCCAGGTCAGCACGCTGATGCACCGGCACACCAATTGCTGCCTGCGTTACTCGTCCAGCCTCGCAGGCGCCGGCGAAAACGACATGATCATGATCGCCGGCAATCTTGCCCGCTCGCAGCAATCGATGGCTGAAGTCACGCTGGGACGCATCGCCATCTCAGTCTATCAGGCCTTCAGCCAGGGCCACGTCCGCATCGTGACGACCGACCCCACAATTGATCCGATCGTCGAAGAGCGCATGCTGTCCGATTCTCGCGATCTGGTGCGCCTGCGCGATGGCGTTCGCTGCCTGCGTGATATCTGCCTGCAGCCTGCGGTGACCGATATCGCCTACCGCGTCGATTACGGCGCCAGCGGACGCTCCATGGACGAGTCGCTTGGCGACGCCGAACTGGATGACTGGCTGTTCGCCGAGTGCAGCGACGCCCAACACGCCAGCGGCACCTGCCGCATGGGTGCGGCGGACGATGCGCGTTCTGTCGTAGATCACGAATGCCGGGTGATCGGATCCACGGGATTGCGGGTGATCGATGCCTCGATCATGCCGGAGGTCCCGCGCGCCAATACCCATCTGACGACGGTCGCCATCGCCGAGCGCATGGCGGATCGGCTGAAGAGCACGAAGTGAGGGCGCCGCAACGCCGTCTGCTCAATGCTGTCCGGCTTTCCAGTCGCGCTTGATCTTCTTGGCCAGCGACCATTTGTGGACTTCCGTCGGGCCATCATAGATGCGGAAGGCGCGGATCTCGCGGAAAGCCTGCTCGACGATGGTTTCGGTCGAAACGCCGGTCCCTCCCATCACCTGGACGCAGCGATCGGCGACGCGCATCAACGCTTCCGACACGGCAACCTTGGCCATGGAACTCTCGGTCGTCCCGAGCGAACCGGTGTCGAGCACGCCGGCGCACCAGTCGATCATCAGTTCCGACTGCTGCAGATCGATCAGGTTCTCCGCCAGCATGAAGCCGACGCCTTCGTGGTCGACCAGCGGTTTTCCGAACGCGTGACGGCGGCAGGCGTAGTCGGTGGCGATCTCGTTGGCCCGGATGGCGAGGCCCAGCCAGCGCATGCAGTGCGACAAGCGCGCGGGACTGAGGCGGATCTGCGCATATTTGAAACCTTCGCCGGACGCGCCGAGCATCTGGTCGGCGGAGACGCGAAGATTCTCGATTTCGATCTCGGCATGCCCGCCGGGCATCGAGCTGTCGATCGTATCCAGTACGCGCAGCGTGCGGATCGCGGCATCAGGCAGATCGACCAGGAACATGCAGGCGCCGTCGGCCGATTTCGCCATGACGATGCCGACCTTGGCGCCTTCGGCTCCGGTGATGAACTTCTTCCGCCCGTTGATCACCCAGTGATTGCCGTCCAGCCTGCACGTGGTCTGCATCATCGACGGGTCAGATCCCGCACCGCCTTCGTCCGCCGGCTCGGTCATGAAGAACGCCGAACGCGCCTTGCCCGACACCAGGGGCTCCAGGAAGCGCGCCTTCTGCTCGGAAGTTCCGACCTTGCCGAGCAGGTACATGTTGCCCTCGTCAGGCGCCATGGTGTTGCACGCCAGCGGTCCGAGCGGCGACAGGCCGGATTTGATCAAGGCCTTCGCGGTCTCGCGTTGCGTCAGATGAGATCCATCCGGGAGAATGTGCGGCGTCAGAACACCGGCCTTGCGCGCCTTGGCGCGCAATTCCTGCACGAGTTCGTCGCTCGGACCGTGCGGACCCGTCCGCTGATCCTTCTCGTAGGGGATCACTTCGGCGCGGATGAAGGCCTCGATCTTCGCGGCAATGGTCTCGGCTCGGTCAGTCATCGATGCAGATACTCCGGTCGGCCTCCGCCTGGGCGGAATGTGGGTGGCTGGCCTTGTCACCGGCGCTCGATCACAGCACTGCCGCATTCAAAGACGGTGACGGAAGTCGATCATATAGACGGGAGAACGAGACATGAGCAACCACCGTCCGGTCGTCCGCCCTCATTGCGGCTCGATTCCGGCGGCCTTGATGATCCGTCCCCATTTGCCGATCTCGGTCTTGAGAAAGGCTTCGAGGGCTTGCGGGGTTGCGCGTTCGGGCTCGACCGGCGCCATGCTGAGCTCGGCAAAGCGGCTGATCAGGGCGGGATCCTTCAGCGCCGTCTGGAGCGCGCCCACCAGATGGTCGATCACGGGCTTCGGCGTGCCGCGCGGTGCGTAGAGGCCATACCAGGTCGTCACGTCGAATTCGGGAACACCGGCCTCCGCCGAGGTCGGCACGTCAGGCAGCGTCGCGACACGCGCCTTGCTGGTGATCGCGTAACCCTTGATCGTGTTCGACTGGATGTAGGGCGTCGGGCCCGTTGCGGGATCGCAATAGACGTCGATATGTCCGGCGATGACGTCATTCAGCGCCGGTCCGCCACCCTTGTAGTAGATCTGCGAGAGCTTCGTATCGGTGGTGCTCATGAACATCAGGCCGCAGAGCTGCGAGGCCGAGCCGAGACCGACATTACCGAAGGTCATCTTGTCCCCTTCGCTCCGGATGCGGGCGATCATCTCGCTGAGGTCCTTGGCCGGAAAATTCGGCCGCGCGACCAGGATCATCGGGACATCAGTGACGAGCCCGATCGGGGCAAAGTCGCCGACGGGGTCGAACGGCAGCTTGGCGTAGAGCGCAGGTGCGGTGGCCTGGCCGACATGCATCAGCAGCAGCGTGTAGCCGTCGGGTACGGCCTTGGCGACGCGGTTGGTGCCGAGCGTGCCGCCGGCGCCGACGACGTTCTCGATGACCATGGACTGCTTCAGCGTCGCGCTCATGGCGTTGCCGAGAATGCGCGCAATGACGTCGCCGGGGCCGCCGGCGGAGAAGGGCACGATCATCGTGACCGGGCGGGAGGGGTAGTCGTCCGCGATTGCGGTGCCGCAGGGATAGAGCAGGGAAAACAGGACCAGCGATCGTACAACAAACCTCATCGAACACTCCCTGGCGGCAGTTGTTGTTAGTCGTCGGTAGGCGCCGCCTCCTTGGCCGCCGACGATTTTTCGATCATGTCGAGCGCAGCCACCGCGGCCGCGTTGATGTGATCGACACAGCAACGTTCGGCGAGGTCTGCATCGCCGCTCTGGATCGCACGCCAGATCGCAGTGACCTCACGCAAGCTCTTGTTGATCCGCTTCGGCTGCGACATCGACGTGATCCGCAACAGCTGAATCCGGTCGTGCAGGGGCCTCAGCATCCGCTGGATGAAGGCATTGCGGCAGCCGCCGATCAGCGCGCCGTAGAAATCGGTCTTGGCCTCGAGGCACCCGATCAGATCCTGCTTGGCCGCGGCAGCCTTCAGCCGGGTCAGGGCTTCCCCGATCCGGCGCGCCACCTCGGGGTCGTGGAGCCTGGCGCATTCGCGGCCGGCGAACCCTTCGAGGACCGCGCGTGCCGCGTAGAGCTGGCGAGCCTCCTCGAGGCTGATCGTGGAGACCACGGGGCCGCGATGCGGCACCATGTTGATCAGCCCGTCGGCTTCGAGGGCGCGGAGCGCTTCGCGGATCGAGGGGCGGCTGACGCCCATCATCTCGCAAAGCTCGCGCTCGACCAGGCGCTGGCCCGGTTTCAGCGTTCCGGACATGATCGCCTCGCGCAGCTTTTGCGCGACCATCGCGCGGACGGTCGGGACGTCCTCGATGCGGAGCGTCGACTGCAATTCGCTACGTCTTTCCATGTCCGGATCCTGGTTGGGAAAAGTCAGTACCGGTTTACAGGCAGAATCATCATTTCGGCAATTTGAACGTGGGCAGGCTGGTCGAGGGCGAAGACGATCGACCGGGCAATATCGGCAGGTTCGAGCGCCAGCTTGAACTGGTCGAAATAGTCCCGTTCCTTCTGCTTGTCGCCGCGGTAGCGGGTCAGGATGATGTTGGTCCTGGTCAGGCCGGGCTGGAGCTCGGTGACCCGGATCGCGGTTTCCGCCAGTTCGCCCCGCAGGGTCTCGGTGAACATGTGCACGCCCGCCTTGCTGGTGCTGTAGGCGGCCATATCGGGCACGATCCGGACCGCGTTGATCGAGCTGATGTTGACGACATGGCCGGAGTTGCGCCGGACCATGTCGGGGAGGATCGCGCGGGTGACGCGCATCAGGCCGATTAGATTGGTCTGGATGATGTTGGACCAGTCGTCGGCGGAGCCGGCGTCGAACCGCGTTCGCCCGCCGATATCGTGCCCGGCGTTGTTGATGAGGATGTCGACCGGCTTGAACTGGGCCGGAATGGCCTCCGGCAGCCGATCCACGGCCTTTGCGTCGCTGATGTCGAGCTGGATCGGAAACACGGCGTTGCCTGCCGTCGCCGCCAGTTCCTGAAGTGCCTTGGCGTCGCGGTCGACCAGCACGACGCGGCGGCCGCTCTCCAGCAGCGCCTTGGTGATAGCGCGTCCCATGCCGCCGGCGGCACCTGTCAGCACGGCGGTCTGGCCCGATTGTTCAGTCATCGCAACACTCCCATTCAAGTGGTCTCATGCGACCGACCAGCCGCCGTCGATCGGCAGGCTGGCCCCGGTGATGTCGTTTGCGGCCGCGCTGCAGAGAAAGACGACCATGGCGGCGACGGCATTCATCTCGATGAAGCGCTGTGTCGGCTGACGCTCGCCGAGATAGTCGCGGGTCACATCCTCGACAGCACGGCTGCTGGTCGTTGCCATGGTGGCGATCTTGTCGAGGATGGCGGGCGTCGGCAGCGTACCGGGGCAGAGCGTGTTGCAGGTGATGCCGCTGCGGGCGGTCTCTATCGCCACCGCGCGGGTCATGCCCAGGATCGCCGTCTTGGTGGTGACGTAGTCGATGCGGTCCTCGACCGCGCGGCTCGAATAGATCGAGCCCATGTTGATGATCCGGCCCCAGCTGCGCTGCTTCATTGCCGGCAGCGCCAGGCGAATGAGGTGGAACGGCGCGGAGAGGTTCACGGCCAGCGCCTGCTCCCAGCGCTCGGGCGGAAACTGTTCGATCGCGGCGAAATGCCTGACGACCGCGTTGTTGACGAGGATGTCGATGGCGCCGCAGCGATCGAGCAGGTCGGCCATCATGGCCTCGATCGCATCGCGCTGGGACAGGTCCACGCCCGCCGTGATCACCTCGACGCCGAAGCGGGCGCGGAGATCATCCGCGGCCTGCTTCGGCGCAACGAGATCGTGAAGGACGATGCTGGCGCCCGCGCCGGCCAGCCCTTCCGCGACGGCAAAGCCAAGGCCCGCGGTCGCGCCGGTCACGAGTGCCCATTTGCCCTTCATCGCAGTCACGCGTCTCTACTTCTTGTCGAGCTCGGCGAACACGTCCTTCGCGTTCCGGAACGCATCGACGCCGGCAGGTACGCCGCAATAGATCGCGACCTGCATGAAGACCTCGCGGATTTCCTCCTTGGTCGCGCCGTTGGCGAGCGCGCCGCGGACATGGGTCTTCAGCTCATGCGGGCGATTGAGCGCGCAGAGCATCGCCAGATTGAGGAAGCTGCGGGTCTTGCGCGTCAGGCCTTCGCGCCCCCAGACGTAACCCCAGCAATACTCCGTGGTGAGGTCCTGCATCGGACGATTGAACTCGTCCGCGGATGCGATCGCCTTGTCGACGAACTCGTTGCCGAGCACGCTCTTGCGGATTTCGAGGCCGCGGTCGTAAGTCGCCTTGTCCATGTTGTTCTCCGTTTCTCTTTCGGCGGTATCAGTTCTTCGGCCAGAACGGCTTTGCCAGCGCGAGCTCGGGCGGGAACACCGTCACCGGCACGCCGGCCTGCCACTGCACGATGGTCATGCCGGCGCCGACCCGGCGGCCCTTTTCGTCGAACTTGATCTCGCCCAGCGGATAGTATTTCGACGGGCCGCCATCCATGGTGCGTAGCGCCTCGCCGACGGCGACGCGGTCGGCCTTGCCGGCCTTCTCCAGCGCGTCCTTGATCACCCACATGTCGCCATAGGTGGAGATCGCGTTCTGCGTCATCCACGGCTCCTTGTAGCGGGTCTTCAATTCGGCGATCAGCGCCTCGTGGCCCTTGGCGCCCCAGCTGGCGACGCAGGTCAGCACGCCCTGGAGCAGTTCGGGGCTGACGGTCTGCAGCATGTCCGGCTCGGCGATCGCGATGCCGAAGGAGATGGTCGGCACCTTGCCCTGGCCGAGGCCGAACTCGTTCATCTTCTCGAGCAGCAGCTTTGCGTCCGAGATCACCGTCGGCAGGAAGAACAGCAGGTCGGGCTTGGCCGACCGGATCTTCTGCACCAGCGACGTCGCATCCGCGAGCGGCGGCGTGAACGTCTCGTCGACGACCAGCTGCAGCTGGTTCTCTGCAAGCAGGCCTTCGCGCATCGCCTTGGCGGAGGCGATCGAGGCGCCCGTGTTGTCGGTCAGGATCGCGACCGTCTTCGGCCGCTTGCCGGAGGCCGTCTCCGCCAGCTTGATGAGCTGGGGCAATGCCTGCTTGGCCTGTGAGCCCGCGGTCGCCGCGGTCTGGAATACGTATTTGAATCCGCGCTCGGTGATCAGGTCGGAGTAGGAGAGGGTGAGCATGGGAAGGTTGGCGCGCTCGGTCACTTCGGTCACCGCGAGCGTGAACGAGGACAGGTAAGCGCCGCTGGCGGCGACCAGATCAGTCTCCTGTGCGACCATGCGCTGCGCCGCGTTCTTGGCCTTCTCCGTGGTGTCGCCGGAATCCAGCACCACCAGCTTCAGCTTGGCGCCACCGAGTACCTTGATGCCGCCTTGCGCGTTGATGTGGTCGACCGCCATCTCGGCGCCTTCGCGCATCACCGTTCCCGGACGGGCATAGAGTCCGGAGATCGGAACCAGCAAGCCGACCTTCACCTCGGCAGGCTGCTGCGCCCATGCGGCGCGGGATGCGATCAGCGTGCCGGAGGCGCCGGCCAGCAACGTTCGCCTTGAGATCGTAAACTTGTTCTTTGCAGTCATGACAATTCTCCTCCCTGAAAAATCGCGCGGCGCTTACGGCTTCTTCGGCCAGAACGGTTCTGCCTGCGCGAGCTCGGGCGGATAAACGGTGACAGGCACGCCCGATTGCCATTGCACGATGACGACGCCGGCGCCGACGCGGCGGCCCTTTTCGTCGAACTTGAGCTGGCCGCCCGGATAATATTTGGAATCGCCGGCATCCAGCGTCCGCAAGGCCTGCGCGACCGCATTGCGATCGGCCTTGCCGGCCTTCTCCAGCGCTTCCTTCATCACCCACATGTCGCCATAGGTCGAGATGACGTTCTGCGTCGCCCAGGGCTCCTTGTACTTGGCCTTGAGTTCGGCGATCAGGGCTTCGTGGCCTTTCGCGCCCCAGCTGGCGACGATAGTCATGATGCCCTGCACGATCTCGGGGCTCACGCTCTGCAGCATGTCGGGCTCGGCGATGGTGATGCTGAAGGAGACGGTCGGGATCTTGCCTTGGCCGAGGCCGAATTCGCTGATCTTCTCCAGCCCGAGCTTGGCGTCCGAGACCGCGTTCGGCATGAACAGCAGCAGGTCGGGCTTGGCGGAGCGCACCTTCTGGATCAGCGGCGTCGCATCGGACAGTGGCGGCGTCCAGACTTCCTCGACGACGAGCTGGAGGCCTTCCTGCGCGAACAGCCTCTCCTTCAGCGCCTTGGCGGTGGCGACCGAGGTTGCGGTGTTGTCCATCAGCATCGCCACGGTCTTCGGCCGCTTGCCGGAGGCCTTCGCGGCGAGCTTCATCAGCGCCGGCAAGCCGAGCTCGGACTGGCGGCTCGCGGTCGCGGCGGTCTGGAAGATGTATTTGAAACCGCGATCGGTCAGTAGGTCCGAATAAGAGAGCGTCAGCATCGGCAGTTCGGCGCGCTCGGTCACCTCGGTGACGGCGAGGGTGAAGGAGGAGAGATAGGAGCCGGTAGCGGCGACGAGATCAGGCTCCTGCGCGACCATGCGCTGCGCCGCGTTCTTGGCCTTCTCGGTGGTGTCGCCGCAGTCGATCACCACCAGCTTCAGCTTGGCTCCGCCGAGCGCCTTGATGCCGCCTTGCGCGTTGATGTGCTCGATGCCCATCTCGGCGCCCATCTTCATGACCTGGCCGGGGCGCGTGTAGATGCCCGACAGCGGCACGATCAGTCCAACCTTCACCTCGGCCGGTGTCTGCGCGCGTGCAACGCCAGCAAGGCCGACGGCGGCAGCCCCCGACAGCACGGTCCGGCGCGTCAGTCCTTTCGATATTCTGCTCTTCGATGTCTTGTTCATCTTGTTGTCTCCCTGGTCTTTGTTTTTTATTTGGTCACATGCCGAGATAGGCTTTGCGCACCCGGTCGTCGGCGCGCAGCGTGTCGTTGTTGCCTTCGAGCACGACATGTCCGGCTTCGAGGACATAGCCGTGATCGGCCGATTCCAGCGCTTCCGCCACGCGCTGCTCGACCAGCAGCATGGTCAGGCCGGACTGGCGCCGGATATCGATCAGCCGCTCGAAGATGAAATCCGCGGTGGACGGCGCGAGCCCCATCGACGGCTCGTCCAGCATCAGCAGCTTTGGCGAGGAGGCGAGGCCGCGGCCGATCGCGAGCATCTGCTGCTGGCCGCCGGACATCGTGCCGGCGAACTGGTTGCGGCGCTCCTTCAGCACCGGCAGCCATTCGAAGATGCGCTCGATATTGGCCTGCCAGTCGCGGCGGCCGCTCTCGGTCATCGCGCCCATTTCCAGATTCTCCATCACGGTCAGCGACGGGAAGACCTGGCGTCCTTCCGGGACATGGGCGATGCCGAGATGGGCACGCTGCGGCGGCGGCACCGCGAGAAGGTCGACGCCGTCGAACGTGATTCTCCCGCCGCTCGGCTTGACGATGCCGGAGATCGTCTTGAACAGCGTGGTCTTGCCGGCGCCGTTGGGGCCGACGATCGCGACGAACTGGCCTGCGCCGACGTTGATCGACACGTCGTTCAGGACGGGCTTTGCGGAGTAGCCTGCGCGCAATCCCTCAATGCGGAGCATGGGCCACCCACTTCTTGCCGAGATAGGCTTCGATCACGCGGCTGTCATGCGTCACCACTTCCGGAAGCCCCTCGGTGATGACGGCGCCGTGGTCGAGCACGAGGAAACTGTCGACCAGGCGAACCATCGCCTGCATCGTGTGCTCGATGATGGCGATGGTCATGCCGTCGTGTGCCAGCTGCTGGATCACGGCGACGACCTCGTCCGCCTCGCCGTGGCCGAGGCCCGCCAGCGTTTCGTCGAGCAGCAGGATGCGCGGCTGGCCGGCGATCGCGCGGGCCAGCTCCATCAGCCGCAGCTCCTTGGTCGAGAGCTCGCCGGCGACACGGTCGGCGACGGCGGAGAGCCCGACCCGGGCGACCGCATCGGCGGCAAGCTTGCGGGCCTCCGCGTCGGTGCGGGCGCGGACATAGGCGCCGACCACGACGTTGTCGAGGATCGACATGCGCAGGAACGGCCGCATGACCTGGAAGGTGCGGCCGATGCCGGCCTCGCAGATCACGTGCGGCCGCTGGCCGGACATGTTGCGGCCGTCGATCAGCACCTCGCCCTGGCTCGGCTTCAGAAAGCCGTTGAGGAGATTGAACAGCGTGGTCTTGCCCGCGCCGTTGGGTCCGATGATGCCGAGGATCTCGTTCTTGTGCAGCTTGAAGCTGACATCCTGCACCGCCTTGAGGCCGCCGAAGGAGCGCGAGAGGTTGCGCACCTCGAGCACGACTTCACCGGTCGCGGCGCGCTGCCGTGACGCGGGCTTCAGCGTCGTCACGCTCGCCGGTAACTCCGCCGATGTGGTCGCAGGGCTCGTCGCCTGCGGCGCGGCCCGCTTGCGCAGGAGATCGCGCAGTTTCCAGAACAGGCCTTCCGGAGCGACCAGGATGACGCAGACGATGGCAAAGCCGAAGATCACGCCCTGGATGCCGGGAATGCGCGCTCCGGCCTCCGCGTGCAGGATTTCGGCGAGCGGGATCAGGATCACCGAGCCGATGACCGGCCCCCAGACCGTGCCGACGCCGCCGAACATCGCGACCGTGAGCGCCTGCGCCGACACCAGCATGCCGAACACCGATGCCGGGGTCACGACCAGCAGCACCTGCGCGTAGAACCCGCCGATGGCGGCGGCGATCGCGCCGCTCAGAATGATCGCGCGCAGCTTCCATGCCAGGGTGTTGATCCCTGCCGCTTCGGCCGCGGCCTCGTTCTGCTTGATTGCGAGCAGCGCCATGCCGAAGCGCGAGCGTTCGATGATCTGCGTCAGCACGATCGTGGCCAGCATGATGGCGAGCCCCAGCAGCGTGTAGATGTGCGGATCGCTGAACTGCATGTAGGCGATCGGGGCGTCGCGCTTGATCGGAAGCGTCACCTCCTGGAAACCGAGCCACTCGAACACGTAGAGAATGGCGAGCGGGTAGGCGAGCATCGCCAGCGCGAAGTAATGTCCCTGCAGGCGGAAAGTCGGAAAGCCGATCAGGAGTCCTGCGATGCCGCCGAGCATGGCGGCAACCGGAATCAGCAGCCACGGCGAGATGTCGAAATAGATCTGCCCGAGCGCTGTCGCGTAGGCGCCGATTCCGAAGAAGGCGGCGTGGCCGAACGAGACCAGTCCGGTGTAGCCGCTGAGCAGATTCCACGACAGCCCGAACACCGCCCACACCGGCACCAGCGTCAGGATGAGCTGGTAGTAGGAGTTGGTGACGCCCAGCGAGATCCCGGCATAGGCCAGCGTGAAGAGCAGGGGAGGAAGAAAGGAGCGCATCCGGAGCATGGTCACGTCCTCTCGACCATGCGCCCGAAGAAACCTTGCGGGCGGAAGAAGATGATGAGCAGGAAGACGGCGAAGATCGCGGCGTTCTGCAGCTGCGTCGGCAGGATCAGCGTCGACATCTGCTGGACGAGGCCGATCGTCATGCCGCCCCAGAAGGCGCCGATGATGCTGCCCATGCCGCCGAGCACGACGCCGGCATACATCACGATGACGTATTCGAGCCCCACGAAGGGATGGAACGGATAGTTGGTGGCAAGCAGGCCGCCGGCAATCGCGGTGATGCCGCAGCCGAGCGCGAAGGCGGTGCGGTGGGCGCGGTCGACGTCGATGCCCATATAGGTCGCGGCGGTCGGATTGTCCGCGGCGGCACGCAGGGACTTGCCGATCCGCGTGCGCGTGATCAGGAGCGAAAGCAGAACCATGATCGCGAGCGACACGATCGCGTCGATGCTGCGCGCCTTGTTGAGGAAGATGCTGATGTCGAGGAAGGGAACGAGCTCCCACGCCGAGCTCGACAGCGGCGTCCGGATCGAGGCCAGCACGGATCCGAACACGATGAGGCCGCCATTTTGCAGGATCAGCGCGATGCCGAGCGTCAGGATGAGCTGGGCATAGTGACCGTCGCCTTCCAGCGCGGCGGTGCGCGTGCCCGAGACGCGCGAGATCAGCGCCAGATGGACGAAATAGCCGAACACGGCGAGCACGGGGCCGGCGAGCAGGATAGCCACGAACGGGCCCACCGTGTTGCCGAACAGGGTCTGGATGCCGGCGGCGGTGAAGAGATAGAAGGCGGCATACATGCCGAGCATCATGAAATCGCCGTGCGCGAAATTGATGACGCGCATGACGCCGAAGATCAGGCCAAGCCCGACGCACATCAGGCCGTAGACGGCGCCGATCAGCAGGCCCGCGGCGAGCGCTTGCAGAAATCCTTCCATCAGCCTCGCCTCCACGCGGTGGCCGCGCAGGACTGCCGGCGATCGCTGGCTGCTGACGATGCTAGACCGGTCTCGAAGTCGACCATGTTTCCCCCGTACTCTCCGGCACTTCTTATGATGCCGATCGTAAAACCCGTTCCGGTGTGTCCAGACGGCATTGTGCTGCGATCACGCCGGCATCGCCGAGCTGTTCGCAATCGTCGATGAGTTGCTCGAGCCGATGCGCGCGGTCCTCGCCGAGGACCTTGGCCGCGGCGGCGCGAAAGCGCGCGCGAATATCTGACGGCGTTGCGGCGATGACATCGGGCAAGGCGTGCCGGATCGTTCGGCCGCCGCGCAGATGCACGGTCACTTCCGCGCCCTGCCTGCCAGGAAAGGCAGCGGTGAAGCCGGGATCCGCCTTGAGATCGGTGACCGAAACCAGGCGGAGGATGTCGGCATCATCCAGCCCGGCATAATTCTCTTCCGCGATCTCGCCCCGCGCCAGCGTCGCCGCGACGCTGAAGGGAATGCTCATCTTGGCCTGGAGCGCGTTGCGGTAGGGCCCCATCGAGTCGCAACCGGGATAGCGAACGGCGGCATCAGGCGCGCGAACGACGACGCGGTCGATTTCCTCGGCGCCGGCAAGCTCGTGCGAGACGCGAAGTGCCGCCTGCGCGGCGGTCTGGGCGAAATTGCAGGCCGGAACCGGCTTGTTGTAGACGGCCATGATCTCGCTCTCTCCGTCGGGGAAGAGCGTGATGCGGTCGGGCGCGGCCTGGCGGCGGTAAGCGGCGAACAGGCCGGCTTCGCCCTCGATGATCGTTTCCGAGCCGAACGCGCCGGCTGCGGAAAGGCCGATGGCCTTGATCGCGTTGCTGGCCGCAAAGCCCGGATGGAAATACATGTCGGAGCCGCCGGCATGCGGCCACTCGTTGAGACCGCTGGAGGTATTGGCTGCGATGGCGATGGCACTGGTTGCCTGGTCCTCGGAAAGGCCGAGGGCAAAGCTTCCCGCCAGCGCCGCGCCCAGCGGCGCCACCAGGCCGGTCGGACGATAGAGCCGCGCGAGATCTGAGGTCAGGAGCGCGCGGCCGATCCGCGCGCCGGTCTCATAGCCGATGATGGCGGCAGCCAGCAGCTTCGTCCCGTGCAGCGGCGTCTGCTCCGACAGCGCAAGCAGCGTCGGCCAGACCACGACGCCATGGTGCGCGATGCTGGCGGCATGCATGTCTTCCCGGACCAGGCCGTGTCCCATCACGGCATTGGCGAAGGCGGCGTCGGCCGCTGAGGAGTGTTGCGAAGTCCCGATGATCGAGATGCCGCCGCCGGCCTGCGCGATCGCGACGGCCTGACGGCTCCACGGGTGATTGCCGGCCTCGAAGGCGCAGGACAGGAAGTCGAGCAGGCAGAGCTTTGCCTTCGCGACGACCTCCGGCCCGAAATTTCCGAGATCAAGCGCAAGCACGCTCCGCGCCATCTGGCGCGCAAACGATACCTTGCCTGATCCGGTCGGGTCGATCGTCATCTCAATCGCTCTTCCTGAATGCTCGTGCGCTTAGCCGCGCATCTCGACGCCGGCCCACTCCTCGAGCACCTTGGCGATCGAGGTGAAGTCGGACGCCGCACCGTATTTGGCATTGGTGATCGCGAGCATCTGCCGCACCACCGCGCCGCAGACCATCGGCACGCCCATGGCTTCGGCCTCGTCCACGCAGAGCCGGACATCCTTGTAGGACAGGCCGGTGGTGAAGCCGAAATCGAAGGTGCCGGGCAGCACCGCGCGGGGAAACTTGTCTTCGGACGCGCTGTTGCGGCCGCTGCTGGCGTTGATGATGTCGATCAGCACCTTGGCGTTGACGCCGCCCTTGACGCCCATCGCGACCGCCTCCGAGGTGATCACCAGCGCTGCGGCCGCCATCAGATTGTTGGCGAGCTTGGCGGTCTGCGCCACGCCGGGCTTGTCGCCGGTGTAGAACAGCTTGCCGAAGTTCTTCAGGATCGGTTGCACGGTCTCGTAGGTCGCCTGCGGGCACGACACCATCACGGCCAGCGTGCCGTTGATGGCGCCCTTGATGCCGCCGCTCACGGGCGCATCGACCAGCGTCATGCCCTTGGCCTTCAGGCCTTCCGCGACGAACTTCGCCGCGCCCGGACCCGAGGTCGACAGATCGATCACGATCTTGGCGCGGGTGCCGCTGCTGATGCCGTCCTGGCCGAGCGTGACGGCCTTGACGATGTCGGGCGTCGGCAGGCTGGCGAGCACGATATCGGTGCGCGAGGCGACGTCGGCGGGCGACTTGCCGAGCTGAGCGCCGCGCTTGACCAGCGCCTGGGCCGCTTCAGCCTGCGTGTCATAGACGACGAGCGAATAGCCCGCGTCGATCAATCGCCCCGCCATCGGGCCGCCCATGCGGCCCGTGCCGATTACGCCGAGAATCTCTCCCGCCATCGTCTACTCCCTGTCGCGCGATCCCCTGACGGACGCGCCTTCTTGATCTCGAGGTCGATATCGTCTGGTCGAACGTCTTCGCCGGCCGGCCTCGTCGGCCGCCGTCGTCGTGGCCACGGGGTCCCGCGCCAACGGGCCGGATTGTTATGATTGTCAGACAAGCTGTCAAGCATAACATTTGGGGTCGACAGTTTGCCGCGGATCGGCATAAGGTCCGGGAAAACGAGGAAGACGCCCCGCGTGCCGCAAGATTCAATTCCGAGTGTGAGCAGGACGCTCGCCGAGTTCGTCGCGTCCTCGTCATGGGCGGACGTCGAGGCGCAGAGCCTCGAGGCGCGGCGATCGATCCTCAATTTCTTTGCGACCGCGCTCGGCTCCGCACGCGATCCCGTCGTCATGGCTGCGATGCGCACGCTGTCGCCGTTCAGCGGGGCGGCGACATCGACGGTGATCGGCCATTCGCAGCCGATGGATGCGCTCTGCGCCTCGTTTCTCAATGCCATCTCGGCGAATCTGCTCGATTTCGACGACACCCATCCAGAGACCATCATTCATCCGGCCGCGCCGGTCGCCGCGCCGATCTTGGCGCTGGCGGAGATGCGCAAACTGTCCGGGCGCGAGGTGCTGACGGCCTTCATCCTTGGCGTGGACGTGGAATGTCGCATCGGCAATGCAGTCTCGCCGCGCCATTACGCGCGCGGCTGGCACATCACCTCGACCTGCGGGATTTTCGGCGCGGCGGCGGCGTGCGCGAAATTGCTGGGGCTGCCGGCGGACGGGATTGCGAACGCGATCGGTCTTGCCGCGAGCCAGTCGGCCGGCAATGTCGAGAACCTGCCGAGCGCCGCCAAGAATGTCAGCGTCGGCAATGCGGCGCGCAACGGTTTGTTCGCAGCACTGCTGGCGCAGCAGGATTATGAGGCCGCGCCGCGTGCGATCGAAGGTCCGCTCGGCTGGGCCCGTACCATGGGCGACGAGCCCGATCTCGCCCGCCTGCTCGACGGCCTCGGCAGGACCTGGGAGATCGCGAAGAACACCTACAAGCCCTATCCCGCCGGAATCGTGTTTCATTCGGTCATCGACGCCTGCCTGCTGCTGCGCGAGCGCATCGGCCGGCGCGTTGACCAGATCGAATCGGTGACGGTGCAGGGCTCGGCGCTGCTGCTGGCGCGCGGCGATCGTCCGGTCAACAACGAGCGCGACGCGCGGGTCAGCATCCACCACTGCGTGGCCTGCGGGCTGTTGCTGGGCGCGGCCGGCGTGCCTGAATTCTCGCATGAGACCGTGGGCCGGCCGGATATCGCACAACTGCGGCAGAAGGTGAGGGCGGAGCTTGATGCTCAGATGCCCGATGGCGCTGCGTGCGTCATTTTACGCTTGTCGTCCGGTGAAACTCTCACCGAGACCGTCGTCTCGCCGCGCGGCAGCCAGGCTGCCCCGCTCGGAGATTGCGATCTCGAAGAGAAGCTGCGCGAGGGCGTGCGGACCGGTCGAAGCGACTGGGATGCGGACCGCGTCATCGATGCAGTCTGGCGGCTCGATGCGGCCGATGACGTCGGCAATCTCCTGAAATCGTTGCGTCCGCCGCCGCCGGCGAGCCTTACTTCTTCCAACTAGACTCTCTCGAGACTTGAAAGGGACGATCATGAGCAAGACCGAACTGTTCGAAAAGGGCCTCAAGGTTCGCAAAGAGGTGCTCGGCGAGGACTACGTCAACAAGTCCATTGCCGGCGCCGACGAGTTCACGCGCACGATGGCGGAGTGGTCGACGGAGTTCTGCTGGGGCGCGTTGTGGACGCGGCCCGGCGTCGACCGGCGCACGCGTTCGATCGTCAACCTGGCGATGCTCGGCGCGCTGAACCGCCCGCACGAGCTGAAGCTGCACGTGAAGGGCGCCTTGAAGAACGGGCTGACCAAGGAGGAGATCAAGGAGATCCTGCTCCAGGTCGCGGTCTATTGCGGCGTACCCGCCGGCATCGATGCGTTCCGCAATGCGCGCGAGGCGTTCAACGAGGTCGACGCGGCAGGCTCCTAAGCGCGACCCATGGCTGACCCGGACTACGAGCTCTTCGCCATCCGCTACGCCACGCGCGATGCGCAGCGGAGCGAGCATTTCATCGGCGGCGATCCGCATGACGGGCCGATGCCGATGGACTATTTCATGTGGCTGGCGCGGGGCGGCGGCCGAACCTTCGTCATCGACACCGGGTTCAACGCCGAAATCGCACGGCAGCGCAGGCGAACCTTCCTGCGCTGCCCGGTGGAGACGCTGGCCGCGTTCGATGTCGACATCGCCGACGTCAAGGACGTCATCCTCACGCATCTGCATTATGACCACGCCGGCAATTTCGACCGGTTTCCGAACGCGCGGTTTCATCTCCAGGAGCGCGAGCTCGCCTATGCCACCGGGCGCTATATGCAATATCCGCGATTGTCGCATTCCTTCGAGGTCGAGGACGTCTGCGGCATCGTGCGGCTGAACTATGCGCGCAGGGTGCTGTTCTACGATGGCGATGCCGAGATCGCTCCTGGATTGACGGTGCACGCGGCCGGCGGGCATTCCGCCGGCCTTCAGTTCGTGCGCGTCAACACGCGGCGCGGTCCGGTCGTGCTCGCCTCCGACGTCAGTCATTTCTACGAGAACATGACGAGCGAGCGTCCGTTCACGACGGCGTTCCATGTCGGTGACATGCTGGTCGGGTTCGACAAGCTGCGCGCTGCGGCGCCGGACCAAGATCACATCGTTCCCGGCCACGATCCGCTAGTGATGAAAATTTATCCGGCACCAAGCCCGGAGCTGGAAGGCGTCGCCGTTCGCCTCGACGTGCCGCCGTCCGGCGCTGCTCATTCGTAGGACGCTGAGACGGACGCAGCGTAACTTAGACTAGAAAAATCGATTTTCGATTTTCTATTGACCGCTGCGCCCTCCCTTGCAATCATCCGACCATGGGTCCGCTTCAGTTCCAATTGTCCGGAAGCCCCGGGAATGGTCCGCGCAGCCTGACGTCGGCGCTGCACGAACGCCTGCGCGCCGATATTCTGGCGACGCGGCTGCTGCCGGGTCAGAAGCTGCATATCGCCGGCCTCGCCAAGCAGTTTTCCGTGAGCCTCGCCGCCGTGCGCGAGGCGCTGTCGCGGCTGGTCGCCGACGGCCTCGTACAGGCATCCGACCAGCGTGGCTTCCGGGTGAGCCCCGTGTCGCTCGCCGATCTCGCCGACGTCACGCAGACCCGGATCGACATCGAGGGCCTTGCGCTGCGCCGCTCGATCGAGCGGGGCGACGATGCCTGGCTTGCGTCGGTGAAATCCGCATGGGCGGACCTGAAGGCCGTTCCCTATCGCTATCCCGACGATCCCACCGTGCATTACGAGGAGTGGGTGGTCCGCCACCGCATCTTCCATCGTGCACTGGTCAATGCCTGCGGCTCGCCTTGGCTGCTCGGCTTCCGCGATGTGCTGCACGAGCAGAGCGAGCGATATCGCCGCCTCTCGATCCGCAGGGAAGTCGGTAAGCCGCGCAACGTCGAAGCTGAACACAAGGCGATCGTCGCCGCCGTGATCAAGCGTGATGCGGATGCGGCAGTTCGCGCCTTGTCAAAACACTTCGGCATCACCAAAGAGTTCGTCGAGCTCGCCGCCTCGCGCATTGCGGAGGTGAGCCGCGCGACCTGACGATCCGGAAGAATCCGGCACGCAAAAAAGACAGACCGGGAGGAAACAATGAAGATCAATCGCCGTCACGCGTTCATGACGCTCGTTGCCGCCGCTATTCTTGCGGGCCCTGCGAGCGCCGTCGACACCATCCGCGTCGGGCTGCCCACGAAAACCTATTGGCCGACCACGATCGCCGAGACGGCGGTGCGGCAGAAATTGTTCGAGAAGGAAGGCATCCAGGCCGAACTGACCATCTACCGCAGCGGCGCCGAGACGTTCGAAGGCATGGCCGCGGGCGCGGCCGACATCATCCTCGATCCGCCCTCGCTGGTCTCGGCCGGACGCAAGAAGGGTGTGATGTCGCGGATCGTCGCCAATGCCGCGATGGGCAATTTCGGCTGGCAGTTGATGGTGCCGACCAAGTCGACGCTCGAGGTCAAGGACCTCAACGGCAAGAAGGTCGCGATCACCGCGGCCGGCTCCGGCTCGGACCTGCTCGCGCTGTGGACCATCCAGGACAAGAAGATCGACTTCACCCGCGTCCCGGTTGGCGGCGGCGGCCTGGTGCCGAACCTGCTGGCCGGTAATGTCGAGGCGGCCGTGGTCTATTCGCCGCTGAGCTTCCAGATCGCGAAATCCGGCGAGGCCAAGACCATCCTCGACTACGCGACCGCCGTTCCGCCGAACCTCACCGCGGGCTGGATCGTGCTCGACAAATTCGCCGACGCCAAGCCGCAGATGGTGCAGAAGGCGGTGAATGCCCTCTACGGCGCGGTCGCGTTCATGCGCGCCAACCGCGACGTCACCGTCAAGCTGATCGCCGAGCTCTACGAAATGCCGCCGGAGATCGCGAGTCTCGAATACGACAACACCATCATGAAGCTCGAGACCAGCGGCGACATGGGCGCGCCCAATGTGAATGCGGCCGTGCAGCTGTCGCTCGACCTCGCCAAGCTCGGCGGGCTCAAGGACATCGTGCCGGTCGAGGACGTGATCTCGGCCAAGTTCAAGCCCGTCCCGACCAAGTAGCAGCGATGCAAAGCACGCTCGCCATCAACCTTGCGCGGATCGCGATCATCGTCGCGATCCTGGCGCTGTGGGAAGTGTTGTCGCGCACCGGCATCGTCAATCCGCGCCTGCTGCCGTCGGCGTCCGATACGTTTGCGACGCTCGGCGACCTCCTGCAGCGCGCGGCCGTGCAGAAGGACCTGATGGTGACCGCGACCGAAGTGCTGGCCGCGTTCGCGCTGGCCGTGCCCTTCGGTGCGGTGATCGGCTTCCTCGTCGCGGAGAACCGCTATTTCGCTGACGTCGCCAAGCCGCTGCTGTTCTTCGCCTTCAGCATCCCGAAGTCGATCTTCCTGCCGATGTTCATCCTGGTGTTCGGCGTCGGCTTCGCCCAGAAGGTCGGCTTCGGCTTCTTCTCGACCATCTTCATCGTGATCATGTCGACCACGACGGCGGTAGAGTCGGTCAAGGTCGAGCATCTGACGGTGGCGCGCTCCTATGGCGCAACGCCATGGCAGACCGCGTTCCGGGTCTATCTGCCGAGCATGCTGCCGGTGCTGCTGGAGGCGTTGCGGATCTCCATGATCTTCAATCTCACCGGCGTCATCCTCGCCGAGATGTATGCCTCGCGCGACGGCATCGGCCACCAGATCGCGACCTGGGGCGAGAATTTCCAGATGAAGCAGCTTCTCGCCGGCGTCGTGATGGTTGCCGCGATCGCCATGACCTTCAATGAACTTGTCAGATGGGTGGAAACGCGATGCAGCCATTGGCGAACGTGACCCCGCTAAAGCCGCCCGCGCGTGCCGGCGCGATCGAGGTGAAGAATGTCGGCCAGGTCTTCAAGACCAGGTCGCAGGACGTCGTTGCGCTGGAGGACGTCTCGCTGGAGGTCAAGCCCGGCCGCTTCGTCGTGCTGGTCGGCCCGAGCGGCTGCGGCAAGTCGACCCTCTTGATGATGATGGCGGGGCTGCGCCAGCAGACCTCGGGCACGATCACCATCAGCGGCGCGCCGATTCTGCAGCCCGATCCTGACAGGGTCGGCGTCGTCTTCCAGGAAGCCAGCCTGTTTCCCTGGCTGACGGCCGAGGACAATGTCGAATTCCCGCTGGCGCTGCGTGGCGTGCCCAAGGCGGAGCGCCGAGCCAAGGCGCAGGATGCGCTCAAGCTGGTCGGCCTCGACGGCTTCGGCAGGCGCCATCCGCATGAGCTGTCAGGCGGCATGAAGCAGCGCGTCTCCATCGCGCGCGGACTGGTGCAGGACCCGCCGGTGCTGCTGATGGACGAACCGTTCGCCGCGCTCGACGAGCAGACGCGCATGACCATGGGCGACGAGCTGCTTCGGATCTGGGCTGCGACCGGCAAGACCGTCGTCTTCGTCACGCACAGCCTCACCGAAGCGGTCTATCTCGCCGACGAGGTCATCGTGATGTCGGCGCGGCCCGGCCGCATCGTCGACCATCTCCAGGTCCAGCTGCCGCGGCCCCGTACCTACGAGATGCTGAGCGGCGATGCCTTCGGGAGCTTGCGCGACCGCATCTGGCGCCACATCCGCAAATCGGCGTGAGGCGGAGATGAGCGCCAAAATCAGCGCGAAGACCCTGCGACATCTGATCGTGATCGGCCTGATCGCGCTGTGGGAGCTGTTGCCGCGCACCGGTCTCATTCCCGAACTGTTCCTGCCGTCGCTGTCGTCGACGCTGGTTGCCGGATGGAGCGACGCGGCCGAATACGGTCACGCGCTCGCCGTGACGCTGTACGAGGTCGTGGTCTCCATGGCGTTCGCCTGCGGCGGCGGCATCCTGCTCGGCGCCATCGTCGGCAGCCTGCCGCGCCCGCGGGTGCTGATCATGCCGATGGTATCGAGCCTCTATGCTGTGCCGCTGGTGATCCTCTATCCCGTCTTCACGGTGTGGCTCGGCATCGGCTCGGAGTCCAAGATCGCGTTTGCCTCGATCTACGGATTTCTGCCGACCATGCTCGCCACCGCCGCCGGCATCCAGACCATCGACCCGCAGCTCCTGCTCGCGGCGCGCAGCATGGGCGCGACGCTGAGCCAGCGGCTGGTCCGCGTCATCATTCCCGCCGCGATCCCGACCGTGCTGTCGGGGCTGCGCGTCGGCGGCGCGCTGGTCATCGTCGGCGTCGTCGTCTCGGAAATGCTGATCTCCTCGGCCGGCATCGGCTATCTGATCTCGCGCTACCGCACCATCCTCGACAGCCCGCACGTGTTCGCGGGCGTGCTGCTCGTGCTGTTCCTTGCCATCGCCTTCAACGCGGCGATTCGGGGGATCGAGCGCAAGGCCGCGATCTGGCAGACCGGCACCCGCGCAGGCCAGGCCAATGATGAGATCGCGGTGAACGCGATGCAGCCGGCGACCTGAGGTATTGGCGTGTACGATCTGACCCTGACATTCGACAACGGCCCCGATCCCGACGTGACGCCGCTTGTGCTCGACATCCTCGCCGAGCGCGGCATCAAGGCGACATTCTTCGTCATCGGCGAGAAGCTCGCCGACCCCGCGCGGCGCGGCCTTGCGGTGCGTGCACACGGGGAGGGCCACTGGATCGGCAATCACACCTTTACGCACAGCATTCCGCTCGGCGAGCAGCCGGATCGCAGGACAGCCGAGAAGGAGATCGGCCGTACCCAGGACGCGATCGGCGACCTCGCGCATCCGCAGCGCTGGTTCCGGCCGTTCGGTGGCGGCGGCAATCTGGATACAAGGCTGCTGAAGCCCTCCGTCGTCGACTATCTCACCCGCAACAAGCACAGTTGCGTGCTCTGGAATGCGATCCCGCGTGACTGGGACGATCCCCATGGCTGGACCGGGCGCGCGCTCGACCAGTGCAGCCGGCAACCCTGGACGCTGATGGTGCTGCACGATCTGCCAACCGGTGCGATGGATCATCTCGAATATTTCCTCGACCGCGCTGCGGCGGCCGGCGCCCGCTTCCGCCAGGACTTCCCGCCGCAATGCGTTCCAATCCGCAACGGCGAGATCGCGCTTCCGATCAACGACTATGTTTCCTCCATCGAAGAGAGTGTTTGACCAATGAAAGTCGCAAGCTTCACCATCGCCGGCACCGCGAGCTATGGCATCGTCACCGACAAGGGCATCATCGATGCAGGCAAGCGCCTGAAGGCCTATCCGACGCTGAAGGCACTGCTTGCGAAGGGATCGCTCGACGAATTGAAGAAGCTCACCGGTGAAAAGCCGGACTACGCGCTGCAGGACGTCGCGCTATTGCCGACGGTGCCCGATCCCGACAAGATCTTCTGCATCGGCGTCAACTATGCCACGCATCTGGCCGAGAGCGGCCACCCGACGCCGGCGCATCCGATGATCTTCACGCGTTTCGCCAACAGCCAGGTCGGCCATGGCCAGCCGATGATACGGCCGCTGGAATCCGAGCGTTTCGACTATGAGGGCGAAATGGCCGTCGTCATCGGCAAGGCCGGTCGCCGCATCTCGCGCGAGGCCGCGCTCGGCCATGTCGCGGGCTATGCCTGCTACAACGACGGCAGCATCCGCGACTGGCAGCGCCACACCTCGCAATTCGCGCCGGGCAAGAACTTTGTCGGCACCGGCGGCTTCGGTCCGTGGATGGTGACGACCGACGAATTGACCGATGTGACCAGGCAGACCCTGATCACGCGGCTCAACGGCGTGGAGGTGCAGAAGGCCCCGATCTCCGATCTCGTCTTCGACGTCCAGGCCCTGATTGCCTATTGCTCGACCTTCACCGAGCTCGTTCCGGGCGACGTCATCGTCACCGGCACGACCGGCGGCGTGGGCGCCTATCGCACACCGCCGCTGTGGATGAAGGGCGGCGACGTCGTGGAGATCGAGATTTCCGGCATCGGCATCTTGCGCAATCCCGTCAAGGACGAGGGACGCGCGGCCTGAACAACGCGCTCAACAATAACAAGAAGGAGAACTCCCATGCCGATGCCCAAGCACATCCTCCCGACCACGGTGGTCGGGAGTTATCCGCAGCCGGAATGGCTGGTGAATCGCGCTATGCTGTCGAAGGTGGTGCCGCGCACCCGCCTGCACGACATGTGGCGATTGCCGGCGGAGCATCTGGAGGAGGCGCAGGACGATGCCACCATCGTCGCGATCCGCGACATGGAACGCGCCGGCATCGACATCGTGACGGATGGCGAGATCCGCCGCGAGAGCTACTCCAACCGTTTCGCGACCGCGCTCGACGGCATCGACGGGGACAATCCCGCGATGATCGTCGCCCGCACCGGCAACACCCAGACCCCCGTGCCGCGCGTCGTCGGTCCCGTGAAACGCAAGGGCCCCGTGGAGCTGCACGACATGCAGTTCCTGCGCGAGAATACCGACCGCGCCGCCAAGATCACCTTGCCGGGCCCGTTCACGATGAGCCAGCAGGCCAAGAACGAGTTCTACAAGGACGACGAGGAGCTCGCGATGGCGCTCGCCGAGGCCGTCAATGCCGAGGCGCTCGACCTGCAAAAGGCAGGCGCCGACGTGATTCAGCTCGACGAGCCCTGGGTGCGCAACAATCCTGATCTTGCCAAGCGCTATGCCGTCAAGGCGATCAACCGCGCCCTGCAAGGCATCACCGTGCCGACCGTCGTGCATCTCTGCTTCGGCTATGCGGCGGTCGTGCCGGGGTCGAACAAGCCGGCCGGCTATTCTTTCCTCGCCGAGCTCGACGACACCATTGCCGACCAGATCTCGATCGAGGCGGCGCAGCCGAAGCTCGATCTCGGCGTGCTGAAAGACCTCTCCTCGAAGAAGATCATGCTCGGCGTGCTCGACCTCGGCGATCCCTCCGTCGAGAGTGTCGATACCGTGGCCGACCGCATCCGCAACGGGCTCAAATACGTCTCACCGGATCGTCTGGTCGCGGCGCCCGATTGCGGCATGAAATACATGCCGCGCGCAACCGCGTTCGGGAAGCTCAAGGCGATGTGCGATGCGGCGGCCAAGGTCCGGCAGGAAATCAGTTAGCGCGCCCGGGCGGCGGTGGCGGTGATCTCGAGTTTGACGCCGGGCCCGAGATCGGCCACGCCGATTGCGGCGCGCGCCGGCAGATGGGCCTCTGCGAAGTGCGCCTTCCAGGCCGCATTGAACGCCGCCTTCTCCTTCAGGTCCGTCATGTAGATGGTCACCTGCAGGACATTGGCCAGATCGGATCCGAGCGGCTCCAGCAGGCGCGACAGCTGTCCGAGGACGTCATTGGCCTGGCCCGACATGTCGAGGCTGGTGTCCTCGGGGACGATGCCGCCGAAGTAGAGCACACCGTCATGCTCGACCACCTCGTGGAGCAGTCCTTCGTAGGGCAAGACGCGTTTGATCATGCTGAGTCCGATGTTCCTGTGGGCATGGGGGCCGGCGCCGGTTGCTGTAACACCGGCGAGGCCAATAGGGAACCGGCGGGCCGCGTTGATCGCACGACGCACGGGAGCCCAGCGCTTGCGTGAGCCTCGCCACGATGACATGGGGATGTGGATCGGTATATTGCCACCCGAGCACCATGAAGACGGCCAGCCTCGGGCCGGAACAGGATCAGACGATGGACGATACGATTGGCTTCCCCGACCCCGGCCTCGACTTGTCGGACGGCTTCAAGCCGCACACCTCGCATTGGGGCGTGTTTTCCGCGCGTCAGGGCCAAGCCGGGCTCGAGGTCAGGGCCTATGCGGGCGATCCCGATCCGAACGGCATCATCGACAATTTCCCCGGCGCGCTGCGCCACCAGGCGCGCATTGCGCAGCCCGCGATTCGCCGTGGCTGGCTCGAGCGCGGTCCCGGTCCCGACGATCGCCGCGGCCGCGACGAATTCGTCTCGGTCAGCTGGGAGAAGGCGCTCGACCTGCTCGGCGACGAGCTCGGCCGCATCCGCGACACGCGCGGGCCCGGCGCCGTGTTCGGCGGCTCCTATGGCTGGTCGAGCGCGGGCCGCTTCCATCATGCGCAGAGCCAGGTGCATCGCTTCCTCAACATCGCGATGGGCGGCTATGTGCGTTCGGTGAACTCCTACTCGTCGGGCGCCTCCTCGGTGCTGCTGCCGCAGATCCTGGCGGGCTACGAGGACATCACCAAGCGCAACGTCACCTGGGCGCAGATCGCTGCCGACACCGAGGTCGTGCTGGCGTTCGGCGGCATGGCGCTGAAGAACTCCATGGTGGCCGGCGGCTCGATCAGCAAGCATGTCGAGCGCGGCGCCATGGCAGCGGCGCGTCGGCGCGGCTGCGAATTCATCCTGGTCAGTCCTTTGCGTGAAGACCTGCCCGTCGAGGCCGGGGCCGAATGGATGACCTGCGTGCCCAGCACCGACACCGCGCTGATGCTCGGCATCGTTCACACGCTGGTCGCGGAGAACCTGCACGACCAGGCCTTCCTCGATCGCTATACCGAGGGCTGGCCCGTCTTCCTGCGCTATCTCACCGGCGAGAGCGACGGACAGCCAAAGAGCGCCGAATGGGCCGCCGCGATCTGCGGCGTCGAGGCGAACACGATCCGCACGCTGGCGCGCCGTCTGGCCGGAAAGCGCGCGCTCATCACCGTTTCCCATTCGCTCCAGCGCGCCGAACATGGCGAGCAGCCGGTGTGGATGGGCATGGTGCTGGCGGCAGCGCTCGGCCAGATCGGCCTGCCGGGCGGCGGCTATGGCTATTCGCTCGGGGCGATCGGCTATTATGGCCGCCGTGTCAACGACGTGCCCGGGCCGACGCTGGGGCAGGGCCGCAACGGCGTGCGCGACTTCATTCCGGTGGCGCGCATCGCCGACATGCTGCTCAATCCCGGCAGCACCTATCGCTACGACGGCCAGACGCGCACCTATCCGGACATCCGTCTCGTCTACTGGGCCGGCGGCAATCCCTTCCATCATCACCAGGACATCAACCGCCTGCGCAAGGCATTTGCGAAAGTGGACACGTTCGTGGTGCACGAGCTCGCCTGGACTGCGACGGCGCGGCATGCCGACATCGTGCTGCCGTCGACCATGACGCTGGAGCGAGAGGACATCGGCTATTCCAGCAACGATCCTCTCATGGTCGCGATGCATCAGATCGCGGAGCCGTTCGGTCTTGCGCGCGACGACTACGACATCTTTGCCGATCTCGCCGAGCGTCTCGGTGCGCGCGAGCCGTTCACAGAGGGTCGCACGTCGAGGGAGTGGCTCGAATATCTTTACAAGCCGACCCGCGCCTGGCTCGAAGCGCGCGGCCTGGAGGCCCCTCACTTCGACGAATTCTGGAAGCGCGGCAGCCTGGTCGTGCCGCAACAGCCTGACGACGGCGGTCGGCTGCGCAGTTTTCGCGAGGATCCTGTCAATCACCCGCTGCCGACGCCGAGCGGCCGTATCGAGATCTTCTCGGCCAAGATCGAGGCCCATGGCGATGCGGATTGTCCGGGTCATCCTGTCTGGCTCGACAAGACCGATATGCCCAAGCCGGGCGCGCCGTGCTTCCTCGTCGCCAACCAGCCGGTGACGCGCCTGCACAGCCAGCTCGATTTCGGCGGCCATTCGCTCGCCGCCAAACATCGCGGCCGCGAGGTCGCGCGGATGAATCCGGTTGATGCGGACGCGCGCGGCATCAAGGACGGCGACATCATCCGCCTGTTCAATGAGCGCGGCGCGTGCCTTGCCGCGGTTCACGTCACGGGCGGCATCGCACCCGGCGTGGTGCAGCTTCCGACCGGTGCGTGGTACGATCCCGTAGACCCCGAGGACGACGCGCCGCTCTGCGTCCACGGCAATCCGAACGTGCTGACCCGCGACATCGGCACCTCGTCCTTCGCGCAGGGCTGCACCGGGCAACTGACGACGGTGGAGGTGGAGAAATTCACCGGCAATTTGCCACCGATCCGGGCTTTCGATCCGGTGTAGCTCTTTCCTCCGTCATTGCGAGCGCAGGGCTCTTGCGGTGCGCTGCAGAGCCGGGGCCCATATCGCCGCTCGTTCTCCTGTCGCCTTCTGGGTCCGGCTCTGCGCAGCGTCACTGCGTGCCGCAGCGCGTCCGGGACACGAGAGCACTCGTGCGAATTCGAAATCGGTCCCCGCAAAGCGAAAGAACCCCACCGCGCCGCGCTGCTAAGGCTTCGTGACCTCATCAAAGGACACCTGACATGACCAAGGCAGACCTCCAGAGCCCGACCGATCTCGGCGCCAATGCGAACCGGGACATTCCCGCCGCGCTACGCGCGCTGCTCGCCGACGTCTTCGCGCTCTATCTGAAGACCAAGAACTTCCACTGGCACGTCTCGGGCAGCCATTTCCGCGACTATCATCTGATGCTGGACGAGCAGGCCGGCCAGATCTTTGCGATGACCGACGACATCGCGGAGCGCGCGCGCAAGATCGGCGGCACCACGCTGCGTTCGATCGGCCAGATCGCGCGCGAGCAGCGCATCCTCGACAACGATGCGGACTACGTCGAGCCACAGGACATGCTGGCGGAGCTGCGCAGCGACAACCAGCAACTGACGCGGGAGATGCGGCGCGTGCACGAGCTTTGCGACGAATATGGCGATGTCGCCACCGCAAGCCTGATCGAGAATTGGATCGACGAGTCCGAGCGCAGGATCTGGTTCCTGTACGAGTCCGGCCGCACCGGCCCGCACGCGTAACGCCTCGCGTCGCGATGAAGGAAAAAGGGGCCGTCCTGTGTGGGTGCAGGGCGGCCCCAGGAGGCTCGCAGGCCCGGGAGGAGGAGGGCTCGAGCCGGCGCAAGTGGGGGCACTCGCGCCAAAGCAGAAGAGCTAGGCGGCCGCGCCGATCATCCAGTCATTGTCCGATGCAGGACGCCGCCGCGGCGCGACGTCGGTGGCCGGCCGTTCGCTCTTGCTGGCGAGGCGCCAGCGCGCCGGAGACTGCCCACTGATGCGCTTGAACACGGTGGAGAAATGCGCCTGCGTGCTGAAGCCGACGGCTAGCGCGATTTCAGCCAAAGGCCGCCCGGTCGTCGCGAGCATCCGCTTGGCCTGCTCGATGCGGTGATTGAGCAGATATTCGCGCGGGCGATAGCCGGTCGCGGCGCGGAATTGTGCCGCAAAGTGCATCCTGGAGAGGCCCGCGACATTGGCAAGCTCGGACAGGCTGATGCAGCGGTCGAAATGATCGGCGATGTATTGCTCGACGCGCCGCAGCCGCCATTTCGGCAAGGCGTTGACCTTGGCGCGGGGCAGCTCGAGGCGCGCGAGATGCATCGCGAGGGTCTGTCCGATGCAGCGCGCGAATTCATGGTCGGTGGCGTCGCCATGCTCCATCAGCGCTTTCGCCAGCTCGGCGGCGAGCGGATCGCGCAGCAAGACGAGGTCATGCAATGCTTCCGCGGCGGGCACCGGGAAGTGATCCGTGGAAATGTGGACGTGCAGGAAAGCGCAGGGGCCCTGGAACTGGACGCAGAGAGGCTTCGACGGCGCGCTGACATACAACGTGCCAGCAGGCATCGTGCCGTCATAGACGATCTGACGGTCCCGGGTCAGTTTCGCGCGCGTCGCCTTCAGGGCAATGCCGACGAAATAGCTGGTCTCGGGCGTCGTCGCCTCATGCGACGAAGTGTCCCGGGACTCCTCCCATTGCGAGATCATGATGTCCGCCTCCGGGCCGTGGTTGATCTCGCGCCATCGCCTTTCGCGCGGAATCGCGTGCGTCTTGTGCGAGACCTCGCGATCCCGCCGAGCCGGAAGCTCAATCCGGGCATGCGCCGTTTGCAGGTCCGTCAACATCGCTCGTCCTCTCAAGCCGATTGCTTTCCATGGTCAGAGGATAGGCGTGAGCTGGACAACAAGCTCGTTAGTGATGATGAGGAGGTGTTAGATTTTGTGCGCGCTCTCATTCGGTGTGACAGCCCGCCGCAGGGCGCGCTCAGGCTTCCGCCATCACGTCGAGCACCGCGTCGGCAAAGGCCTTCGGCGCCTCCTGCGGCAGATTGTGCCCGATGCCGCCCTTGATGGTCCGGTGCGAATAGCGGCCTGAGAATTTCTTCGCGTAGGCGGACGGCTCCGGATGCGGCGCCCCGTTGGCGTCACCCTCCATGGTGATGGTCGGCGCCGTGATGACAGGCGCTTGCGCCAGCCGCGCCTCGTCGTCGGCGTATCTTGCTTCGCCCTCGGCAAGGCCGAGCCGCCAGCGATAATTATGGATCACGATCGCGACATGGTCCGGATTGTCGAACGCCCTGGCGCTGCGATCAAAGGTGGCATCGTCGAAGTGCCATTGCGGCGAGGCGAGCTGCCAGATCAACTTCGAGAAATCGTGGCGGTATTTGTCATAGCCTTCGCGGCCTCGCTCGGTCGCGAAATAGAACTGGTACCACCATTGCAGCTCGGCCTTCGGCGGCAGCGGTATCTTGCCGGCCTGCTGGCTGCCGATCAGATAGCCGCTCACCGAGACCATCGCCTTGACCCGCTGCGGCCAGAGCGCCGCGATGATGTTGGCGGTCCGCGCGCCCCAGTCGAAGCCGGCGATCGTGGCCTTGTCGATTCTGAGTGCGTCCATCAGCGCGACGATGTCCGCCGCGATCGCTGCCGGCTGCCCGTTCCGCATCGTCGCGTCGGACAGGAAGAGCGTGCTGCCGTAGCCGCGCAAATAAGGCACGATCACGCGATGGCCGGCCGCAGCGAGCAGCGGCGCGACGTCGACGAAAGCGTGGATGTCGTAGGGCCAGCCGTGCAGCAGGATCACGGCCGGACCGTCAGCGGGGCCTGCCTCGGCATAGCCGACATTGAGCAGGCCGGCGTCGATCTGCTTCAGCGACGCGAACGCGGTGTTGGCGCCCGGCCTGCCTGCACCGGCAGGCTTCGCCGGCTTGGCGGCAGCCGTGGCGCTCAGCGACAGCTGGGCTGCCGCAAGTGTCAGGGCGGCGCGTCCGAGGAAGCCGCGGCGTTCGCTGTTGATGGTATCGGACATGGGTCCCTCCTGTGGTCGTTGCCGCCGCTACTCGAAGACGGCGTCGAAGATCTCGACATCCATCAGCACGGGTTTTGCGATCACGGTTCCGTCAGGCCGCAGCGTCTGCGCGCGTCGAAGTGTCGGCACGACGATGCCGCCAAAACTGTCATGGGCCCAGGAATAGTGTGCGACTTTCATTCCGAAGAGATCGTGATCCGTCCGCCGTTGCAGGGCGTTCTCGTCGAAATAGAAGATCTGCTCGGGCGCGAGCGTGATCACGCTCGGCGGGAACTGCGCCCGCAGCCGCCGCCATGTTTCGGTGTTCTCACGCCACGGCGCCAGTTCCTCCACCACGACATCGGGGTGAGCGAGCAGGAATGGATTGGTCAGATAATTCCAGATCGCTACGCCGCAGAAGAAGACGAGATGCAGTTCGTCCGCCAGCAAAGCAGAGCCGGCCTCGGGAAACGCAAGGCTCGGATTGCGCCAGCTCCGCAGGACTTCGCCCTCGGGGCTTTCGATGGTGATCGCGTCCGGTTGAAAGGAGCCGGAGTGTTCGCCTCCCGTAATGCCGGTGAAGCGGACCGACTGCGTCCGGGTCGAACCCTCGGCGGTCACATCCTTGAATTCGCCGGCATGTCCGGCGCTGGAAAACAGCGTACCGGCGACGGAAAGGTGGAGGGTGAACCGGCTCAAGCTATTCCAGCGGGCGATTCCGCCGCTGGCATCAATTACGTCGTCAAGCAGCGCCATGTCCCGCCATATCCACCATGAAGTGCGACCACCATGGCGGGGCGGATGCGGCTTGGCGTGTTAGAAGTTGTTAGGAGTTGCGAGTAGAATTTTTGCGGTATCCCGTTGAAGATACTCTCAATTCAGCGCGCCAAGCAGCTCTTTGGCGGCGACCAGATCGCGGGTCTGGAGGCCCTCCTGGTATCGCGCTACGAGCGGGGTGAGCAGGGCGCGTGCGTCGCCGGCTTTTCCGGCCTGGCGCCAGACCCGGCCAAGGCTGATTGCGCCACGCAATTCCCAGCCGAGCGCGCACTGCCGGCGCGACAGATCGAGCGATGTCCGCAGGCAGCTCTCGGCCTCAACGGCGTTGCCCGATCGGGCCAGGATGTCGCCCCTGACCCTGAGCATCTCCGGCATGTCGAAGGATTCGCCGTGATCGGGGACCTCCGCGATGGCCTGATTGATCGTGCGGAGAGCCTCATCGGGCTGGTTCTGCGCCGCGAGTCCCTCCGCGAGCGCGGTCGCGAACACCGTCGTCATGATCCGGTGCCGCGTTGCGTACAGCGTTGCCTGGCTGCGGCGAAGGTGCTCGATCCCGCCGGCGATGTCGCCACGGCGAAGCAGCAGCTCGCCTTTCTGACCGATGCCGACGGCGTGATAGGGGCCGAGGAAGTGCCGCGCCGAATGGTCGATCAGCCGCTCGATCAGGATGTCCGCATTGGCCCAGTCGCCGACCCACAGGAACACGTAGATCGTCCAGATCAGGGAGATGCCGAGGGTGAGCGGCTGTTCGAGCAATTCTGCCTCGCGCACCGTGTATCTGGCCGCCTCGATCGCACGATCGGGCCGGCCGGTGAGCCAGAGTCCGCGCGCCAGCGCCACCAGCGCGACGATGCGGTCGTCATAGCCGAGATGGCCGATATTCAGCCGCTGCGAGCCGGGATTGTGCACCATCGCGCTCTCGCAGAACCGCACGGCCTTGTCCTGGTTGCCGATCAGATGATGCGCGACGCCCAGCATCCATTCCACGTTCAGCGCGGCGGCGGGGTCGTTCAGCTTGCGCGCAACACTCTCGCCTTGTGTGCCGATTCCGAGCGCACCGTGAAAATCGCCGACCCTGGTCAGGTAGATGTGCAATCCGCGGAGCAGCCAGAGTTGCCAGTGCAGATCCTCGAGCTCTTGCGCGAGCTGAAGGCTGCGCGTGAACGCGGCACGGACCGTTTCGGTATTGCCCTGCGTGAACATCACGGAAACGCCGAGCGCGGCCTGCAGTGTCATCTCCTGACGGTTGTCGATCGCGTTCGTATCGAGCAACGTCAATGCCTGCTGCGTCCAGCGATAGCACTCCGTCAGCAATGTCAGCTCGAGGAAGAACTGCGCCGCCGAGGCCGCCAGGTCCACGCCGATCGACCGGTCGCCACCGTCCGAAAAGCTCCAGGTCAGTGCAGCCCGGACATTGGGCAGGTGGTCGGCATAGGGAAGGAAGCCGCCCGCGGTCTGCATACCCGTGGCGCTGAGCGCGATGTCGCTGAGGAAGCCGCGGAAGTAGTCGGCATGCGCCCGCGCGACGCGGTCCGCTTCGCCGTGCTCGACCAGCTTGTTGCCGGCGAAGGCGCGCGTGGTGTCGAGCAGGCGGTAGCGCAGCCGCCGCTCCGCCGGCGAAATCGCAATCAGGGATTTGGAGAGCAGGTTCGAGACCGCCTCGACCGCCTCGGGCTCGCTGATGCCCTGGCTGGATGCAACGGCAAGCGCGGCCTCCAGTGTGAACGGCCCGACGAACGCCGACAAACCGCGCAGCGTGGCGCTTTCGGCGGCCGGCAGCAGATCGTAGCTCCAGGCGAGCGCCGCGCTCAGGGTCTGGTGCCGCGGGATCGCGGTCCGCCGCCCGCGCCACAGCAGCGAGAAGCGGCTGTCGAGCAGCGAGGCGGTCCCGGCGATGCCATAGGCGTTCACGCGTCCGGCCGCGAGCTCGATCGCGAGCGCGATCCCGTCCAGCCGCCGGCAGATTTCGCCAACGAGGGGTGCGTCCTCTTCGCTCAGCTCGAATTCGCCCAAGCTTTCGGCAATGCGTTCCACGAAGAGCTGGCTTGCGGGATAGGCAAGGATCTCGGCGAGGCTGAGCCCGTCGCCCTGCGGCGGACAATCCAGCGGAAACAGCCGGTGGACGCGCTCACCCTCGGTGCGAAAGGACTCGCGGCTGGTGGCGAGAATATGCAGCTCTGGCGCCTCCTGGACGATACGCTCGGCCAGCGGCGCGAGCTCGTCGATGATGTGCTCGCAACTGTCGAAGACCAGCAGCATCCGCCGGCTGCGCAGCACTGTCAGCAGACCCGGCATCGGGTCCTCGGAATTGATCGTCAGCCCGAGCGTGGCCGCGATGGTGCCGGGAATGAACCTCGTGTCCGTCAGCGCGCCGAAATCGACGAAATTGACCTGGCCGTCGAAGGCCTGGAGCTCGCCATGCGCGACGGCGAGGGCGACCGAGGTCTTGCCGATGCCGCCAGGGCCGACGATTGTGACGAAGCGATGCTGGGCAAGTTCGGCGCAAATCCTGGCAACCGCATCGTCCCGCCCGATAATCTTCGCGAGCGGCGAAGGGAGTGAGTGCGGGGCCGGGACAGGCGGGCTCGTCCGTTTCTCTGCGGATTCCGCCCGAAGCAGTGGGGCCGCCAGGCAATAGCCGCGCCCGGGGACGTTGACGACGTAGCGGGAGCCTTCGCCGGTATCCCCCAAGGCCTTGCGCAGTGTCGTGATGTGGAACCGCAGGCTGCCTTCGTCGACGGTCACGTCGGCCCAGACGCGTTTGATCAATTCACGCTTGTCGATGACCTCGCCGGCGCGCTCGGCAAGGAAAATGAGGATATCGAGCGCGCGGCCGCCGAGGTGAAGCGGAGCGCCGTCCTTCTCGAGCAGGCGCGACTTTGCGAACAGCCGGAATGGCCCGAAGGAAATGGCCGCATCCTGATCGTGAGTGTCCGGCACGCGCCATGATTCCAGGTGGAAGGGCTAGTATCTGTCGTCTGATCTACCAGAACGAGGTTGTGAGTAAACTGGCCGAAAGTGGCGAAATCGCGCGGCAATCGCCTGAGCGCAGCGGCAATAACCGTCACAAATTTTGTTTAAACGCGAGCGGCTTACGGGGCCAATAGGACAATTTGTCAGCGTCGCTGACTGTCGAGCCGACGCTCGCGCCGCCAATTTGTGCTGCCATCGATCATAACAGAATCTTGCAACGTCTAACGGGCAAAACACGCACGGTGCATCCACTATAGCCTCAGACTTAGGTCCTACGTCCAACGGGGAGGCTACCATGTCCGCTATCGGCTCCAGGCCCGACGACGACGTCGTTCGATCCCAGTACGTCGCCAGTTTCGATGAACAGTCGCGTGATTGGGAACTCGTGTTGCGGGAATCCCACCATCGGATGAAGAACACGCTGACGCTGCTGGGTGCGTCTGTCCGCCGCGATTTCACGCGGGCCGGCATCAGGGACGTGTCGGTCGTGATGGACCGCTTCGAGCGGCGCCTGGTCGCCTTCGGCAGGCTCTATCAACTCTTGTCCGACAGCGATGATGTGTCCGCCGTCGATGTCGAGGCCTTCTTCGAAAGCCTGTGCGGAGCGATCTCCGAGGCGGTGCTGGAGCCGGCTGGCATCCGTTGCGAGGCTGCGATCGAGAGCGGTACGCTGTCGGCGTCGCAATGTCATCGGCTCGCATTGATGCTGACCGAGCTGGTCACGAATGCGGCAAAGCATGCCTTTCCGACCAGGAATGGTGCACTGATCCGTATCGAGGTCGCCAATCGCGACGGCGTTTGGTTCTGCACGGTGGCCGACAACGGGATCGGCGCGACCGGTCCGCTTCAGGGCACCGGCAGCCGCATCCTCGAAGGACTCGCTCGCAGCATCCACGCACGGTTGCAGGGTGAGGCCGGGCAGGGCGGCACGCGGGTGACCATCGTGATGCCGGCCGCCGCGTGAAGACGCGTCTGCCCGCAATCGCTCGCGAGCCATAACAGGGAGTTCGACATGGCGACACCGGACATCGACCGCGACAGCGCGGCCAAATCCTCGAATGAGCCTTCGACATCGCGCAGCATCGACCTGAAGCTCGAAGTCGTCGTGATCCCGGTGTCGGATGTCGATCGCGCCAAGGCGTTCTACACCCGCATCGGCTGGCGATTGGACGCCGATTTTGCCTCCGGTGACGCATGGCGGGTGATCCAGTTCACGCCGCCCGGCTCGGCCTGTTCGGTGATCTTCGGCAGGAACGTCACCGCGGCAGCGCCGGGTTCGGCACGCGGGCTGTACCTGATCGTGTCCGATCTGGAGGCCGCGCGAGCGGATCTGCTCGATCGCGGCATTGACGTCGGCGGACCGTTCCACGGCGCCGGCGATGTTCACGCCGGACCGGACGAGCCGTATCTGTCCGGCAGCGTCCGGGTCGGTGGTGTCGATCCGAAGCGCGGCAGCAGCGATGACCGCGGTTGCTGCCAGCGTCGCGAGCCTGTTGCTGTTGCATCCGCTACTGGCAGAACGACTATGACTGGCGCAAGATGGAAGCGCGGCTCAACGCGCTGCCGCAATTCGTCACCGAGATCGACGGCGTCGACATCCACTTCATTCACGTCCGTTCCAGGCACGAGAATGCGTTGCCGATGATCGTCACCCATGGTTGGCCGGGCTCGATCATCGAGCAGATGAAGATCGTCGGCCCGCTCACCGATCCGGCGGCGCATGGCGCGAAGGCCGCGGACGCCTTCGATCTGGTGATCCCCTCGCTGCCGGGCCACGGCTTCTCCGGCAAGCCGACCGCGCTCGGCTGGGATCCGCAGCGCATCGCGCGCGCCTGGATCGTGCTGATGAAGCGTCTCGGCTACAACCGCTACGTTGCGCAGGGCGGCGATTGGGGCAATGCCGTCACCGAGCAGATGGTGATCGCGCCGCCGGAATTGCTTGGCATTCACACCAACATGCCCGCCACCGTCCCCGATGAAATCGTCAGGGCGCTCCAGCCCGGCGGGACGCGGCCGGCGAATCTCTCCGCCGGGGAGCGCATCGCCTACGATCAGCTCGACGACTTCTACAAGCACGGCCTCGGCTATGCGATCGAGATGTCGAGCCGGCCGCAGACGCTCTACGGCCTCGTCGACTCGCCGGCGGGCCTTGCGTCCTGGATGCTCGATCACGATGCGGCAGCGCCGCGATGATCGCGCGCGTGTTCGACGGCAAGACGGAAGGGTTGTCGCGGGACGATGTGATCGACAACATCACGCTCTACCGGCTCACCAACACCGCGGTGTCGTCGGCGCGGCTCTACTGGGAGAACAAGCTGGTGTTCTTCGAGCCGAAACACATCAGGATCCCGGTCGCTGTCAGCGTCTTCCCGGACGAGATCTATGCCGCGCCGCGCAGCTGGGCCGAGAAGGCCTATCCCAGGCTGATGCACTACAACCGCCTCGACAAGGGCGGCCACTTCGCCGCCTGGGAACAGCCTGCGCTGTTCAGCGCGGAAATGCGCACCGCGTTCCGCCCGCTGCGCCAGTCGATCTGAGAACCTGTCTGGAATGGAGCCAGGCAGCCTGGCCACGAACGGAACCACTGCGGCGTTCGGCCGGTTGGAATGGCGACAGGCGGTCGTGCCAATGTCGCTATCCTCCGGTACGCAGCGCCGGTGCTAAAAACCAACAAGGAGAATTGAGATGATCCGCAAGGCAACAGCAGTCTGGAAGGGCACCGGTCGCGATGGCACCGGTCATCTGTCGAGCGAATCCGGCGTGCTCGCCGGGACGCCCTATTCGTTCAAGACCCGTTTCGAGAACGAGAAGGGCACCAATCCCGAGGAATTGATCGCGGCGGCGCATGCCGGTTGCTTCACGATGGCACTGGCGTTCGGCCTTCAGATGGCCGGTTTCACGCCGGACGAGCTCTCGACCGAGGCGGCTGTGACGCTCGAGCCCGAAGGAAAGGGCTTCAAGATCAGCAAATCCGCGCTGACCCTGCGTGCCAAGGTGCCGAACCTCGACGATGCAGGTTTCGCCAGGATCGCCGGCGAGGCCGAGAAGAACTGTCCGGTGTCGAAGGTGCTCAACGCCGCGATCACGCTCGACGCAAAGCTGGGCTGACCGCGTAGCTGCGCCCCCTGTCCATCCGGTTTCCAGGCCGGGTGGATAGACACCGGGCCCTGGCTTTCAGCCAGGCAGCCGAGAGCCTATATTGAGACAAATGCAAAGCGCACAGAGCGACCAATCGGGAGCGGACAGATGACGACAGAGCGCGCGGTGTTGGCCGGAGGCTGTTTCTGGGGCATGCAGGATCTCATCCGCAGGCAGCCCGGCGTGATCTCGACGCGGGTCGGTTACACCGGCGGGCACGTCAAGAACGCCACCTATCGCAATCACGAAGGCCACGCCGAAGCGATCGAGATCGTCTTCAATCCGGCCAAGACCAGCTTCCGGACCATGCTGGAGTTCTTCTTCCAGATCCATGACCCGACCACGCTGAACCGCCAGGGCAATGATCTCGGCACGAGCTACCGCTCGGCCATCTTCTATACCAGCGACGAGCAGAAGCGGGTTGCCGAAGACACCATCGCCGACGTCGAGGCGTCCGGCCTGTGGCCCGGCAAGGTGGTGACTGAAGTCGCGCCCGCCGGCGAGTTCTGGGAAGCCGAGCCGGAGCATCAGGATTATCTCGAACGCTATCCCGACGGCTACACCTGCCACTTCATCCGCCCCGACTGGAAGCTGCCGCGTCGCGCAGCGGCCGTGGGAGGCTAGGGCGCATCGGCGCGCGATCAGTTTCGCAATTGAGCGACCAGATCGCGCGCGATGCGCATGTCGGCGATATCAGCGCCTTCGGCAAACGCGCCGAAGACATTGTCGAGAAGAGTCTGAGCTTCCGCATTCTGGCCGGCGCCGATCATCAGCCGCGCGAGGCTGGTGGCGCAGCGCAGCTCCCAGAAGCGCGCGCCCTGCTGGGCAGCAATGCCCATGGCTTCGCGAAAGCGGGCTTCGGCCTCGCCTGCATGTCGCGCGCTCCTGAGCATCAACTCGCCCTTGATGCGGATCAGCTCCGGCAGATACCAGAGCTCCTGCCGGTCGTTGCAGCGGGTCAGCACGTCCTCGATCACGTCGAGGCCGCGGTCGACCTGGTCGGCCTCTCCGGAACACGCGGCGAGCTCGCCGAGCAGGGGGAGGAAGCGCGGCAGGAAGCGTGCATCGCCGGCGCGATTGAGCTCGTCGCGGAGTAGCGGCAGGCCCGTCTCGATATCGCCGCGCCTGGCCATGACCGCCGCATTGAAGGCTCGCGCCCACAGACCCCAGAGACGGATGGCGTGGCGCTCGGTGTGTTCGAGCAGCTCGGCGCCGTGGCGCTCCGCGGCGTCGAAATCACCGGCCCAGAACGCGATCGGGCAGGCGGCCTGTCCGAGCACGCTGCTGAAGGTCAGCGCGTGGCCGTTGGCGCGGCCTTCCTCGATGTTTCTGGCGGCGAGCGCCTGGGCCTGATCGGCCTCGCCCTGCAGCCACAGGATGCGGGCGCGGAAATATTGCGTCGATATTCTCAAGTCCAGCGGGAAGATCTTCGGCTTCTCCGCGAGCACGTGCAGCGAGGCGCTGACGCGGTCGATCCGAACGCGCGCGTCGTTCTGGTCACCGAGATAGTGCAGCGCCACCGCCATCAGCCGGTCGCTCAGCATGACGTCGGTGCTATCAGGCGAGTTCGCGGCGGCGCTGGCAAAGCGATCGGCCAGGGCGCGTGCCTTGCCGAACTGTCCGTTGTTGAACTGGTCGATCGACAGGCCCCAGAGCGCGCGCAGGCGAAAGTCCTTGTCGTCGAGCTTTTCCGCCAGTTCGAATGTCGTCTCGAGGATCGGGCGCGCCTCACGGGCGCGGCCCTCGCCATACATCAGCGACCAGCCGAGTGCCGACAGCAGTTGCATGCGGGTCCGGTCGTCGCCGTTGTCGCCGAGCGCGGCGAGCGCGGTCCGGGTGCGCTCGCGGCATTCGGCGAACAAGGAGAGGCGGACCCACAACGTGACCGCGGCAACCGTCAGCCTGATTCCAAGCGCCGTGTCGCCGTCGGGCGCGAAGGCCCAGTCCAGCGCCGCGCGCACATTGTCCAGCTCCGCGCCGTAGATGCCGAGCCATTCGGGCAGCGGCGTCGACGTGTCGGCGTCGGCGCGCTCGAAGAACTCCCGAAAATGCTCCGCATGGCGCCGCGCGACCTGCCTGGTTTCGCCGAGCTCGTTGAGCTTTGCGTGTGCGTAGGTGCGGGTGGTGTCGAGCAGGCGATAGCGCAGCGTCCGCGAGCCTGACGGCGAGATCAGCGATTTGGCGACGAGGCTGTCGATCCCTTCGAGCGTTTCCGATGTGCTGAGCCCGTCGCCGGCTGCGATCGTGGCAGCCGCTTCCGGTGCGAAGGGCCCGGCGAACACCGAAAGGCGCCGCAGGGTGGCGCTCTCGGCCGGAGACAGCAGATCATAACTCCAGTCGAGCGCTGCGGCGAGCGTCTGGTGCCGGGGCACGGCGGTGCGTCGCCCTCGCCATTGCAGCGAGAAGCGGCTGTCGAGCAAGGATGCGGTGCCGGCGATACCGTAGGCGTTGACGCGGCCCGCCGCCAGCTCGATGGCGAGCGCAATACCGTCGAGGCGCCGGCAGATGCTGGCGACCAGCGGGGCCTCTTCGGCGCTCAGCTGGAACGGACCCGAGCTCTGTGCGATGCGCTCGACGAAGAGCTGGGCCGCGGGATAGGCGAGCACCTCGGCGACATCGAGGCCCTCGCGCTCGGGCGGGCAGTCCAGCGGGAACAGCCGGAAGATGCGCTCGCCCTCGCTCCGGAACGATTCGCGGCTGGTCGCGAGCACGCGAAGCTGCGGCGCTTCGCGGACGATGCGTTCGACCAGCGGCGCCAGCGCGTCCAGCACGTGCTCGCAACCGTCGAAGATCACCAGGGTCGGGCCGCTCTTCAGAAATGTCAGCAGGGCCGGTGTCGGATCTTCCGCGCTGATGGTCAGTCCGAGCGCGGAGGCGATGGTGGTGGCGATATGGCTGGCATCCCTGAGCGGACCGAAGTCGACGAAGAAGACGCGCCCGCCGAAATCCTGGGAGCGGCGATGCCCGACGGTGACGGCGACGGCGGTCTTGCCGATGCCGCCCGGGCCGACCACGGTCATGAAGCGATGCAGCGACAGCCCGTTCGCGATCTTTTCGACGATCTCCTCCCGCCCGACCATCCTCGAGAGCGGTGCGGGGAGGGAGCGGGGCGGCAGGATGTCGACGGTCGGCTGCGCGGCGGCGGCGGCCGGCTGAGCCAACGAGGCGACAAAGCAATAGCCGCGTCCGGGCACATTGACGACATAGCGGGCTGATTTGCCGGTATCGCCCAGCACCTTGCGCAAGGCTGCGACATGGAAGCGCAGGCTGCCCTCGTCGACATTGACGTCGGCCCAGATGCGCTTGACCAGCTCGCGCTTGTCGACGACTTCGCCGGGGCGCTCGGCGAGGAAGATGAGAATGTCGAGCGCGCGGCCGCCGACATGGAGCGGCGAGCCCTCCTTCTCCAAGAGCCGGGACTTCGGAAGCAGTCGAAATGGCCCAAAGGAAATGGCCGGGTCTTCGTGATGGTCTGGCACGCGCCATTGCCCCCGCAACGGGAGTCCAAAGGTATTACTTTATGGTCTATCAGAACGAGGCGTACAGTAAACCGGCGGAAAGCAGTGGGCAGGGCTGACAGCCCTGCGCGCATGGCTTGGGTCGGCCGATCCATCGAAATAACGCTTGAAACGGAATGGGTTAGGCTCGCGTGACCGCCTCGACAGTGACCACCGGCTTCCGGAATTCGACCATGGCTTCCTTCTCGCGCCGACAGATCGTTCATGCGCTATCGGGCGCAGCGGCGCTGGCGGCGCTGCCGCGCAGCGGACAAACCGCTGACTATCCGTCTCGTCCCATTCGCCTCGTGCATCCCTACGGAGCCGGCGGAGCGGGGGACCAGATCGGGCGTCCCTGGGTGGACAAGATGTCGTCGCTGCTTGGGCCGACCTTCGTCGACTATATCGGCGGTGCTGGCGGCGCGATCGGGACGGCCGCGGTCGCGCGCGAGGCGCCCGACGGCTATTCGCTGCTGCTCGGCAACGGCTCCACGCAGGTCATCATTCCCCTGACCTCGGCAAATCCCGGCTATTCCGTCGACGATTTCCGCGCCATCTACCGCCTGATCAGCACTGCGCTGGTGTTCGCCGTGCATCCGTCGCTGCCGGTCACGAACCTGCGCGAGCTGATCGCCTACGCCAAGGCCAATCCGGGGAAGCTCTCCTACGGGACGCCCGGCATCGCCACCGGAAACCATCTGGTCGGCGAATCCTTCAAGCAGCAGGCCGGCGCACTGGATATCGTCCACGTGCCCTATCGGGGCATGTCGCAGGCGGCCAACGACCTCGTCAGTGGCCAGATCTCGCTCGTCATTGGCGTGATGTCCGTTCAATTGAAGGAACTCGGCGAGGCCGGGAAGGTCAGGCTGCTGGCGGTCACCACCGAGAAACGGCTGAGCGGTGCTCCGGAGATTCCGACCGCCGTCGAATCCGGCATGCCGGATCTTCGCTATGAGGGCTGGTTCGGCATCTTCGCACCGAGGCGCACCGACGATGCGATCATCGACCGGATCGCGCAGGCGACGCGGCTGGCCATGTCCGATCCGGCGCTGCTGGCGAGCTACCGTGCCCAGGGCCTGGAGCCCGACGGCGATTCAAGCCCGGACAAATTCCAGCGCATCGTCGAGGCGACGACGGCGAGCCTGGCACCGGTGATCAGATCGATTGGACTGAGCAAATTGTGAGACGGCTCAGGCGCGCTGGCGCGTGACGATGCGGGCTGACAGCGTGACGAGACCCATCAGCGCAGCCAGTATCCAGAATGCCATCGACAGTCCGCCGAGACGTGCGACGAAGCCGACACCGGCAGGACCGACCAGGATGCCGGCATAGCCCGCGGTCGTGATCGCCGCGACGGCGAGCCCCGTCGGCATCACCGTTTGCCTTGCGGCCCGGCGGAACAGCACCGGCACGAGGTTCGAGGCGCCGAGCCCGATCAGCAGGAAGCCCGCGACGGCGACCGCCGCTACGGGCGCCGTGAGCAGCACCACGAAACCCGCGATCGCAATGAGGCTGCCCCAGATCAGTGTCATGCGGTCGCCGATGCGCGCGACGACGGCGTCGCCGCCGAGCCGTCCCACCGTCATCGCGATCGAGAACACGATATAGCCGATCCCGCCCTGCGTGTCGGAGACGAGGCCCGCGCCGATCACGAGCAGCGCGCTCCAGTCGAGCATCGCGCCCTCGACCAGGAAGGTGATGGCGCCGAGGAGCGCCAGCAGCAGCACGGAGCCATGCGGCAGCACGAACAGCTGTCCGTCCTGCACCTGCACCGAGCGAAGCAGGCGCGGCCAGGTCAACAGCATCGCGATCAGCATCAGGAACGCGCAGATCAGCGTGGAGGCGAGTGCGCCCGTCTGCAGCGAGAGCAGTGCGGTCATCAGCGCCGATCCGGCAAAGCCGCCGATGCTGAACAGTGCATGGAAGCCCGACATCAGCGGACGTGGCGCGTCGCGCTCCACCTCGACCGCATGGATGTTCATGGCGACGTCGATGGAACCGAGCGCGGCGCCGAAGGCGAGCAGCGCGAGCGCCAGCGTGGCCGGCGAGCTCGCGACGGCCAGCAGCGGCAGCACCAGCGCCAGACCGAGCCCGCCGGCAAGGATGATCGGCTTGCTGCCGTAGCGCGCACTCATCACGCCAGTCATGAGCATCGCGACCACCGAGCCGATGCCGAGGCTGAGCAGAAGCAGCCCGAGCACGCCGTCGTCGACGCCGAGCCGCGCCTTCGCGAA